>JAVXPO010000045.1:13097-16650 GCA_036644695.1 Akkermansia sp. | reverse complement strand
TTTTATCTCCCTATCTTACTCTTTCTCAAGACCGTCTCACTCATTTGTGAGACGGCCTTTTTATTTTGTTTTTCTATTTTATTTATGATAAAAGATGAAAGTCTGATAGATAAACCTCATCTATAGACGTATTTAGTTCATTATCCTATCACCACTACGATGGCTATGTTACCCTCTTTTTCTACTTTAGGCTTTTTATCATTAACGGCAACAAGCGTTGCCTTATGCGCTCCAGCACACTTGACCCCATCACCAATTACGATTGCTCAAGGAGTTGTAGAGCGTATGACACCAGATGCTCAAGGGCTTGTCTCTTTTGATATTGATCCGTCTCTTGATAAAAAAATCACCATTAGCCCAACGAAAACTGGCATCATCATCAAAGCGGCTCATGTCCGCGAACTCATTGCGGGATACGGTTGGTATTTAAAAAATGTTGCCAAGGTGCATTTCTCTTGGAATGGAGATCGCCTCGATTTACCAACCCCTCTCCCACGTCCTGATAAAACAATTACGATCACAGAGCCATGGAATATTGTCTTTGCCTACAACTATTGCACCCTCTCGTACACAGCTGCTTTTTGGGATTGGAATCGCTGGCAGCATGAGCTCGACTTCCTCGCCCTAAGTGGATTCACCCATGCGCTTGTGACGGCAGGTCTTGAGAAAACATGGGAGGATTTCCTCACCAATCTTGGCTATCCACAAGATAAAATCATCAAATTTATCCCAAATCCAGCTGCCGCCGCTTGGTGGAATATGGGGAATCTCGAAGGACATGGAGGTCCCTTATCTCAGGGACAAATCAATAGTGAGGCTCTCCTCGGTAAAAAAATTGTCTCGCGCACGAAACAAATGGGCATGACTCCAGTCCTCCAAGGTTATGTAGGCTTTATTCCTTCAGATTTTGAAGCAACAGTTCCTGCGGTTAAAGATTTGAAAGTCATCCCACAAGGGGAATGGGTTGGATTTAAACGTCCAGCCGTTATTGACCCCACCTGCCCTGCATTCCCTAAATTCGCAGAGGCATGGTACAAAGCCCTCCATCAAGTTTATGGCACCACTAGCACCATGTATGCAGGCGACCTTTTCCATGAGGGAGGCACTTCGGGCGGCATCAATGTTACCAAAGCCGCTCAAGTTGTGCAGTCAAGCATGCAAAAAGCATCACCCAACTCAAATTGGGTCATCCAAGCTTGGGGGGGCAATCCCTCAAACGCACTACTCTTGGGGATAGATAAAGAGCATTCACTCATCCTCAATCTCACAAAAAATCTCACCAATCATAAGGGGGGCTTGCGAACCTTTAACGGTATCCCTTGGGTCTGGTGTGAATTAGCCAACTTTGGAGGTAAGACAGGCATGTATGGGGGCTTACCCCTCCTCTCTCAATTGGGTAGTCAATTGTCTGAGTATCAATCGCAAGGTCTCATCGGAATGGGAACACTCTCCGAGGGATTAGAGACAAACCCCCTGCACTATTCCTTATTCAGTGACCGTCTGTGGACAACTGATGACATTCCCCTTAACTCATGGCTCAAGAACTATGCCATACAGCGTTACGGCTCGGCTCCAGACTCTATTGTAGAGGCACTCAAATCGCTCTCTACATCCATCTATTCTCCAGTGAGAGACCAAGAGGGGTGCACCGAATCCATCATTTGTGGGAGACCCTCGTGGGATATTCGTAAGGCATCAACATGGTCATCTGGTGAGCACTATTATGAATTGAGCGATATCATCACAGCCGCCCAAGGTTATCTGGATGCCGCCAACGCTCATCCAGAGCTACTCAAACAGGCAACATTTCATTACGATTTTGTCGACATCATGCGCCAAGTCCTCGCAGATGCTGCCTTTTACCAATTGCAAGCAACGCGCGATGCTTATGATATGAAGGATGAAAAAGCCTTCAAAGAGAACGTCCGCTTCTTCCTCTCTCTAATAACCGATATGGATGACATCCTCGGGACGGATGAGCAATTCCTCCTCGGGACATGGCAAACGAAAGCCCTCAATAAAGGGCAAACGCCACAAGAAAAAGAGAGCATGGATCGCGCAGCTAAAATGATGATCACTACATGGATCGCTAAAGCACCACAAGCACTCAATGATTACTCAAACCGTCAATGGTCTGGACTCGTCAACGACTTTTACCTACCCAGATGGAAAAACTTTTTTGAAGCTCAGCTTGATATTTTAACCAAGAAAAAAGATCAGGCAAAAGCGAATAAAGAATGCGCAGAGAAAACAAACGCAGGAGATTTAGCCTTTTGTGATAATAAAAAAAGATATCCCAATAAAGCAGAGGGAAACGCTTTGACTATTGCAAATAAAATCATGAAGAGCAAAAAGCTCATGCTCAATCAACTCGCCATCTCGATGAAACAAGCGAAAGGAATCCCATGGGATCTGAGCAAAGGCAATACGCTAGAATTTAATGTCACCGATAAAATTGATGCCCCTGGCACCTATACCGCTAGCTTCAAATGGCAAAGTGGCTCTAGTGCCTTAGCCATCCACTCTGTCAGCCTCTACGAAGGAAACAAAAAAGTCGCTGCTGATTCCCATGAAGGTTGGACGGGTACTGAGAATAAAGAAAATACTTATAAAATTATCCTCAAAAAATACCGAACCAATCTTGATGCTTATACCCTCAAGGCAACAGTCAGCGGAGTATCAAACCCAACAGACTCAAGAGGAGAGTTGATCTTTAAAAAGATACAATAATCTATCAGGCTATTAATGGGGATTTATTAAAAAATATCAAATACGGCTCTAGTGGAGAACGTGTTGCGTTAGCCGAAGGCAATGCATCAGGTTCTGGTGTATGGGGAGGTAATGATACAGCAATCCTTACTGTTAATTCTGATGAGTATACGCAAGAAGTAGTCGGAACTGGGAAAATACATGCTGTCATCGGGACATCTGGAGGAACAGGTGGTAAAATTGCTACCATTAAAGATATTTCATTAACTGGTACTGCCGTTGTTGCTATCCCAGAGTCAACGACTGCGACAATGGCATTGTTTGCTCTTGCTAGCCTTCTATTGAGGAAAAAACGTAGTTAAGATTTTTCTCCTGTCCGTATCAAAAAAGCTCGCAGAAAAAAATTCTGCGAGCTTTTCTTCTCAGACATCGGATTCTATATCCGATGTCAATTAAAAATTTTCAATTGATAATAAAGGTAATATGAAAAATATTTTGTGAGAAATTAGATTTTTTCGAGATTCATAAAATTTGTTACTAGTTGATAATAAGTGCATTAGCTCTAATCGAAGCGGATATAGAATCCGATATACAAAAAGGACTTAATTTAGTAATTTATGAAATCTACATATTTTTCTTCTATTTTTCTTTTGAGTCTTTTTGCCTCTGGAGTTCAGGCGGCAACGATTCAATTATTACCATCTATAACAGGAGTTACTGCTGCTGGCTATAATTCAGGTGGGCGACTCCCTGGAGACGGCATCTTAGGATCTGATGTTAAAGGTTGGTTATCCTCAAGAAGTGATGGATGGTATACAACAACGGGTAATACAGATATGGGTTG
>JAVXPO010000045.1:0-13087 GCA_036644695.1 Akkermansia sp. | reverse complement strand
CCTAATATGAATGGTACAAACGGTGTATGTGCTGGGATGAAATTGACTCTTAATAATTTGAGCTCGTATTCTGACATGACCTTTAGTTTTAATCTCACACCCGCAACGACTGGTCCTGCTGCTTGCAATTGGTCACTCTGGTATGAAACAAAAACGGGAGATGTTCTTCAATTAGGAAAAGATCATATGAATGCTAGCTCTAATCCATGGAATGTATCTTATACTGTTGATTCAGAACAATATAAGGACGTTGTCAATGATGGCAATGGGAAAATATATGTTGTTATTGGTTCAACGGGAGGAGCTAATGGTCAAAATGCTACCATTAAAGATATTTCATTAACTGGCACCGTTGCAGCTGTCCCTGAGCCAACGACTGCGACAATGGCATTGTTTGCGCTTGCTAGCCTTTTATTAAGAAGAAAACGTAGTTAAGATTTTTCTCCTATCCTCATCAAAAAAGCTCGCAGAATTTTTTCTGCGAGCTTTTTTTTTGAGATTAAACGAGAGATTATCTTAATGTCGATATAGCTTGAGCCATATCGGGGGCTTTGAATGTGGAGGAGCCAGCGACGAGCACGTCTGCACCTGCCTGTTTGCAGAGTTGTGCATTGTTGATACCAATGCCCCCATCCATCTGAATGAGGAAGGAGGCGTCATGCTCTTCTCTCCATGAGGCGGCACGCTCGACTTTATCGAGAACCTCTGCCATGAAGGATTGCCCCCCAAAGCCAGGGACGACTGACATGACTAATAGTAGGTCAATCTGAGCAAGGTAGGGGAGAATCTTGTCAAAAGGGGTGGCAGGGTTGATGGCAAGTCCATTTTTGACCCCTGATTCACGGATGCGTTTCAGTGTGTCGTGGAGGTAATATTCATCAGCTAGTTCCACATGGATGCAGATGAGGTTGACGCCTGCTTTTACGAAACGGGGGAAGTAGTGATCAGGGCGTTCAATCATGAGGTGCGCGTCTAAAAAGGCATCAGCACCGACTGATTGACGTACGGCGGCACATATGCTCGGACCAAATGAAATATTATCGACAAAATGACCATCCATGATGTCGAGATGTAACCAGTCCGCCCCCGAGGCAAAGGCGCGTCGCGCCTCATCGCCTAGTTTTGAAAAGTCAGCGGCGAGGAGCGATGGGGCAATGAGGGTTTTATCTCTCATGAGAATCAAGAATCAACGGGGGGATTAGTTGCTTAGTTGGCAGGTGTTGCGACAATATTTACCAGCCGACCAGGGACGACGATTGTTTTACGAATGGTCATACCTTGGAGCAAGGCTTGGACTTTTTCTGAAGATTTGGCAATAGCCTCAATATCTTCATTGCTGGCAGAGGCAGCCACTACCATCTTATCACGCATTTTACCGTTTACTTGGACAATGAGGGTAATGTTGTCTTCTACGAGCAAACTTTCATCGCAGATGGGCCATGCTTGTTGGCACAATTGCTCTTGTGGGAGAGTCGAGAATTGTTTTTTTAACCGAGCGTAGAGTTCCTCAGTAATGTGAGGGGCAAAGGGATTGAGTAAGGTGAGCAGAGCGACGTAATCCGTCAAATGTACTTGAGGGGCTGCCGTCATGGCAGTCGTGCATTCCATCATTTTGGAGAGAGCCGTATTGAAGGACATGTCATTGACATCTGCCGTGACCTTTTTAATCGTTTTGTGTAATTCCTTACGGACATTTAACATCTTAGCGGTTAGATCGTCTTTTGTATCAGTGATAAATTCGCCAATTTTGCCCGAGGGAGCCCATTGTCCTTCTTGGTTCTCAATAAAGGCGACACGCCATGTGCGCGCTAAAAAGCGAGAGACGCCCTCGACCCCCTTGGTAGCCCATGGTTTAACGTCTTTCAACGGGCCCATGAACATTTCGTAAAGGCGCAAGGCATCGGCACCGTATTCATGGACAATGTCATCTGGATTGACGACGTTGCCACGAGATTTTGACATTTTTTGTCCATCCTCACCAAGGATAAGCCCTTGATTGATGAGCTTTTGAAAGGGCTCTGGAGTCGTGATGTAGCCAAGATCAAAAAGAACCTTGTGCCAGAAACGAGCGTAAAGGAGGTGCAAGACTGCATGCTCTGTGCCACCGACATAGAGATCAATGCCCCCTGGGGTCGCACCATTGCCCATCCAGTAACGCTCTGCCTCTGTGTTGACAAAGCGATCTGTATTGTGAGGGTCGAGGTAGCGTAGATAATACCAGCAAGAGCCTGCCCATTGGGGCATGGTGTTGGTCTCACGCATGGCTGTCTCAGAGTATTTCATCCATTGAGTTGCCTTGACGAGTGGGCCTCGAGGGTCGCCATTTGGTTTGAAATCTTCCATCTCAGGTTGGAGAAGGGGTAGCTCTGCCTCAGAGATCGCGGCATGACGACCATTCTCCCAAATAATGGGGAAGGGCTCACCCCAATAACGTTGACGAGAGAATAACCAATCACGCAATTTATAATTGACTTGGCGACGACCTTTCCCTTGTCCCTCAAGCCATTGAATCATTGTCTCTTTGGCTTTTGTTGTTGGCATGCCCGTGAGGAATCCTGAATTGATACTAGAGCCCTCATATCCGCAGAACCCTCTCCAATCAATGTCTGCACGGGGGGGCTGGACAACTTGAAGGATGGGAAGATTAAATTTTTGAGCAAAGGCGAAATCTCGTTCATCATGAGCTGGGACTGCCATGATTGCGCCTGTACCGTATCCCATCATGACATAGTCGGCAATCCAAACGGGGATTTGCTCACCATTGACAGGATTGATGGCGTATGCCCCCGTAAAGACACCTGTCTTTTCCTTGCTGAGTTCTGTGCGCTCCAAATCGCTTTTATTGGCGCATGATGCCTGATAGTCGCGTACGGCTTGAGTTTGCTCGGGGATGGTGATCTCTGAGATGAAGGGATGCTCTGGGCTTAAAACCATGTAGCTGGCGCCAAATAAGGTATCAGGTCTCGTGGTGTAAACGGTGACGGGCTTGCCGTTGATGCTGAAATCGACCTCGGCGCCTTCGGAGCGACCAATCCAATTGCGTTGGAGGAGCTTGATTGACTCGGGCCAGTCGAGAGGTTCGAGCTCGTCAATGAGACGTTCTGCATAATCAGTAATGCGTAACATCCATTGGCGTAAGGGACGACGCTCGACATGGTGCCCCTTTGAGCGCCATTCCTCAACTTCTTCGTTAGAGAGTACCGTGCCAAGATCAGGTGACCAATTGACCGAGACCTCGGCGACATAGGCAAGGCGACGATTGTCAATTTGATCGTGCGTGAGACCTTGAGCCTCAAGATCGGCAATTGGGCATGCCTTTTTTAACTCTTTGTTATAGTATGAATTGTAAAGCTTGAGGAAAATCCATTGCGTCCAGCGAACATAATCGGGGGAGGTTGTGGCAATTTCACGATCCCAATCATAAGAAAACCCTAACATCTTGAGTTGACGTCGGAAGTTGTCGATATTTTGCTTTGTCGTGATTTCGGGATGTTGCCCCGTCTTGATAGCATATTGCTCGGCAGGCAGACCAAATGAATCCCATCCCATCGGATGCAAGACGTTAAACCCGTTCATGCGCTTAAAGCGCGCCATAATATCAGTTGCGGTATAGCCCTCTGGGTGACCAACATGCAACCCTGCGCCGCTGGGATAGGGGAACATATCCAAAACATAATATTTCGGCTTTGAGGCATCAAATTGGGGGTCTCCAGGATTGGGCATCTTGAAGGTTTTGCATTCATCCCAAATATGTTGCCATTCAGGTTCAAAAACGTCGAAAGGGTATGGTTTCTTACGGTCGGACATGACGCCGGACAATGTAGGCAAGTTCTCCGTGTCAATCAAGACAAACCAAACGAGATTCTTAAGCGAGTCTTAAAAACTTGATCTTAGAGCACGATCATCTCTGATGTGCTATAAAAAAGAATCCAGTGGGAACCTGACCCGTTTTCCTGAACCTTGCCCCTGATTCTGACCAAAAATCAGCCAACCAAACTCGCTCATCAGGATTTCTTCCGAATCGAACTGGATCGCATCGTTAACGAAGGTTACTCGCTGGTCAAACTCTCGGCTCATAGTCAGGCTCTATTCTATCACATTTATTACCAGTAAATCTGACGCAGAGCCGAAATCCGTCAAGAAAGTGGAATTCATCAAATGACGGCTTGAATTTAAGTTTGAATCTATTACAAAAGGGCATGCTCCAAATCGTTTTCAATGAAATTAGTGCGTCCGAAATCTCCAAAATACCAACATTGGAGCAATTGGAGTTATTAGGTGAATTCCAAGTCTCAGAGACAACCCTTCAAAATTTGGATGGTACTCAATATGGTAAATTGGAAAAAGACGGCAAGACTCTTTATCGTTTGAGAGCTAAAGATTACCGTATTTACTTTGAAATTTTGGATGACAAGGTGGTCGTTCATCGCGTTTTAGATAAAAACAGTCTATCTGACTTCCTCTTCCGCACTAAACTCTCTGATGAAGATAAGGCATTGAGTCAATCCAAGCACTTTTGGAAACTTATTGAAGAGGGCGAGCACGCTAATCGTCAGTCTTGAGTTAATCTCTAGTCATTGCATTATGTGGCTGATTGTCCTGTACGACGCAAGACGGGGATGAGCACAAAGCACCCGAGGGCTGCACTCGCTATCCCCCATGAGGAGAGGTAAGCGAGCCAAATTGCATCGTGGATACACATGCCAGCGAGTAACATAAACGCCCATTGATGGAGTGAGTTGCTATGAGACTCACCACGAGCAATTCCTGTTGTCACCGTGGTATAAAGGGTAAGGCTTAAGGTATAGTAGAGGCAGAGTGAGAGTTGCGGACTCTTCATCATTTGAGTGAGATTGCCCCCTGTCGTTGCCACAAATGCTAAAGCACAGGCGAGGAATACCCATCCCCCACGACAAATTCCCATTAGAATAATTGCCTCTGGGCGGTGTTTGTGGAGCCAGTTGTAAAAAATGATGATAAATAACAAGCCCAAGCCTAATGTGGTGCCTTGCGATAGTTGGAGACCTGTTAAAATTAAGGCAGATGCCCCTGCTATCATGCTGGCAACTCGTAAGCTCATGAGGCTGATGTCTCCCCGTGGAATCGGCTTATTAGGGCGATGTCGCGCGTCCCATCGAGCATCGACGCGGTCATTCTCCCACATGCCATAGAGGTAGTAGCAAAGCCCTGTTACGACAATTATTGCATAACTTTGCCACTGGTTGTGTTGAGGTTGCTTGCCTGTCATAATGACCCAAGCGACCATTGCATTTGTCAATAGGGTCGGGAGTAGTGCTAATCGAGAGCTGACCATGAATCCATGGATGTTGCGTCGCAAGGTAATCATGCCCATAATCATAAGATACACCCCTTGCTAAAACAACAAAATTGCCGAGAAAAAGCTACATGGCAAAAAGGTAGCTTGTTTCGTGAGCAAAAATAATTTACTTAGTCTAGGTCTCATGGCTTCGTAGTTCAATGGATAGAACGATCCTCTCCTAAAGGATAGATGCGGGTTCGATTCCCGCCGAAGCCACCAGCTTTTTTTGTGTATTAAGGTGAGCGGATTAGCGCTTTTCTTATTTTTTATCGCCTTTGGCTACTTTAGCCGCTAGTTTTGCCTTTTCTTCTTCAGATAGGATTCTGGGGAAAATGGGGGCAGGATCGTTGACAGTGTGTCCCGCAGGTAAGATACCCCATTGCATGTTGGCTGGAGTCATCGTGTTGACGAGATCGCTGGCATTGAGCTGGTTGAGCATTTGTAGGCAAGCATCAGGCAAGACACAACGCAGGAGGCTTGCGAGTTGAGTACAGCACTCCATCAAGTGGCGCAGGACGCAATCCAAGTGTGTTGCCTCGGCATCGTCTTTGGCGAGTTTCCATGGTTGCTCTTGCTCGATGTAGCTATTGCAGGCAGATACTTGAGCATTGAGTGAGGCAAGTGCGTCAGCGACCATGTTTGAGTCCATCAATGAGGTGAAGTCAGCGACCGTTTTTGCCATGGATTGGCGTAGGATAGAGGCTGTTTCGTTGTCATAAGTGTCAGGGGCTGCCAGGATGGAGTCTCGATACCTTTTGGTCATGTTAATCGAGCGATTACAGAGGTTGCCAAAGTCGTTAGCAAGCTCGGTATTGTAGAGCATGACGAGTCGATCCGCATCAAAGTTAGAGTCTTTGCCCGTTGCAATATCGCGAACGAGATAATAGCGTACGGCTTCGATACCAAAGGCGTCGATGAGGGCATTTGGGTCGACGATGTTGCCAATGGATTTTGACATTTTTTCGCCATTGATATTCCACCAGCCATGGACGAGTAGACCAGGCATATCTTCATCGCTAAAGCCCATTGCGTGCAGCATGGCAGGCCAGTAGATACCATGAGCAGGGATCAAAATATCTTTGCCAATAATTTCACAAGTGGCAGGCCACAGTTTGTCAAAGTCTGGTAAATTGGAGCCAGTCTCTGCGAGATAACCTGCGAAAGAGATATAGTTAATCAGGGCATCAAACCAGACATAGGTCACAAAATCGGTATCAAAGGGGATTTCTATCCCCCAAGAGAGGCGATCTTTGGGGCGAGAGATACAGAGATCACCATCGAAAGCGCGCTCAATGGCGTTGAGAACTTCTTGTTTACGGAAGGAGGGCGAGACGAATGTTTCGCTGCTTGTGACAAAATTGCGCATCCATTCGGCTTGTTCAGAGAGTTTGAAGTACCAGTTCTCTTCTTCTAACTCGACGACTTGACCCCATTCAGAACCAAAAACGCCCTCTTCGTTGCGTTCTTTGTCCGTGAGGAATTGTTCTTGTCTGACGGAGTAAAACCCTTTGTAGGTTTTTTTGTAGAGGAGACCTTTGTCATGGAGATTCGTTAAAATCTTTTGGACGCAGGCAATATGGCGTGGGTCGCTCGTTTCAGCCCAGCCGTTGTAACTAAGTCCGAGGCGAGCCCAGAGCTCTTTGAACTTGATGGTCATCTCTGCCGCATGCTGGGCAGGAGTAATGCCGCGTTTCTCCGCTGTTTGTTGTACTTTTTGCCCATGTTGATCGACTCCCGTCAGGAAAAAGACTTCTTCACCCTTGAGACGATGCCATCTAGCCAAAACATCTGCCAAGACTTTTTCATAAGCGTGTCCGATGTGGGGCGGTCCATTGGTATAATCAATTGCCGTGGTGATATAATACATGCGTCTAATGCTAGTCTTGTCAGCTCTCATTGACAAGCCCTAAAACGCATGATGAAGGCTAAAACAGACGAGAAATGATTGAGGTGATTTTGTTATAATTTCCATACGGACATGATTTAACATTGCCTTTCTGTCTCAAATGGCGTTTCTAAAAAGTCAGTATGTCAGATAACAAAGAGCGGAAAACCCTAGAAGAACGCCAACAAATCTCTGATTTGGATCGGTTGCGTCATTCTTGCGCACATGTACTCGCCACAGCCATTAGCCGTATTTGGCCAGAGGCACAGTTGGCGGCAGGTCCTGCCGTTGACAATGGATTTTATTATGATGTTGAGCTAGAACATCGCATCAGCACAGAAGATTTTGAGCGTATTGAGTTAGAAATGAAAAAGGTGGTGAAGGAGAATGCGCCCTTCACTCGCGAGGTCATTACCCGGGAAGAAGCCTTTCGTTTAGCAACGTCGGGTGAGCTTGGTGCTGACCGTGCGCGCAACGTATGCTCTAAGTTCAAAATTGATTTGCTTAATGATATTCCCGAAGATGAAGAAATTTCTTTGTATCGCAATGGGAGTTTTATCGATTTATGCGCAGGTCCTCACGTAGGTCGCACTGGCAATTGCAAGGCATTTAAGATCATGAGTATTGCCAGTGCCTTTTACAAAGGTGACAAGAGCAAACCCATGTTGCAGCGTATTTATGGCACTTGTTTCCCCAATCGTACCCAATTGGATGAGCATTTAGTGCGTTTAGAGGAGGCTCGCAAGCGTGATCATCGTCGTATTGGACGTGAGATGGGGCTCTTTGCCATTGATGAGGCTGTCGGGCAGGGTCTTGTCCTTTGGAAGCCCAAGGGCGCGCTCATTCGCCGTTCTCTTCAAGATTTCATCACTGAAGAGCTTGATAAACTGGGATATTCTCAGGTTTATACGCCAAATATTGGCAAGCTCGACTTATATCGTACCTCGGGGCACTTCCCTTATTACAAGGATAGTCAATATGCGCCCATTCCAGAGAGAGATGCGATGGAACGCCTCAGTAAAGAAGGTGCCTCTTGTGCAGAATTATTTAATGGCTTGAGCATTGGAACAATTGAGGGATATATGCTTAAACCCATGAATTGCCCTCACCACATTAAAATTTATGCGAGTGATGCCCATTCTTACCGCAATTTACCCGTACGACTTGCTGAGTTTGGTACGGTTTATCGTTGGGAACAGAGCGGTGAATTGGGTGGGATGACGCGTGTGCGTGGATTTACGCAGGATGATGCCCACATTTTTTGTACTCCCGATCAATTGGCATTTGAGGTACAGCAATGCCTTGGTATCGTCAAAACGATTTTAGGTACCCTCCAGATGATGGATTACCGCGTGCGGCTCTCCTTGCGTGACCCAGATAGTACGAAGTATGTTGGATCTGCCGAAAATTGGGATAAGGCGGAACAAGCCTTACGCGATGCCGCAGAATGGCTGGGTGCCGATTATACCGAAGAGCCTGGCGAAGCCGCTTTCTATGGTCCAAAAATTGACTTTATTGTCCGTGACGTCATTGGTCGCGAATGGCAATTGGGTACCGTACAGGTAGACTATAATTTGCCTGAGCGTTTTGACCTGACTTATACGGGGGCGGACAACAAGCCTCACCGTCCCGTTATGGTTCACCGAGCCCCATTTGGTTCGATGGAACGATTTACTGGATTGCTCATTGAGCACTTTGAAGGGAAATTCCCAACTTGGCTTGCACCAGAACAAGTTCGCATTTTACCCATTTCTGAGAAAGTAGAGAAAACTGCTAATGAAGTGCGTGAGATGCTCTCCTCTCGTGGGGTGCGCGTGAGTGTAGATGAGACCCCAGATAAAATTGGCGCCAAGATTCGCAACGCGCAATTAGACAAAGTTTGCTACATGCTCATCATTGGACAAAAGGAAGCGGAAGAGGGAACTGTCTCTATTCGCCATCGTGACCTTGGAGACTTAAATTCGATGTCTGCAAGCGATTTTACTGACCAAATTTGCCACGAAATCGCAGATAGAGCGATTAAGCCTGTGATTTGAGTTGCAATAGAGATCAAATTCCCGTAGGAAAACAACCAGCGTGCCACTTAAAAAGCCAAATCATAATAACAAAGATAATAATCGCCGCCGTGAACGCGGTGATCAGACCAGAGTCAATGAACGTATCCGCGCTCCGCGCGTGCGTGTCGTAACATCCACGGGTGAACAGCTCGGCGTGATGAATACGCGCGATGCGTTAGATAAAGCTAAGTCTGTCGGATTAGATCTTGTGGAAGTTGCCTCAAGTGCTGATCCCCCCGTATGTCGCATCGTAGACTACGGCAGATATAAATACCAACAATCAAAACTTCAAAAGAATAATAAGAGCAAAATTATTCGCATGAAGGAAGTCAAGTTGCGTATCGGTACCGACACCAATGACTACAATGTCAAAATGGCTCGCTCTGAGAGTTTCTTAGATAACGGACATAAAGTTCGTTTCTTATTACGTTTCCGTGGTCGTGAAAATGCTCACCAAGAGCTTGGTTATGGGATGATGCAGCGTGTCGTTGACGATATGAAAACGATGGGTCAAATTGATCAGATTGCTCGTCTTGCAGGCAATACCATGAATATGGTGCTGTCTCCCTTACCAGAGGCTCAACGAGTCAAAAAATTCAAAGCTCACCTTGACGAAGGCTTCGATTCCGAATCTGACGAATTTGATGCAAAGGGGACTCCTGAGTCTGCTGAATTTGATGATAAAACATCTTCTACAGACGAAGATTGATTTATTATCCTATTTATTAATTCTCAAAATCCGTTCAAGCTTAGACTTGAGCGGATTTTTTATGCCTCATACAACTTTCATTTCAATCAGCTGGAGAATGGTTATTGTCGAGAGTGGATATTTATGATAAAAATCAATCTACGTATGATGACAAGATTTACCCGATATCTATCTCTAGCAATGATTGCCCTGATTGGTTTGACTAATAGTGATGCCCAAGAGAAAGAGGGGAGAAATACAGCCGTTTTTAACAGAGATTGGATGTTTCGGTTAGGTGATGATTCCTCGCCTACAGCGAAAGGATGGGCACCTGCTTGTTTGCCTCATTCATTTAGTATTCCTTATTTCATGTCCAATGCCTTTTATACTGGAGAGGGTTGGTATCGCAAAAAATTGAATATGCCCCAGGCATGGGAGGGTAAAAAAGTATTCCTTGATTTTGAAGGTGCTTTCCAAGAAACGGATGTGTACGTCAATGGGAAAAAAGCAGGCGGACATCAGGGGGGGTATACGGGGTTTCGCATCGATTTAACCCCACTGCTCAAGGTAGGGCGTAATGAAATCTCTGTCCGTGTGAGCAATCGGTGGAAGCCACGTCTGGCTCCTCGTGCAGGCGAGCATTGCTTCTCAGGTGGTATCTATCGTGACGTTTATTTAGTTGTGACGAATCCCGTTTATATTCCATTAAATGGAGTTTGGGTGAGAACGCCTCATTGCTCAAAACAATCATCTGGCATTAAGGTGAGTACAGAAGTAAAAAATGATGAGGATAAGACAGCAAATCTCGTCGTATCTCAACGAGTCTTAGATACAACGGGTAAAGTTGTGGCTTCCTTTGACAAAGCGGTAGCGGTACCTGCCGATAGAATGGTCATCGTGGAGCAAGAAACTAAGCTAGCTACCCCTAAATTGTGGAGCCCAGAATCGCCAACTTTATATACTGTCTTAACCAGTATTCAGAAAAAGGATGGAAAAGTACAAGACAGCTTAGAGACTCAATTCGGCTTTCGTACCATTAAATGGACGGCAGACAAAGGGTTCTTCCTAAACGATCAGCATGTATTGCTCACAGGCGCAAATGTCCATCAGGATCATGCTGGATGGGGCGATGCCGTGACTAATGGGGGGCATACACGCGATGTGCGTTTGATGAAAGAGGCAGGTTTTAATTTCATCAGAGGCTCTCATTACCCTCATGATCCTGCTTTTACAAAAGCTTGCGATCAATTAGGCGTGATGTTTTGGAGTGAAGGCATTTTTTGGGGAATGGGTGGACAAAAGGAACATGATCGTTTTTGGAACTGTGATGCTTATCCCCGCAATGTCGCTGACCGCCCAGGCTTTGAACAAAGCTGTGCTCAGCAATTGCGTGAAATGATTCGAGATCATCGCAATCATCCCTCTATTGTAGCATGGAGTATCAGCAATGAACCCTTCTTTACTCAAGATCAGGAAGAAGCGCGGCAATTGTGTCAAAAACTCATTGATATTGCTCATGAGGTTGATCCAGATCGTCCTGCTAGCGTTGGCGGCGCCCAACGAGGAGGATTTGATAAAATTGGCGACATCGCGAGTTATAATGGCGATGGTGCAGGAGTGATGAGCCCAAGTAAACCAAGCATGGTGAGCGAATATGGATCTGTTGCGACCAAACGACCAGGGAAGTATGAACCAGGCTGGGGCGATACAAAAGGTGAGAAATATGACTGGCGTGCAGGGGCTGCCGTTTGGTGTGGTTTTGACCATGGTAGTATTTGGGAAACTGGGGCTCGCATGGGGATTGTCGATTACTTCCGCATCCCGAAGCGTGCTTGGTATTGGTATCGCAATGAGCTAGCTAAAATTGCTCCTCCAAAATGGGCAGAGAACGGTAGCCCAACCGCCTTAAAGCTAGTGGCAGATAAGACCGTGATTAACTCTACTGATGGTCAGGATGATGTCCATTTAACGGTCGGCTTGGTAGATAAAGAGGGAACTCCTCTTGCCAATGAAGCGACAATTACGTTGACGATTGAACAAGGACCAGGCGAATTCCCGACTGGTAAAAGCATCACCTTTACCCCCAATTCAGATATTGACATGAGGGATGGTCTTGCCGCGATTGAGATGAGATCGTATTACTCTGGTAAAAGCGTCATTAAAGCGACATCTCCTGGACTAAAAGATGCAACAATCACGATTGAAACACGGGGTAAAGCCCCTTATGTCAAAGGGAAGAGCATTGAGACAATAGAGCGACCTTATAAGCGTTTTACGACAGAAGATCGCGATAAGCTTCTCGCAGAACAAGGAGAAACTCCCGTCTCACAAGAATCACCCAATTTGGCAAATAATCGACCATGTTCCTCATCAAGTGCCTCTAATCAAGCCTCCTCTGCTAGTGATGGCGATATGACAACAGAATGGATAGCGGAGTCATCTGATAAGAACCCTGCATGGATTCTCGATATGGAATTTTCTTTCCCTGTGCAAGATGTGAAATTGGACTTTCCTCAAGCTACTGACCGCAAGGTGATTGTAGATGTGAGTACAGATAAGCGTAAATGGACACCATTATCATCTCCTGTTAGTGCAAAAAATGCTTCAGTAGAGATCAAAGGAGATCAACCTGTAACAGGGCGTTATGTCCGAGTGCGTTTTAACCGTGCGCAAGTCGCAGGATTAAAGGAAGTTACAGTTCACGGTGCTCAATAAGTTTTGAGCATCATTAAATCTAATACCACTTCCCTTTCTTATGTATCATAAAAAAGGGAAGTGGTAATCTGCCCGGCTCTGCATCAGGTTCCCGCCTGCCCCGTTTTCATCGCCGTCTTATTTCGCCAAAAACTCACCCTCCCCCTTTTTCTCAAATTACCCTGCAATGAGCCAGCCTCTTGAGTTCAGGTGAGAACCTGATGCAACACTCCGCTTTGCTCCGTTAACGCAACACGTTCTCCTCCAAACCCCAGCCCGGCATAAGAAAAATAACGGTTTTTTATAGTACATAGGAGGTGAAGGATGTATAAATAATTTTAGTGCCAACAAAAAAGCCCGCTAATCTTTGGATTAGCGGGTTAAGGGATTGTTTGTTAAATGAAGAAATTTAGCCTATCCAATTCCACTCAATGGGTGTCTCT
>JAVXPO010000044.1:15025-17140 GCA_036644695.1 Akkermansia sp. | reverse complement strand
GACAAACTCAAAATCCACCTTCCTTTTTCGTGCCTTGCGACTTTTTACTTTTTTTTCAAGATTTTTATTTAGGACAGATGTGCTGAGAAAGGAGAATGGACAAGAAAAGTATTGCCAAAGGGGCTTGTTTCGATATGCTTGAGCTCGTTCCTCGTTGAGGGAGAAAGTTGGCTTGGCTGACCTTAGCAGATTTTTGATGGATTTGCCTTTCCTCTTCGTTCAGGTCATTGCGAAGCGATACTTCATTGCGAAGCGATGTTTCTCGGGTTCTGGCAATGGATGCAACTTGTTTCTTTGAGGCAGAGCGCAACCTCTGGTGCCCGTATCCAAAAAATAAGAGGGATTTCCCTTTTTTAACACCACCGTTATCTAAATCAATATGTCAGGACATAATAAATGGTCCAAGATCAAGTATACCAAGGCAGCAACGGACGCCAAAAGGGGTAAGGTTTTTGCCCGATTTGCCCATGAAATCATGCTTGCAGCCAAAAGTGGAGGGGGCGATCCCGATATGAATCCTCGTTTGAGGAGTGCCATTGACGGAGCTAAAGCTGTCTCAACCCCCAAGGAAAATATCGATCGTGCCATTAAAAAAGGAACGGGAGAGCTTGGTGGTGCAGTGATTCAAGAGATTACTTATGAAGGATATGGTCCTAATGGTACTGCTCTGCTCATTGAGGTGGCAACGGATAATACGAATCGTACCAATTCTGAGATTCGCTCTATTTTTACAAAAAATGGCGGTAGTATTGCTACCCCTGGGTCAGTTGCCTATCAATTTGACCGCAAGGGCGAAGTTCGTTTACTTTCCGAAAAGCTGGATGAAGATTCAGCCATGGAGCTGGCGATGGAAGCTGGTGCCGACGAATTTGAGGAGGGGGATGATGATAATGAATGGGTTTTAATCTCTTCTCCCGTTGAAGTAAGTAATGTAGCTACTTATCTGCGTGAGAATGGCTATACCGTTACGACGGCTGGGCTCATCTCCGTTGCTCAAAATACCGTGATCATCGACGATCTTGAGGTGGCTAAGACGGCTACCCGATTGTACGAATTGCTCGATGAATACGATGATGCTCTCAATGTCTTCACCAATTTTGACATTGCAGAAGAGTTGCTTCCGCAGCTCGATGCCTAAGACCTAGGAGTTGGCTCACTTGCTTTATTATTTATTGCCAGTGGGCGAACAATGGTCAATTTGATTCATTTATATCATGTCTGATACTCTTCCCGAAAGGGCGCCGGATGGCGCATCGCCAGCTCCTGCCCCCAAGAAGTCTACTACACGCAAGGCTACAGCTCCAGCTACAGCTACAGATGGGGCTACGCCTAAACCTCGTAAGGCTCCTGTCCGTAAAAAAAAGCTTGAGCCTGTCGTTGATAGCCCTGCTCTTGACGAAGTCAAAGAGGCACCCGTCCGTAAAAAAAGGACGGTTAAAAAAGTTGTTAAGGCGGTGACTAAAGCTGAATCAAAGGGTGCATCTTTGGATGGTTCTTCAGCATCAATGCCTGATGTGATTCTATCCTCTGCTGCAACTTCTACCCCAACTCCTGTCTCTGTTACGACAGAGAATGCCTCTGTTCCCACAGATCCAATCATTAGCGGGGGGGTAAAAAAGGCGATTGTTCGTCGTGTTTCGATTCGCAGGGAAAAGCCCAAACTGGTTCCCAAGTCAGAGAATGAGCTCCCTCCTAAGGAAGAAAAGCCCAAAAATCCTGCCGAGGTTCTTCAGACGATCAAGTTTGTCCATGAGAAAGCTCCTGAACAAGTTTCTGGTGAAGAAGGTTCTGACTCGGAACGATTCCAAGTTCGTCGGAAATTTCAAAAAAATCCGAACAACTCGAACAATCCGAACAATCCGAATCAAAATACACGGTATCAAAAGAATTTTAACCGTCCCTATAACAACAACGGTAATAATAACGGGAATGGTGGACAAGGTGGTCGTCAAGGATGGCAAGGGGGTCAGGGACGCCAAGGCGGACAAGGTGGCGGACAAGGGAATTATCAAAACGGTCAAAACGGTCAAAACGGTCAAAATGGTCAAAACGGTCAAAATGGTCGTCGCAATGATAATTTTAAGTCACGCCGTGAAAACTTTAGAGATGCTCGCA
>JAVXPO010000044.1:0-14925 GCA_036644695.1 Akkermansia sp. | reverse complement strand
GGTCGTCGCAATGATAATTTTAAGTCACGCCGTGAAAACTTTAGAGATGCTCGCACGCAAAATCAGGATAATCCTGCCCCATCAGGACCGATTCAGTTTGGTCCCCCAGAAGAGGTGAATGGATTGTTAGAGTTGACGTTTAAGGGCTTTGGCTTTTTACGAACTCAAGAGTCTGGTTTTGAGCAAGCTCATGATGCAGTTTATGTGCCTATTGATATGGTGCGTAATTATGGATTGAGGCATGCTGTCTGGATTCATGGTCTTGCTTGCCGACATGATCGAGGAATTCAATTGACGGAAATCAAAGAGGTTAATGGACTCCCCGTCGAGGAAGCCCGCAATTTGCCTCATTTCGATGAGCTAAAAGCAGTTAATCCCAACAAACGAATCTCTTTTGAAACAAGCTCAGATCGATATACGACTCGTACCCTTGATCTTGTGGCACCTGTCGGGCGTGGTCAGCGTGGGCTAATTGTCTCGCCCCCTCGTGCAGGGAAGACGACCTTCCTCCAGCATATTGCTGAGGCAGTTGCCGAAAAGTACGAAGACTCTCTCCATTTGATGATTCTTTTGATTGATGAACGTCCTGAAGAAGTCACTGAATTTAAGCGAACCATTAAAGGGGCAGAAATTTATGCTTCATCTAATGATGGCAAGGTGCGAGATCATTGCCGACTCGCCGAGCTTTGCATTGACCGTGCAAAAAGGCTCGTTGAGGCAGGGAAGCATGTTTTCCTCTTAGTGGATTCTATCACCAGACTCTCTCGTGCCTATAATAATGCCGATCAAGGGAGTGGTCGAACCATGTCAGGTGGGATTGATGCGAGGGCTTTAGAGATGCCTCGAAGACTTTTTGCTGCTGCGAGAAATACGCGTAATGCAGGTTCATTAACGATTTTGGCAACAGCTCTCGTCGAAACCAACAGCCGAATGGACGATTTGATTTTCCAGGAATTCAAAGGAACTGGTAATATGGAGCTCATTTTAAGTCGCCGTATTGCAGAGCAATATATTTACCCTGCTGTAGATATTCTCAAATCAGGTACGCGACGTGAAGAGTTGATTTTACCAGAGAATTGGCTCAATAAAATCCATCTCATTCGCCGAGCACTTGCTGGGCATAAGCCGATTGAGGCAATGGAGCGTTTCCTCTTCTTCCTCAAAAAATACCCGAGCAATGTTCAAATGTTGCTCGACTTAAAACAGCGGATTTAATTCGTTCCCTTATTTTTTCATCATGTCATTTTCTCAAGATCTTCCCTATTTATTGGATAACCCATCCCTGATAGTTCGGAAATTTACACAATTGATCCAGCCAACGGACGATGGGCAACTTGAAGAAATGGCGATGGAGAGCCGACGATTAACGCGATTGCATTTTGGCAACGCGATTCGTCTTTTCGCTCCTATTTATCTCTCTAACGAATGTATCAATAATTGCAAATATTGTGGATTCTCTCGCGATAATCCTATTGTGCGCACGACTCTAAGCGTTGATGAATTGGTCAGAGAGGCTCGCTATTTGTACGACCATGGTTTGAGAAGCATCTTACTTGTGGCTGGGGAACACCCTAAGTTCGTCTCTGATGGCTATTTGCAGGAATGTCTCGATGCCTTGCGAACATTTATTCCCTCCCTCGGATTAGAAATTGGTCCCTTACCCGATGATCGGTATGCCGAAATCGTGCAACACGGTGCCGAAAGTCTCACCGTCTTTCAAGAAACCTACAATCAGGAGATTTACGAACAACTCCATACGGCAGGGAATAAAAAGAATTATGCGTGGCGACTTGATTGCCCTGAACGTGCCTACCAAGGCGGCTTTAAAAAAGTAGGCATTGGTGCATTATTTGGTCTAGCCCCTTGGCGACAAGAGGCAAAGGCTCTAGCGACTCACATTGATTATTTGCAAAAGCATTGTTGGAAATCACAACTGACAATCTCCTTCCCGAGGATGCGTCCCTCAGCCAGTAACTACGAGTACGAAACGGACTCAGATTTGATGCTCAATGATCGCAATATGGTTCAACTCATGTGCGCCCTTCGCATTTGCTTCCCCAAAATTGGCTTTGTCGTCAGTACGCGTGAGGCACCAGCCATGCGCGATTCGCTCATGGACATTTGCATGACCTGTATGTCAGCCATTGCAAAAACAGAGCCAGGTGGATACACAGGGGCTGGCGAATCAACCGCTCACCTTACCGTCAAAGGTCGTCAAGTCTCCCTCCCCGAAGAAAAACGAGGACATTGCAAAGCCACCGAACAATTTGAGATTTCAGACGAACGTACCCCCGAACAAGTAGTCCAAGCCCTAAGAAATCACGGACTAGAACCAGTCTGGAAAGACTGGGACGATGGATTAAATGGATAATACCACGAGTTGAGTCGTTCCTAGCTCACCTAAGATCGTCGTGTCGTCTTTGGCTAAGAGGGATTGGAGCATTTGCACGCTTTTTTTAGTAGCTCCCGCATGGGCTTTGAGGGCGATATGGGCTCGTGATGCCTGTGCATGTGCCTCTAATGGGTTTTGTAGCATCTCTTTGAGGACTGTAGGAAGAGATTCAGCAAAGCACTGAGTCACGCCATCTACGCCTGTGAGGAGGTTCATGAGGGCAGCGAAGTTTTCCATATGGGGCCCTGTGACGACAGGGACAGAGGCAGCGACTGCCTCTGCTGGGTTTTGCCCTCCCTCTGCAAGGAAGCTTTTACCAATCACAACAATGTCGGCAAAGGAGGTCCAGTCACGAAGCTCACCTGTCGTATCCACGATATAGCAAAGATTGTCCCTCAATTTTTGAGGTAATTGACGATCGGTTCGTAAAATGCATTGCCATCCTGCCTCATCCAAGCTTCGTCGGATTTCTTGTCGTCTCTCGGCATGGCGAGGGACAATGAGGGGGAAGCCACCTGCTGCCTTAATGGCAGTGGCAATGAGGAGCTCCTCGCCAGCATGGGTGCTGGCAGCTAAGATAATGGGCTTGCCTCGGCTCAAGGTGTGTAAAATATCTTCAAATTCAGGGCGGCGAGCAAAGGGGTGTAGTGAGTCTTGATCAAATTTAATGCTTCCCGTGATACGAATCACGTCAGGGTTTACCCCAATGCCGACAAATCGCATAGCGTCATGTTTGTCTTGGACGCCAACTGCCGCCAAGGGGGCATAAAAGAATCGCGAGAGCCACTTGACTGATGCATATCGCTGTTCTGATCGCTGCGAGAGGCGAGCATTGATCATGGCGATGGGGATATTTTTTTGTCCTGCAATGCGGGCAAAATTAGGCCAAAGCTCTGCCTCGACGAGGGCGATGATTTGAGGTTGGAAGCGGTTGAGGCAACGCTCTGACCATTTGGTCGTATCGAGAGGGGAATATATTACGCGGACTCCTGGGATGGCAGCTTTTAACGCTGTAGCATGTCCCGTAGCTGTCGATGTTGCCAAGACAACGCTACCGCTCTGAGCATCCATCCATGCGCGGATGAATTTGAGAGCGATCATGACCTCACCCACGCTGACGGCATGAATGTATAATCCACCCTTAGGCTCTTGATCAAAAGGGACTTTATAGCGTCCGAAACGCTCCATCAATCCTGTACCAATCCCCCCTCGGCGTTTCATTTTCATCAAATACCCCGGCAATGAAACCAATAAAAAAACACGGTACAAGATGTTATAAATCAATCGTATCAGCCAATTATTCATTAGTTAGATACCTCCTCTTTTTGCGTTTTTTCAAAAATCATAATGACATTGTTGCCGTATCGCCGAATATCTAAACATGTCAAATGGGGAAGCACGACGGGTTCCCCCTTAGCAATACCTGCAATGCCCCAGCCCTCTTGAGCCTCGGCAATAAAGATGCCCCCGTCTGCTAGTAATTCAGCGACTCTATTTCTTGCCAATTCGACGATGAAATCACGGTCGCCTAATCCTTTACAATACGGGGGATCTGCAAAAATAATATCGTATTTACGCCCGATAGGCGCCTCTCGCTTGACCCATGAGATTGCATCGGCACAATGAACGATTCCATTGGGCAATGCCGCCTTATCCATATTTTTATGGATGGTTGAGCAAGAGGATTTTGCTGCATCAACCATTGTAGCATAGGCAGCTCCACGACTGAGGGACTCAAGCCCCAAGGCACCAGATCCCGAGAAGAGATCTAGTACTTGCGCTTTTTGAATACGTTCTCCTAAGATAGAGAATAATGCCTCGCGGACTCGATCCGTCGTTGGACGGACCTCGCCTTTGGGGACTTGCAGGGCAATACCACCTGCGGTACCGCTGATAATACGCATAGGACAGAGAATAATCAGTTGTAGCAGGCGACATCAACTAATAATGAATCGGGCAACAAGCCTCAATTACTTATTAGCCGCATTCTTTTTAGCCTTGTTTAACAAATCGTCTTTACCAGATAAAGATGCAGTTGGGAAACGAAGGACAAGAGATTCATTCCATGTAGGTTTGCCATCTTTGGTCACCTCAATGATGTTGTAAATCATGTAGACATACTTGCCATCTTTCGTTTTGCCGACTAAGACATTTTCTGCAATTTGGCTATAGCTATCCTTGTTTTGGAAAAGCCATTCTTGACCCTTCCATGCTCCGAGATTATTCATTTCGTCATAGGAGACTACACCCTTGCAAGCGAGCTCACCATTGGGAGATACCCATACATTTTTATTGGCATCGTATTGGAGAGTAGACATGGGCAAAGGACCTTGTTGTGAGCTTGAGGCAACTTTCCAAACTCCAGGGGTCGCTGTTTTTTGCAATCCTACAACGATAGGGGCAACTTCAACAACTTTCTTCTTTTTCCAGACTTCCAAATATTTGGCATAGTCCTCTTTACTGACTCCTAAACGTTCATCAAAAGGAATAGGCTGACCTGGCTTAAGGATTTTTTTGAGAGCTTCGCGTTCTTCATTCGTCATTTTTGCGATTGCTACATCAAATCTCTTATGATAATCCGCAATGCCATCATCAAGCTGTACACGGACAGCATTGCCTTGTACTAACTGATTGGCAGGGAAACATTCATCGACTACTGCTACAGGTTTGGCTACAGGCTTGGAATCTCCCATTGCTGAAAAGGTCATCATTGGAGCCAACGCTAAGATTGCTAAATTAAAAAGGATTTTCATATTTTAATGTTATTTTGTTCGATTATCCTAGCACATAAATCTCGCTTGGCAAGGGTCAAAATAAATGTTATGTTATTATTTATGGTTAGGATTATGTTGACGTTTCTCATGACAGGGGCATTGCTCCTCCTGTCTTCTTGTGCCTCAACGCCTGCTTCGCGGATTCAAAAAAATCCTCAGATTTTTCAGTCTTTATCTACTCAAGATCAAGCTCTCGTCATGTCGGGGCAAATTGCTCAAGGGATGCAGCCCTCCGCAGTTTATTTAGCGTGGGGCTCGCCCTCGTCTTCTATTGATGGGAACTTAAATGGCAAGAGCTCAGTTCGCTGGCTCTACTCTGACCTTCAGCCCGTGTATCATCCCACGCCTTATTGGGGGAACTGTGGCTATTGGGGACCATACTGCAATCGCTACAACTCTTATTATTATCCGTATGACATTACTTATGTACCTATAAATGTGGGTTATGTCCTATTCTCTAAAGGAAAAGTAACGGCATGGGAAAAAAGAACAGACTAATCTCTCCCTTGGCAACGCTTTTTAACTGAAAAAGTCAACGCTCATTCAACGTATCTAATATCAAGATCATCTAAGATTATCCTATCAAACAACAAAACCAAACAAATCATTCATTTATTATGAAAAAAACAGTAATCCTAGCCGTCTCCATTCTGACGCTCCCAGCCTTTTTAAATTCCTGTGCTGATAAATTCGGTGCAACAGAAGTCTATAAAGAAGGTCAAATCGGAGTTGCCCAGACGGCACAAGTTGGCACGGTTCGTTCCGTAGAAAATGTACGCATTGAAGGAAATGATGCCAAGACAGGCACCGCTCTTGGTGCTATTGCTGGCGGTCTCAGCGGTGCGATGCTAGGCGGTGGGAACGCTCGTCTCGCGACAGGAGCAGGTGGTGCTCTCTTAGGGGCATTTGCCGGCAATCAACTTGATAAAGCCATCAGTGAGAAAAACGGTCAACGTATCACGGTTAAACTTGATGGCGTTAAAACGCTCATCACCATTGTGCAAGAGCTCAATAAGCGCAATCCGATTTACGTCGGTCAACGCGTCCAGGTTTACCAAGGGGGTAACTCCTCTCGCGTCGTCCCTCTTGGCTATTAATAGCCATTAAGGACTACTAATCTTTAACAGACGGCATTCATGACAAGCGTTAAGACCTTACCCGATGGAAGATCCATTGAGATTCACGAGCTAAAATCAGACTTAATTGATGTGCGTATCACCAATTTTGGTGCGCGTCTCCTATCAGTCTATAAAGATGGCATCGATCTCGTTTATGGCCCAAAAACGGTTGAGGCACTTGTCATGGATACCTGTTATTGTGGTGCCGTCTGTGGGCGCGTCGCCAATCGTATTGAAAAAGGTATCTTTTCTCTTGATGGGAATGCTCACCACCTCGCCGTCAACAATCCACCGAACCATCTCCACGGGGGTAAGGTCGGCTTTGATCAAAAAATATGGGAAGTCCAAGAGTCAACCCCCTCTCGACTAGTTTTGACCCTTCGCTCACTCGATGGGGAAGAACAATACCCTGGCAATCTTGAGATTGTGGCAACCTATCGTCTCGAAGGCGCCACTCTTGAGCTACGATTAGAGGCCTATACGACCGACACCCCGACCATTGTCAACTTAACCAATCATGTGTATTGGAATTTGTCGGGACAAGGTACGATTGATGCTCATACCCTTGAGGTACGAGCAACGGCGTATACGCCAGTCAACCAAGATAATATCCCCGATGGACGCATTTTGCCCGTGCAAGGGACAAACTTTGATCTCCGTAAGCCCGTCGTTCTTTGTGAGAGAAATGCCCCCTCTTTCCCCGATGTAGCCCATGGCTACGATCACAATTACGTCCTTCCTACAGAGAATAGTCCTCAAGTCGCTGCCGTTTTGCGTTGCCCTGCCCAATCAAATAAGCTCGTCATTGCAACAGATGCACCTGGTCTCCAAGTTTACACGGGTGAGTATTTACCCAATCCACGCGGGGGCATTGCCCTGGAAGCTCAGAGCTTCCCCAATGCTATCAATATTCCACATTTCCCCAGCGTCGTCCTTAGACCAGGACAATCCGCCCTACGTACTATTACGTGGACGATTGTCTAATGCCAGTTGTGGTGGGATGAGTCTGGCGGAGAACCTGCTCTTATGTGCTATAAATAAGAGCAAGGAGGGTTCTGCCCTAGCTCTGCGTTAGATTTCGCCAAAAATCCTCGCCCCTTTTTCTCAAATTACCCTACAATGAGCCCGCCTCTTGGGGTCAGGAGGGGAGCTGATGCCAACACTTCGCTTTGCTCCGTTAACGCAACACGTTCTCCTCCAGACCCCACCCCGCCATAAGAAAGATAACGGCTTTTTATAGCACATAAGAGATGAAAGCAGTATCAGTTATTTTGGCGCAAAAAAACGCGCTCGGCAAAATGCCGAACGCGGTAAAATCTAAAACAAGAGATGAATTAATGTCCATCTCATTGAATTGACTCAGACTTACTTGCCTTTAACTGTTACTACAGGAGCAGGAGGAGCTGTGGTGGTCTGTTGTTGTTGTTGTTGGCTGCAGGAAGCTACAACAAGAGCTGCGCCAGCGAGGGCGAGGATTGCAATGTTCTTCATAATTCGAATTGTGTTCAGTGGTTTAATACTGGAGTCCAATGCGATATACATTGGACTTCTGCCCGTTAGTCTACCTCCCGATTTGAGAAAATCAAGTGCTTTTCTTATATTTTATAAAAAATCATCGTTTGGAGCATTATAATCCTGGGAATCAGAGTAATCCTAGCGTATCTACAATATTTATAATCAATAATTTATACAATAAAAAGAGGATTACACGAGCAATACGCGCAATCCTCTGTTTTATTTAATGAATCTGGAGGTAACTTACAAGCTATCACCCAATTCGACAATCGCGTAATCACCATCAGGACGGCGATAAACGATTTCGAGGACATTACGGCGAGCACTACGGAAAAGCACAAATGGCTTATCGTTGAGCTCTAAATCCATAATGGCATCTTCTTTATTGATGGTGCAAAGTTTGTACCCTTCACGATGAATGATCATTGGTTCTGGGTCTTCGACAGATTCTTCTGGGTATTCCAAGACAGCATCGTCATAGATACGTTCTTCCAAGTGGCGAATCGTTTCTTGGCGGTGTGGTCTAAAACGCTTCATGAGCCTCGTTTTATGCTTACGCATACGGCGAGCGATTTTAGTGATGGTTTCGTCAATGGCGGCATACATATCAGATCCGACGGTTGATGCGTCAATGGTGATATGTTCAGAGCAGAAGAAGATAATCTCCGCAATCTGCCGATCTCTTTGCACATCGATGACAACCTTGGCTTCCAAAATTTTAGGGAAGTCGAGTTTGATACTTTCGATTTTTTTTGTGATAAAATCTCTGATAGCCTCCGTGATTTCTACATGACGCCCAGTTACGGTGATGGGTGTAGATACATTTACCTTTTGCATGGCAGTTGCCTCTTTCTATTGTTGAGTTAATGCGGACTAATCCGCAACTCATAAGATATACCATTCTCCCCCTAGTTGTCGAGAAATCCTTGCTCCGATGAGACATTATTTTCTAAACCCCCGATTTGAGACTTGGTACGATATTGACAATGATGACAATAGAGCCATTCTGTGCTGAGTCATGAAATACACGTCTCTATCATCATCTTTTTTTAGCGACAACCGTGCACGCCTCGCCCAAGAGCTC
Organism: Akkermansia sp.; assembly: GCA_036644695.1. Classification (GTDB taxonomy): domain Bacteria; phylum Verrucomicrobiota; class Verrucomicrobiia; order Verrucomicrobiales; family Akkermansiaceae; genus Akkermansia. The sequence goes on along the minus strand of JAVXPO010000044.1, from coordinate 6,042 downwards.
AAGGTGGGCAGTGTGCTCGTTTTGCACGCGAACGATATTTTCCCAACGAATGCAGATGGGACATTTGCCTTGCATCAAAACGCCAATTTCTTTTATCTCACGGGGATTGATCAAGAAGAGAGCATCCTCGTGATGCGTATTCTTAAAGGAGGGGATTGCGAAAGCACCTTGTTGGTGCGCGAGACTAATGATCAAATTGCCATTTGGGAAGGTGCTAAACTCACCATACAGGCAGCACAACAGTTGAGTGGCATCGACGATGTCAGATGGACTAGCGAATATGACCGCGTCCTCCAAGAGGCGATCCCTGACGCAACGACTATCTATATAGAGACCAACGAGCATCCTCGGTGCATCAATCCTGTTGAAACAAGAAATATGAGACTTGGCAATGAGTTGCGAGCCTCCTTCCCCAAGCAAATTTTTGAAAATATCTATGGTATTTTAGCCGAGATGCGCATGGTTAAACAGCCAGAAGAGATACGCGCCATGCAACAAGCTTGCAATATTACCGCAGATGGCTTTACCGCCATCCTGCCCCACATCAAACCTGGCATGGGTGAGTGGGAGGTTGAGGGATTACTCTCGTGCGAATACCTCAAAAGACGCGCTCGTAAATTCTCATTTCTCCCCATTTTAGCCTCTGGATCAAACTCTTGTGTGTTGCATTACATCATCAATGATCAGATCATGAAAGAAGGCGATCTGCTCTTGATGGATATTGGCGCAGAATATGGCAATTATAATGGCGACATGACGAGGACAATCCCCGTTAGCGGCAAATTCACTCAACGCCAGAGAGATGTCTATGAGGCAGTCATGCGTATTATGGATTATGCCAATAGCATCATGCGCCCTGGCGTATTGAAGAGTGAATATGAACGTCTCGTGCGCGTCTATGTTGGTAAGGAACTCGTTGGGTTACACTTACTCACGCAAAGCGATTTAGACGACGACCCCAGTGATCCGCCCGCCGTTCGTCGCTATTTTATGCATGGTTGCTCACATTCTCTGGGCTTGGATGTCCATGATGTTGGCTCGGCAAATCCAGTTTTTGCCCCACACATGATTTTTACCATTGAGCCAGGTATTTATATCCGAGAAGAGGCGATTGGCATCCGTCTTGAGAATGACGTGGTCATTGGAGAAAATGGCAATCTCAATCTTTTAGCACGCGCCCCGCTTGCCCCCGATGAGATTGAATCTCTCATGAGCAAAACAAAATAATCCTTGATTGCAGAGTTATTCCCTTGACAGTAACGAGTATCCGATGTTTCATTTTGACCCCGCCATGCCGAAAAAACTTAAATTAGCACTTCCCAAGGGCAGTCTCCAAGACGCCACTGTAGATTTGTTCCGCAAGGCTGGTTACAATATTTATGTGTCCAGCCGGGGCTATCGCCCGTCATCTGACGATGATTCTCTCGATATCTTTTTGATTCGTGCCCAAGAGATTGGTCGCTATGTCAACGATGGATTCATTGACTGTGGCATTACGGGGCGCGACTGGGTTTACGAGAATAAGGCAGATGTCGAGATTTTAACTGATCTGCAATATTCGAGAGCGACCTCCAAGCCAACGCGTTGGGTGCTCGTCGTCCCAGAGAACTCTCCTATTACGAAGGCAGAGGATCTTGAGGGCAAACGTATTGCAACAGAGGGCGTCGGCATCACCGAACGCTGGCTTGCAGAAAAAGGCATCAAGGCTCATGTCGAATTTTCATGGGGCGCGACGGAAGTCAAAGTCCCCGATCTCGTCGATGCCATCGTCGATATTACCGAAACAGGTAGCTCACTAAAAGCCAACAACCTTCGCATCGTCGATACCTTGTTGACCTCATATCCTCAATTTATCGCCAACAAAGCAACGATGGCGGATGCTTGGAAAAGCGAAAAGTTGAAAAACATGGTCATGCTCCTACGTGGGGCATTAGAAGCCCGCAATAAAGTAGGGCTCAAAATGAACCTCCCCTCCTCCGCACTCACCCAATTAACAGCCTGTTTACCCTCTTTGAGACGCCCAACTGTGTCTCCACTGACAGAAGAAGGTTGGCTTGCAGTTGAAACGGTCATTGACGAAGCGATTGTTCGCGATATTATACCGCAACTGAAAGCGCTCGGAGCAGAAGGCATTATTGAGTACCCACTCAATAAGCTTGTCCACTAATCGAACATTCTCACTAAATAACCACAAACGAACCACAATCATGGGATCGCTGAAAAAACGCCGTAAAACAAAAATCAATAAGCATAAGCGCAGCAAACGCTTGCGTCAAAACCGTCACAAGAAGCGTTTGCGTTACAAGTCCTAAGGTTTGTTGCAACGCTGCTCCGACTTGCAGATTATCCGTCATTCTATTTTCGGAACTCCGGCGTCCCTTGATTTATTCAATGGGCGCCGTTTTCTTTTTTCTTATCATGGTGCCTGTTTTTCGCATTGCGGTTCTTGAGGACTTTCTTATAGTACCAGCAGAAAAAAACTATGGATTTAGCACTAGATATCACATTTCATGGCAGAGTCCAAGGGGTTGGATTCCGCTATACATCACATGAACTTGCACAATCTTTCCCCGACATCACAGGCTGGGTGCGCAACGAACTCAAAGGGACGGTACGCATGCACCTGCAAGGGTCCGAACAAATACTCTTGAGTTATCTGCATCTTTTAACTCAAGAGAGTAGGATGGCTCACAATATCAACCAAATGGTCAAAGAACCGGGAACAATTGATCCACAAATCACAGATTTCCGCATTACCTCATTAAATTAAGATTTACAGTCGCGTGCGTAAGCACACAATCAACCAACCCATCACCATCAACGGCTCAAAATGACTACTGAAGAAAAGTTCGCACAATACGTTTTACCAACCTACGGACGTACACCAATCTCCATCACACGAGGCTTAGGCTCTCGACTTTGGGATAGCGAGGGGAAGTGCTATCTCGACTTTTGCGCAGGCATTGCCGTCTGTGCATTGGGGCACTGCAATCCGACCATCACCTCTGTGCTCCAAAAACAGGCAGAGACCCTCGTTCATTGCTCGAATCTGTATCGCATCCCTCAACAAGCAGATCTCGCCGAGTTCATTGTTACCAAGTGCGTCAAACTCCCAGGTAAAGTCTTTTTCAGCAACAGTGGGGCAGAGTCTAATGACGGACTCATTAAAACAGCTCGTCGCTTTGGTCACAGGAGACCAGCCTCTGATGGTAGCCCACGCTATGAGGTGCTCACCTTTCAACAATCCTTCCATGGGCGAACCTTAGGGAGCATGGCGGCAACGGGACAGGCAAAGATTCAAAAAGAATTTGACCCCCTTTTAACTGGCTTTCGCTACCTGCCCTTTAATGATCTCGACGCCGCAAAGGCAGCTATTCGTCAAGAAACTGTCGCCTTCCTCCTTGAGCCACTCCAAGGTGAGGGGGGGGTCAACCCCTGCACACCAGAATTCCTTCGAGGGCTGGCGCAACTCTGCAAAGAGCATGATCTCTTATTACTCATTGATGAGGTACAATGCGGATTTGCTCGTTGCGGTGAGTTGATGGCATGGCGTGCCATCGCCCCCGAGGTCATCCCTGATGGGGTCTCTTGGGCAAAAGCACTGGGAGGGGGCTTCCCCATGGGTGCCTTCTGGATCAGCGATCGTAGCATTGATCAACATAATACACAGCTCTCCTCCATCATGGATGCAGGCTCTCATGGATCAACCTATGGGGGTAATCCATTGGGAACAACGATCGGACTCGCCGTCTTACGCGAAATCGTCGGAGGCAATCTCGATGCCCGAGCCAAAAAGCTAGGGGCTCAAATTCGGCAAACAATCGAATCATGGGATTTGCCTATTGTCGATGGATGTCGTGGACTAGGTCTCTTGATTGGCATTGGCATCAACACCGATCAAATCACCGTCCCCGAGGGGAAAACACCAGCCGCCTTTGTCGTTGATGAACTACGCCACGACGGTCTATTAGCAGTCCCAGCAGGACCCAACACCGTCCGCTTGCTACCTCCACTCAATATTTCTGATGATGAACTATCGCAAGGGCTTAGCATCATCAAAAAGACATTATCCCGTCTCCACTAATCTGCGACGCATCGTGCGTCCACTGCATCCACTGCATCAGCCCCATCCCCCCTCATAAGCTCTATGTACGACCCGACCGTCCAGCAACCCGGCAAGCCCGTTACGCAATTCTCGGTCATGTTAAACAATAGAGCGGGGGCACTCGCCTCGCTATTGCAATTGCTGGAGACCCGATACATTTATTGTTTAGGCTTTAGTATCCAAGATAATCAAGAGGCGACCATCGTTCGCATGATCTTATCAGATCCCGACGAGGCTCTAGCACTCTTACTGGAGAAGGGGATTGGTTTCACCTCATGCGAATTGCTCGTCATCTCACTCATTCATGGTGCAGAAGATTTAGCAAGCTGTCTGGAGACCCTTGCCCAAGCTAAAATCAACATCGATTTCCTTTACCCCTTATTCCCCGTGAGAGAGGGTAAATCTCGTCTAGCCATCCATGTGGCAGACCCAACATCTACGGGGAAATTCCTCAATACGGCGGGCATCCCCATCCTCTATCAAGAGGATTTAAGCAGGTAATAAACAAAAAGCCTAAACTCCACACCTGTCCTAAATAATCATCATGAGAAAATCTTAGATTGATTATTTAGGACAGGTGTGGAGTTTTTCAGGATTATTTTTGATAGATGCCCGTCTGTTGCCCTGCCCGGCTCAGGATGGGGGGCGATAGTTTCTGGAAGAATGTGGTAGTGGTTGCCCGTGGTGGCATAGACATGGATGCTCCATCCATAGTGGGTTGCCACTTCTCCCTGAGCCAAAGATCAAATCAAATATGTTTCAAATATCATGTCGTGACCCATCAAGTGTTAAATTATATGTTTTTGAGGAATTTGATTTTTAACTTAAATAATAAATGCAATAATAACGAGAAAAGAAATAGGAATTACATATGCAATAAAAAACAATGATTTATTAAGTTTGAATAAAGTTAGCGCATTGAAAAATGATATCAAGAAAGAAAGGTATAAAGAAATAATAAAAATTAAATTAGCTAGTAATTGGTTTCTATAATATCTATAATCAATGGTGTCGCTAGCGTTAATAAGACAAGAAACGAGAAATAGAAATAAAACAATCTTATATACAAAGAATCTATTCATGTATTCCATATTCTATAGCTTTATTTGACCACGTAATACAATTACTAAATAGAATATTGTAACTATCAGGAGAAACAACATCATTGTTAATAAGTTCTAGCATTTTAATGTCTTGGCATGGGTTTGATTGTATGGTCTTTGCTCCCTTTAATTTCATTCCATTCGATATTTCCAGCTCGCCATAACTCATGCCTACTACCATAGATATTACTCTAGAAAAAATTAGCCATATCAATGCGGCACCATACCCAATATTTCCATATAATCCTTCTGAATTTTGCATTCCATCTATCAATCTCTGGGTCGTTTCGTCTGCTAGTTTTGCTTGGTAATTGAATGTTGTAACTCCAGTTTTTATATATTTGTTTCCTCTTGATTCCCATGTGTCTACAGCAACTCCAATATGTAGATTTATTCTTCTAATGTATTCACCTAATAATCTTGCCATTCCTTCTTCTGGGGAATTAAATATTTCTCTCTCTATTTCTTCTATTATTCTTTTGTCTGGTTGAGGAAAATGTTCTGTGATATATCTATTTTTACCAAGTATATCAATTGAAAAATTACATCTATTTTTAATAAACTCATAAAGATTCTGTCCTCCTTGTTCTGCGATAGGATCTCTATTAATCCACCTGCCATCCATGGGGTTGTAGTGGCGGTAATTGTAGTAGACCAGCCCTAGCTCAGAATCATAAACTTCACTGCTCCATTGGAAGGGCTGATTGTTTATTCCATGTTGGGTGACGGAGCCGTAGGGGGTGTAGTCGTAGGCAGCTTCAAGCGTTCCATCCGTCTTGTAGAGTTCGGTGACGTTTTTGGTGAGGTCGTGGGCGTAGGTGTACCATGTGCCGT
>JAVXPO010000043.1:0-17620 GCA_036644695.1 Akkermansia sp. | reverse complement strand
TAGCCGAACGAGGATGATTTTAGAGAAGCTGTCTTATCCTGGGGAAACCCCTCAGCCTCACCCTTATGGCAAAACAGCCTGCGGAGCCCCACAAATTTAATAGGAGAAAAAATGGAATTTATCGAACCACACGCACACATGGTGTGCAGGACGACAGACGATTATCAAAGAATGGCTCAAGCGGGATGCATTGCCATCGGGGAGCCCTCGTTTTGGGCAGGATTTGACCGTCGCTCAGCCGAGGGATTTTACGATTACTTTAAGCAATTAACGGAATGTGAACCCACTCGCGCCCAACAGTACGGGATCAAGCATTATTGCTGGATATGCGTCAACCCCAAAGAAGCGCAAGATACAGGATTTGCGCGTGAGGTCATGAGCATGATTCCTGACTTTGTCAAACACCCTCATGTGATGGGGATTGGAGAGATTGGATTAAACCGCAATACGAGCGAAGAGATTGAAATTTTGGAAGAGCAGATGGATATGGCAATACGATTAGATCAATTAATCTTAATTCATACGCCTCACCTTGAGGATAAACTCAAAGGGACAAAAATAATTCTCTCAGCCTTGCAAAATCGTCCAGACCTGAAACTCAATCGTGTCTTGGTCGATCATTGCGAAGAGCATACCCTCCCCCTCGTCAAAGAGGCTGGATATTGGGCAGGGCTGACACTTTATCCAACCAGCAAATTGAACCCAGCTCGTGCTGCTGATTTATTGGAGGTTTACGGGACAGAACGTATCTGGGTTAATTCCGCTTGCGATTGGGGTAACTCTGACCCCTTGGCGATTCCTAAACTCGGGATAGAAATGCGCCGAAGAGGTGAAGACGCAACAACTCTCCATCAGGTTTTTGTCAAAAATCCAACAGAGTTTTTATCGCAATCAGGGAAGTTTGACTCTTCGTCAAAATCGCTGGGATAGAAGCAAGATAATCCGTTTTGAAAAAAGGGAAAAGCTCATTCCGTTAGCCGCAGGCGATGCCACCGCAACACTCCGCTTTGCTCAGTTAATGCAACACGTTTCCCTCCCAGACCACAGCCCGCCACAAAGAGTTCCTTTTTACTGACTGACACGGGAAAGATTAAAGTGGGCAGACTTTGACGAAATTAGCTCGTGATTCTTCTAGTGGGATGGGTGTTTTATCGGCACCAAGAGCAACGTATACGAGCTCAGCCTCGGTGATTTTATCAACGTTATTGCAAAGCTTGGTGAGTCGCTCGGCATAGACCTCAACTTTGATGGTCAAGGAGGTGCGTCCGATTTTGACGATGTCGGTATAAAAAGAGACGACGTCGCCGACCATGACTGGCGCCTCAAAGGTGAGGCTACTGATGGCTCGTGTGACGATGCAACGGCTCAGCGCATAGCGCATGGCGGTATTTGCCCCAGCTAAGTCAACTTGGCTCATGACCCATCCACCAAAGACATCGCCATGTTGGTTGGTGTCTGCTGGCATGGGTTCGACGCGGAGCGCGGGCATTTTCCCCTCGGGGAGTTGGATGTGTTCTTGCATAAAATGATGAATTGATGTTGAGTCGAGTTCTCGTTTATAAAGGGGGTTCTGTAAAGTGAAAACTGATTTTGAGCCGACTTGTGATGCAATCAATATCAGGTATTGCAAATAGAGCGGTCATCCAGTATCGTGAGGTGCATGTGGAGCTGGATTGGTTTAGATAATGAGGGGATCGTCAATTTCATCCGAGCAATGGTGGAGATTGTCATTTTATGGTTGCTCTTTTATCAACTTTACAAGGCATTTCATGCGACGCGCGGTGCCCGAATCATGGTGGGGATGGTACTGTGTTTGCTGGTTGTGTCGTTGATGGCTTATTTCTTTGAGTTTAATGTATTGGGGTGGATTAGTACTCGCGTCCTGGCTCCAGGTCTTGCCTTTGCGCTTGTGGTGGTCTTTCAGCCAGAATTGAGGAGTGGTCTTGCTAAGCTTGGGAGCCATCCCATGTTCTCTAAGCTCGTTAAAATCCAGCGATATGAGAATTTTTTAGACACATTTTGCAAGGCGGTCTCTTTGCTCTCGAATAAGAGATTTGGTGCCTTATTTGCGTTTGAGCGAGAGATTAGTTTGAAGAATATTGAGGAGTCTGGCGTGATGATTGATTCCATTTTTTCGCCAGAGTTGACGATGACAATTTTCTATACCAAGACAGCGTTGCACGATGGAGGGGTGGTGCTCTCTGGGGGTCGTATGGTTGCCGCAGGGTGTGTTTTCCCCGTGACCTCAAAGGAGATGAATGACCGTACGCTCGGGCTACGCCATCGGGCGGCAGTTGGTTTATCTGATGAGACAGATAGTGTGGTGGTGGTGGTCTCTGAAGAGACAGGCGCAATCTCCATTGCCGTCGCTGGCAAGCTGGAGAGAAATCTCGATATTGACCAACTCAAGGCTCGCCTTGATGAACTTCTTAATCTAACAGGAAATGATGAAATTAAAGAGTCTCACTGACAATTGGCAGGCAAAGCTCATTTGTCTGCTAGCAGCTATTGGCGTATGGTTCCTCGTGAAGCACTACGTCTCTAAAGATCCAGAATACAGACGCGTCGAAATACGTCGTTCGCATCCATAATAACTAATTAAAAATCATGAAAAATTTTATTGTAACGGGGACTGATACCGATGCTGGGAAAACCTACGTGAGTTGCCTGCTTATTCGTTCGCTTCGCCAGAGTGGCGTGGATATTGTCGGGTATAAGCCCGTTGCTTGTGGTGATCGGCAAGATCCCCGTAAGTTGCGTGAGGCAGGGCCTGAGGGCTTGTCTCTTGAGCAGATTAATCCTGTGTATTTGAAAAATGCGACGTCTCCTTATGTTGCTGCCTGTTTAGAGAATACTGTGCTGGATATGGCGCGTATGTATGCTGGGTATCAGGCATTGGCGAATGAGTTTCCCACAGTGCTTGTGGAGGGAGTTGGCGGATGGGAGGTGCCTATGACCAAGTCGGAGAATTTTAGCGATTTTGCGGCTCATCTTGGCTTGCCTCTCCTCCTCGTGGTGAATAATAAGTTGGGCGTGCTCAATCATGCTTTTTTGACGATTCAAGCGATCAAGGCGCGTGGCTTAACGTGTGCTGGGATCGTGTTTAATAACGTGCAAGATGAATGGGATATTGCCAATGTGACTAATCGGGCAATTTTAGAGGAACGCACGGGGTTGCCCGTGCTTGCCGAGTTGATCCATGGGCAAGACTATCTGGATGTTGAGCCGTTTATTCAGGCGTTGTCTTGAGTGATTCTTGAGTGATTGCCGTTAAGCTTCAATCGCATCAATTCTGGCGCGATTGAAGTCAGAGGGGCAGATCGTCAGAGCGACTTTGTCCCCATGGGTGATTTTATCGTTGAGAAACATTTGTTTCTTCTCTAAAAAAGCGACGGTTTTTTTCCCGTTGGGGAGAGTTGCATAAAAGGCAGAATCGGCAAATCGCTCAATAATTGTACCTTGTGTTTTAATAAATTCGAGTGGGTAAATAGAGGGTTTTTCTGATTTTTTGACGCGATTCATGATGTTTAGGTGAGGAGCTGGGTAGAGTTAGAGTCCAAAAATTTTAGAGGCAGAGTCAAGTGCATCAAGTGCATCAAGTGCTTTGTCGATGGAGTGTTTTTTCTTCGGCTTTTCTTGAGGTTGAGTATTAGATTCTCTGGATGATGGAGTGTCGGATGGAGCTAATTTTGACTCTGATTCGGAATCCTTATTTTTGTTCCCAAGTAATTTAGAGGCGATATTTTCAGTGAAAAGTAGGACTTTGCTCGCTGTATCTGGGAGGCTTGCAAAAAGTCTTTCTCCTGCGGCAGTGATGAGGCGTGCGCTTAAATCCTCACGTGGATGATCGGTCGTGCCAGAGATGTTGACGTTTGCCCAGTAGAGTCCCATTTTGCCTTTGTTATTTTCCTGCAAAAAGATTTTTTCTTCTGCCCCTGGGATATTGGAGAGTAAGCCTGGTAGGACGCCAACTTTCAAATGTCCACGTAAGGACTTGTCTTTATCAATCTGGATATCGCCCTCGATGCGTAGTAATCCATTGCTAGCTAAGATAATATTGTTGATATTGCAGGCTCCTTGAGAGTATTCATAATTTGCCTCAGCTGTGTTGAACTGGATGCGGCGAAATTTGGATGTTCCCGTAAAGGCTGCCATCGTATCAAGGATGGGTAGGGCGGTTAAAACTCCTTTATTGATTTTCACAGAGCCAGAGGCTTCGAGTGTTTCTTTGCTTTCTTGTCGGAGTCTTGCTGTCCCTTGGACGATGCCCTCAATTTTTTTTGACCAATCTTTGGGTAGGATGTTGGCACAATTGACATCGCGGACAACGAGGCTTGCCCACCATTGGTTATTGATGAAATTCCATTCACCCTCGACATCGAGATAGCCCCCTTCGCCCAATGTTACGCGGAAGTCTGAACCAGATATCCTATCTGTCCGATAGCGCAATAAGGCGGATTGAATCGTGCCTGAAGATATCCATTTATCAGGCAAGATAAAGGAGCCCCCTTGTAGGAAAATACGATATTCCTGATTATTTTGCTCTGGGGTAATGGTGAGGCTGACGTTATTGAGCGCATAGAGCTTGTCCCCATCTTTATAAGATAGGTTGACTCTCTGGATAGATGCCTTATCCAGAGAGTATTGAGTCGGCATAAAGTGCTCCTTGATCCAGTTGCTTTGATTGCCAGCTGGAGAGGGGGCTTGTGCTTGCCCGTCTGATGGGGTAAGAGGGGAGGCTTGTCCTACTGATGGATGGATCGGCGCTATAATTGATTTAGGAGTAGAGGGAGAGGACTCACCTGATAGATGCTGTGGTGTGGTGAGCGACGATGATGTTGAGGGATTAGGTGCTTTTTGTAGGTTGATTGAGACGGACTCCATCTCAATTTTTTTTATCTCAATGTGGCGCTCAAGGATAGCTGCGCGATTAATCTCAGCCTCAAAGCCTGATATTTTAAGGTCTCGCAAGACTCCATTGCCTTGAGCGGTGAGGGACGAGGTGCCGAGGCTTGAGCCCCCCCATTCTAACGGGGCGATGGCGACTGAATTGACTTTCATGCCTCGAGCTGCCTGTTTTTCTAACATGGCGCGAAAGTCATCTCCTGATAAATAGGAATTGATTAAAAAGTAGCAGACTAATACCAAGAGAAAGATGAGCCCCAACATGCTTAACCCGATCATCACAAAAATCTTTTTCCATGATGTGCGTTTTTTGATTTGTAATTGGTGTTTACGTCTACTTCGTCCCATAGCTTTATACTTTACAAAAACTTAGGATTGGTTCAAGTGTCATCCAATACAACCAAGAAGTTTTATTCACTCCTGTGACATTTTTTTGTGGTTGGGGGGGCTTGTGGGAAACCTGGTGCATTGCCTTTGGCTAACGCAATACGTTCTCCACTAGACTCGTATTTGATGTTGGACGGTCAGGGTTTCCAGGCGACAGACATGAGGGTCTGGAAGAAGGGCGCCTCCTCTTCTTTATCGACGACATCGGTGAAGATGTGGCAAAAACCAGCCTCTTTGAGCATGGATTGCATTTGAGTCTCGCTAAAGCCTAGCCATTGGTCAGCATAGATATTTCTCACTTCGTCCACGTTGTGCTGAAGGAGGTCGAGGATGACGAGGCAACCGCCTGGCTTGAGGATTGCCCATGCGCTGTGCAATGCCTTGATGGGGCTGATGGCGTGGTGGAGAGCTTGGCTGAGCATCGCGAGATCGACTGTCTCTTTTCCGATGGGGGGGGTCTCAATGTCGCCGAGACGGTATTCGAGGTTTGAGAGCCCGTGTTTCTGTGCCATCTCTCGTCCGAGCTCGACCATGCCAGGCGAGTTGTCTACGGCAATAACTTGTTTAGCGCGAGGGGAGAGGAGTTGAGAGACAAAGCCCTCACCTGCACCTAAATCGGCGATGACATCGTAGTTCATGATGCGTAGCAGGGCGCCAGCGAGCCCTTTCCACGATCTGCCTGGGGCATAGTTGCGTCCAAATCTCCCAACAACATCGTCAAAATACGCGCGCATTTTGTCTTTGCGCTTTTCAAGGACGAAATGGAGTGCCTTTGTGTCATGCTCGACTTCGGGCACCTCGGTACAGGCTTTGATGGCAACTGTGCGTAGATTGTCGTCGAGATTGGAGGTGTAAAAAATATTTTTGCCAGCTCTTGAGTCCTTAACTAATTCTTCTTTACGTAGTTGTGAGAGTTGGGTTGAGATGCTGCTTTGCCCCATCCCAAGGATTTCCTGAAGCTCGGCGACGCTGAGTGATTCGCCGTCGAGGATATTCATGATACGCAGCCGAGTGGGGTCGGTGAGTAATTTTAGAGATTTAAGAATTGACTTCATAATGGAATGATATATCAACGAATCACGATTTGACGATATGAAGAATCCTCACATATTTACATCCGAGTCCGTTGGAGAAGGGCATCCCGACAAAGTTGCCGACTACATTTCGGACTCCATTTTAGATGCTTGTCTTGCACAAGACAAGTATAGTCGCGTGGCATGCGAAACGCTAGTCAAGAGCAACATGGTCGTGATTGCAGGTGAGATTACCACAAAAGCTGTGGTTGATCCAGAAAAGATTGTGCGTCAGGCAATCAGAGAAATTGGGTATTGTGGCTCCAAGGATGACGATGTTTTTAATGCAGACACGGTGTTTTTCACCAATATGCTCACCAAGCAATCACCCGACATTGCTCAAGGTGTTGATGCCAAGGATGCCGAGGGCAAGGGGCATAGCGAGCAGGGCGCAGGTGACCAAGGGATCATGTTTGGCTATGCCACGAATGAGACCCCCGAGTACATGCCCGCCCCCATCATGTTTGCTCACAAAATTTTGATTGAGCTTGCAGTTCGTCGCAAGAGTGGTCAGGTGTCGTGGTTGCGTCCTGACTGTAAATCTCAGGTTGCCGTCGCGTACGATGAGGCAGGTAAGCCATCTCACATTGAGAATATCGTCGTATCTACCCAGCATACCGAGCATGTTGATCACGAGACGATTCGTCGCTATTGCATTGAGCTTGTCAAGAGCGTGCTCCCATCCGAATTGTTGGATGCAGAGACAGAATATTTTATCAATCCGACGGGTAAATTCGTCGTTGGTGGTCCTCATGGAGATAGTGGATTGACGGGACGCAAGATTATCGTCGATACCTATGGTGGCATGGGTCGCCATGGTGGCGGTGCCTTCTCGGGTAAAGACCCCTCCAAGGTTGATCGCTCTGCCTCTTACATGTGCCGATGGGTGGCGAAACACATCGTTGCCTCGGGCTTAGCCTCGCGTTGTGAATTGCAGGTGGCGTATGCCATTGGTTATCCGTCGCCTGTCTCGATTCGCGTTGAGACATTTGGCTCTGGATGCGTCGATGAGTCTCTCATTGAGGAGGCACTAGAGAGCGTTTTTTCGTTCAAACCTGCCGACATGATTCAACAACTCGACTTGTTGCGCCCCATTTACAAACATTCGACCAATTACGGGCATTTCACCAAAGCAGATTTGCCTTGGGAACAGCTCGACGAGGCTCGCCTCGCCCAATTGCGCAAACTTCTTGCTTAAAAAATGCACGAATTGCGAATACACTCCATTCATCCCCACTATGTTCTCTGAAACACCAACTTATAAAGTACGCGATTTGAGCCTTGCCGACTTCGGACGCAAGGAGATTGACATCGCCCACCACGAAATGCCTGGTCTGATGTCTGTCCGTGAGAAATATGCCTCAGCCAAACCCTTGGCAGGCGTTCGTATCACGGGCTCACTCCACATGACCATTCAGACCGCCGTCCTCATTGAGACGCTCGTCGATCTGGGTGCCAATGTCCGTTGGGCAAGTTGCAATATCTTCTCGACTCAAGATCACGCTGCCGCAGCCATTGCCGCAGACGGGACGCCTGTTTTTGCCTGGAAGGGTGAAAACCTGCAAGAGTATTGGGATTGCACTTGGAAGGCATTGAGCCACGACGGAGGTCTGGGGCCTCAATTGATTGTCGATGATGGCGGTGATGCCACGCTCTTGTTGCACAAAGGCTATGAGATGGAGAATGGTTGCCCATGGGTCAATCAACCTGCCAACTCGGAAGAAGAAGAAGTCATCAAGGCTTTGTTGCAAAAAATAGGGAAAGAACAACCTGGCGTCTTCCATAAATGGGTTGCCGAGGTTAAAGGCGTTTCTGAAGAAACCACCACGGGGGTTCATCGTCTGTATCAAATGCAGGCAGATGGCAAATTGCTCTTCCCGGCAATCAACGTCAATGACTCAGTAACCAAGTCCAAATTTGACAACTTATACGGATGTCGCGAATCGCTCGTCGATGGTATTAAGCGTGCGACGGACGTGATGCTCGCAGGCAAAGTTGCCGTCGTTTGTGGCTATGGTGACGTGGGTAAAGGTTGTGCGCAAGCTCTTCGTGGGCTTGGGACGCAGGTCGTCGTGACCGAGGTTGACCCCATTTGTGCCTTGCAGGCTGCCATGGAGGGCTATCGCGTCTTGACCGTCGAGGATACCCTCGGCTGGGCCGATTTGTACGTCACCACGACGGGCAATTGTCATATTATCCGCATTGAGCACATGGAGAAGATGAAGGATCAGGCAATCGTCTGTAATATCGGGCACTTTGATAACGAAATCGAGGTTGCCAAGCTCGAATCTTTCCCTGGTATCAAGCGCTTGAATATCAAACCTCAAGTGGATCGCTTCACTTTCCCGTCCGGCAATAGCATCTATCTGCTCGCAGAGGGGCGCCTCGTCAACCTTGGTTGTGCCACGGGGCATCCTAGCTTTGTCATGTCTAATAGCTTTGCCAATCAGGTGTTGGCTCAGCTTGATCTGTGGGCAAAACGCGAAACGCGCCCCATCGGCGTCGAGGTCCTCCCCAAAATCCTCGATGAAGAAGTAGCTCGCCTCCACCTCAATAAAATCGGATGCAAATTGACCGTTCTCGCTCAAGATCAGGCTGATTATATCGGCGTCCCAGTCGAGGGTCCCTACAAGGCTGAATGGTATCGCTATTAAGCGATTACGAGAGATAATTCTCATTTGTCGCTGATTCTTTCCATTGCGAGGGAATCGGCGATTTTTTTTTTGAGTAAGCTTGTTATCGGATTGTAAATCCGATAACAAGCTTTTTTTTGAATTGAGCATCAAAAACTTATAAAAATAAACATTAGTCTCTTATAGGCAATAGTTTAATTACTCTCCTTAACAATGGTAAGGGAATCAGTAATGTCACTTATCGGATTTACAATCTGCTTTAATGAACGGCAGTGATTATGAAACCTTATTTCCTTATCCTAACTGTTGTTTCCTCTCTAGTAGGAATGAGCCATGCCGCCTCCTTAGTCAAAGACCAAGATACGATGAGCATATCTGGTAATGTCTCTACCATAACAATTCCGCCGTCGAACACAGCTGGAGAATACATTTCTTTCGGTTCAGATAGATCGGGGGCAAGAGATTCATCCATTGCTTTAAGCTTTAGTAATATTGCACAAAGTACGAACGCCACTGACAAGCAGGGTCTTGTTTTTTTTACGACAACTCAATATGAAAATTTGGCTGGGATTGCCTATAATTATACTGGGACGAAGCTTACGATCTCTGTAGGAGGGTTTAATGAAGCTTGGGAATCTTTCGTAATTAACGATTTTTCTAAGACTTCGTCATTGAGCCTTTTCTTTGATCATGATCACGTGGTTACTAGTGCAGGGCACCCATGTTCTTTTTATTATTCAGTTGATGGAGGAGATATTGTTGATCCAAGTGTAGGATTTAGTGATAAATTTGGGTTTGGTACTGAAAAGTTGACTTCTATTTCTGTTGGGAATAAGCAAACTGGAACAAATAACAATTGGGCAAATAATCCTAGTGGTGGTGGACAAATCGGAGCGATTGCTCAAGGTGATTTTACCCTGGATTGGCTCAAGGGCTATGATCAAAATTTAACTGATGCTGAGAAAAAAGAATTGGTGTCGAAATCTATCCCAGAGCCCACGACTGCATCCTTGGCGTTGCTTGGATTAGCCTCATTGGTACTTATGCGCCGTCGTCAGGCATAAGTAACTTTTTTTTAATCATTCCTCTACTGGAATATTTTCAGTAGAGGAATTTTAATTTTTATCTCATGAAAAAATCACTGTATCTAGCCTCCTTACTTTTGATTGGGGCATCCCTTGCTCAATCTGCCAACTTGGGCAATATTGCCTTCATTGGGGATTCTATTACTCACGGGGTTCACTCGGATGGGTATCGCTACGATTTTTGGAAGAGCCTCCAAGATAACAATGTAGAACACCAATTTGTTGGCGTCAATCAAGGGAATTATAGTTATAGTGGTTCCTCTACGTTAACGTATAAGGGGCAGACATTCAACAATGTTCACTCGGCAGGATCCAGTTGGCGCACTTATCAAACGAGTGGAGACTACATGGATAAAGGACATCAAAATGGCACGGGGCCAGGATCAATATCTAGTGGGGGATATATTGCCAACTGGCTTGGTCTTCAAGACTCTCATACATACGATAAGGTGCAAGGAGGAACCTTGACTCAGGGTACTTATTTGAATGGCTCGACGATTCAGGACTATAAGGGTAAGACGATGACTGGGGTAGATACGCCAGATACCTTTGTTATTATGTTGGGGACGAATGATTTTTATTCTGACAGATCAGGCTGGGAATCGAATGAAAAAGTTTTTAGCTATATTAAAAATATTGTTGATTTTGGACGTCAGGCAAATGCTGATGCTAACTTTGTCATTATGTCAATGCCAAGCATCGGGCAATCAAAGAATGAGAAGGGCAATACTATTACCCCTAGCTACAATCAATATGTACAGGAGCATTTTGGAGAGTTGACTGCTGGCTCAGGAAATTCTCAAACGATTTATGCTGATATTAATAAGGGGATTACAAATGCTAAAGGTTATCTTGATCCAGCCTTTACTGGAGATGCTATACACCCCAATAATCAAGGTAATCTTATCATTGCAGGCAATCTCTCTCGTGCCATGGGGCAAGAACAACGCACAGCTGGCTTAATACGGAAATCTGCTCAATCATTATCCTCTCAAGTAGCGTTGACGAGTAATACGCCAACGATTACTACGACAACATCAGGTGGGACGATAACTGCATCCTTTACGGCAATAAATTCAAGTAAAATTTCTGTCAACAACTTGGGAAATGGATTAATTTTTGCAGCTACAAAACAAGATACTGCAACGAATATCCAATACGAATGGAATGCACAAAATCAGTTTACCTTGAGTTTTGGTCTTAAAATGACTGATATGAATTCGTCTGATAATTTCTTTACCGTATGGTTAGGTAATGGCGTTTTTCCTGATGGATTTCTTAAAATCTATGAAGATAGGATTGAATGGGGTTATCAAAGCTCTACAACCCTCATCTCCATGGATATGACTCTCGCTTTTAATACATTTACCATTGCTTATCTGAATGGTTCAACTGGCGTTGATGCTGGATATTATATTTGGTTAGGAGATCAATTGATTGGTGAAGCAAAAGGGGCATCAGGCATTGGCGGCAATCATAATAAGCTCCTTCTCGGGGCATATACCTATAACCAATCTTGTAATGCTGAGCTTGGCTCGGTCTCGTTTGACTCAGCAGGAGCATACGCCCCGGCAAGTCAAACAATCCCTGAGACCTCGACGGCAACTCTTGGGCTTTTCGGGCTTGTCTGTATCCTCCTTCGTCGGAGGAGATAATAAAAGTTGTAGCGATGAAATAATACAACTTTCATCTCTTATGTACTATAAAAAAATCACCCTCCCAATATCAAATACGAGTCAGGAAGAGAACCTGATGCAACGCTCCGATTTGCTTCGTCAACGCAACACGTTCTCCCCCAGTCCCCCCTCCCCCCTCTTTTTTTGCGAATTGATTTTTGATTGAAATTATCATATCCGTTTAGGCATGGATTTGACATCGGCACTCGATTGGCTTTATTCGACTCAACTTTTTGGGATTAAGCTTGGGCTTGAGGGAACCGTCAAGCTATTGAGTGCTGTTGATGTCTTCCCTTCGCAAGGGGGGCAGGTTGTACATGTGGCAGGGACGAATGGCAAGGGATCGACTTGTGCGATGATGGAGAGCTTGGCTCGTGAGGCTGGATATAAAACGGGGCTCTTTACCTCCCCTCATCTTGTCGATTTTAGCGAGAGAATCCGCGTGAATGGGCAGATGATTCCCGAGGGAGATTTGTTGCGGATTTTAGCGAGAGTCAAAGAGACGGTGCAGGCATGGGAACCACATCCCACTTTTTTTGAACTGACTCTGGCGATTGCACTTTGTTATTTTAAGGAGCAGGGGGTCAATTTTTTGATTTTAGAGACTGGACTCGGAGGGCGGCTCGATGCGACGAATGCTCTCCCCAAGGATATTGCCGTATTGGCTCCCATTGGGATGGATCACCAGCAGTATCTCGGAGACACGCTGGCTAAGATAGCAGGGGAGAAGGCAGGAATTATTGCCATGGGCAAGCCCGTTGTATCTGCGAGGCAAGAGCCCGAGGCACTGGCAGTCATTGAGCAGATGGCTCATGAGAAAGCCTCTCCTCTCGTGATCGTTGCTGATGATTATGCTCCTCAACCATCGCTGGCAGGACGCCATCAACGAGAGAATGCCGCATTGGCTTTGTTGACCATGAGGACTCTGGGGGTGTCACTCTCCGTTTTTCAGATTGCCCAAGCCTTGAGCCGAATTGTCTGGAGGGGGAGATTTGAACTACTGGATGATGGGATGATGGTGCTTGATGGGGCACATAATCCCCATGCCGCCAAGGTGCTCGTCGCCACATGGCGCGATTTATTTGCAAAAGAAAAGGCAATCATCGTGTTTGCCGCCTCTGCTGATAAAAATATCAAAGGGGTGATCGACTTGATCGCTCCTTTGGCGAGCGAGTGGCATTTGGTGCCTTGCTCGTCTCCGCGTATCCTTCCCGTGAACGAAATGAGCGCATTGATTGCTTCAAGCTCTGATGCACCAATTTTTTGTCATGAGACTCTTGAGGATGGTCTCGCCTCCGCAAAGCAATCAGGGCAGCGCGTTTTAGTGACAGGTTCGCTCTTTTTACTAGGAGATGTCTTGTCCTCTCTTAATAAGGTAGCGCATCGCCAAACGATGCAATAAATTCACAGACCAATATCAAATACGTTCTCCCCAAGACCCCAGCCTACGTCCAAAAATCTGCGTTATCTGCGGATATTATTAAAAATTTCCTTGTTCTGTTTCATCCATTTTATGGTTTGCCCTTGACGGGGCGCGGTGTGATGGCGACTCTAGGGATATGAGTTGTGACGTTGCTGGTGAGACCAGAATTCCTACCGAACTGTCTGCTGGAGATTTAAGCCCTGAATTGTTGGCACCTGCGGGGAATTGGGAGTGCGCCCTTGCGGCAGTGGCAAATGGAGCCGATGCGATTTATTTTGGACTGGATCGATTTAATGCGCGCTTGCGAGCCGATAATTTTACGGTAGCGGATTTGCCTGATTTGATGAAATTCCTACATGCCCATGGGGTGAAGGGATTTGTCACGATGAATACGCTGATTTTTACCGATGAAATGCAAGCTGCGCTGAGTTATCTAGCCGAGCTGAATGATGCAGGGGTTGATGGCGTCATTGTCCAAGATCTCGGGTTGGCGCATTTATTGACCTTGTGGAAGAGAGAGGACTCTGCCGTCTCTCTCGCGTTGCATGCCTCGACTCAAATGACTCTGACCTCTCCGGGGGGGATTCATTTTGTCGAGAGATTCCTCGATTTACGTCGCGTCGTGTTGGCTCGTGAATTGAGTCTTACGGACATTGGCAATTGTGCCACAAAGGCGGATATTCCCCTTGAGGTTTTTGTGCATGGTGCGCTGTGTGTTGCCTACTCTGGACAATGCCTGACCTCGGAGAGTCTCGGGCAGAGGAGTGCCAACCGTGGAGAGTGTGCGCAAGCGTGTCGCATGCCTTATACCTTATTTGTCGATGGTAAATCAAAGCCAATGGGCGAGCGACGCTATTTATTGAGTCCGCAAGATTTATGCGCGATTGATCGCATTAAGGATCTCGTGGAGATGGGGGTTAAGAGTTATAAAATTGAGGGCCGTCTCAAGAGCCCAGGCTATGTGGCAGCGGTGACGGCGGCGTATCGCAAGGCATTGGATGCTGCCGCGAAGGGGATTCCCGTGGATGATTTGGTGACGGAGGCAGATCGGTATGCGCTGCAAATGGTCTTTTCACGTGGCTTTTCGACGGGTTGGCTTGATGGGGCTAATCATCCCGAGCTGACCCATGGTCGCCATGGCAAAAAGCGTGGTGCCTTGGTCGGCGTGGTGACCGAGTCAGGTGATGGCTGGGTAGACCTTGCCCTGGAGGGCAATATCCCTCTTGCGCCAGGGGATGGCTTTGTCTTTGATGCAGGGGAAGATCGCAATGAAGAGCAGGGCGGTCGCATCTGGAAGGTGCAACGCAATCGCCTCTTTTTTCATGGCAAGGCGAGTCATGTCGATTGGGATCGTGTGCGGACAGGTCAAAAGTTGTGGAAAACGGATGACCCTATCTTAAATACAGCTCTCCAGCAGAGTTGGAAAAATATGTCTGCCTATGCTGGCACGACGATTCATCTCGTGTGCAAGGGAAGGCAAGGCGAGCCTCTCACTGTGGAATGTCCTGCTTACAAGGTGTCTGTCAGCTCCGATCAGCTCCTCGAACATGCCGAAAAACGTCCGTTGACCGATGAGGTACTCGTTGGACAATTGGGACGATTGGGAGGGACTGAATTCTCACTCGGCTCTTGTCGCAATGAATTAGTTGGCGATTTAATGTTGCCCCTGAGCGTCCTGAATAAGACGCGTCGCGCACTCGTTGAGCAATTATCGCTGGCGAGTGAAGCCATCGAGCCACCTGCCAAAATAAGCCCTTATCTCCAGCCAAGCTACAAAGAAGCGCGAGAATACGGGCATGAGCTCATCCCTGAATGGAGTGTGCTATGTCGGCATTTGAATCAAATTGAGCCTGCCTTGCGCGAGGGGGTCAAGGAGTTGTATCTCGACTTTGAGGACATTCGCCTGTATGCCGATGGGGTGAGACTAGCTCGAAGCATTGCAAGTGATGTTGGGGTTTTTTTGGCGACGCCTCGCATTCAAAAGCCTCAAGAAGAGGGCTTTTTTAAGATCATTGAGCGTGCCGAACCCGATGGGGTGTTGATTCGCAATTTGGGGGCGGCAGAGTATTTTAGAGAATCGTCGTTGAGGAAAATTGCCGACTTTTCGTTCAATGTCGCTAATCCACATAGTGCTGCAATTTTGCGAGAACAGGGGGGCTTTGAGCGATTGACTATTTCGTATGACCTTAATGCTCGTCAGGTGACCGATTTGCTGTTGCGGACGCCAGCCTCGTGGTTCGAGCTCACCCTCCACCAGCATATGCCCATGTTTCATACAGAGCATTGCGTCTTTTGTGCCTTCCTCTCGGAGGGGACGAACTATAAAAATTGTGGTCGCCCCTGCGAAACTTACAAAGTCGAGTTGCGCGATCGAGCAGGACATCTGCATCCCCTCTTGGCAGATGTCGGGTGTCGCAATACCCTATTCAATGGGCGTGCGCAGACGGGGGCAACGTTCTTTGGCGATATGCGTCGCTTAGGCTTATCGCGGTACCGTATCGAGCTCTTGCACGATACCCCAGAGGACATAGCCCGTCTCTTCACCGCCTACAAAGAGCTGGCAGAGGGTAAAATCCTCCCCGAAGATTTGATTGATACCTTTAATCTTGAAGAGCAATTGGGCACGACAAGAGCCGAGAGATAGAGTGAGCTCTCCCTGATGAATGCTGATGATTAAACTCAACGCCGTCTTATTTTTCCAACAAATTCACCACCCCCTTTTTCTCAACTTACCCTGCTGTGAACCCGCCTCTTGGGGTCAGGTGGGAACCTGATGCAACACTCCGCTTTGCTCCGTTAACGCAACACGTTCTCCCCCAGACCCCAGACCGCCATAAGAAAAATAACGGTTTTTATAGCCCATAAGAGGTGAAAGAGGTATTAGATGCGTTTGTGTCGCCATGTACCTTTTTTGAGATAGTGATATGAGAGCCATAGTAGGGTGATGCCGTAGATATACTCGGTGAACCATGAGTAAGAGACATCTGCTCTCATCCAAAAGATGATGACATAGACAGAGAGCATATAAATCGCGAGACAAACTAGCTCAAGTAGGAATGCTTTTTTGGTGTTTCCTGTACCAGAGATGACGTTAAAGAGGATGACGGCTGGAGTGATGATCCAGATGGAGATTGCCATGATTCTCATGAGGGTAGAGCCCGTGTTAATGAGCTCGATATTGTTAGTATAAAAACTCAATATAGCATGGGGGAAAATGAGCGTTAGCACAATCAACGGGCTAATCAACAGGTAGCATAATTTGATAGATTTTTTGCAGGTACTGATGACGAGATCGGGGCGACCTGCGCCGATTTGATTGCTCGCAAGCGTGCTCGCCGTTGAGCAAAATGCACTGATCATCATGAAGAGTAATGAGGAGACACTGCGCGCTATGTTGGCAAGTGCGAGCGATCGTTCTCCTAAATGCTCAATCGCAAGGAAAAAGATAAACCAGGTGCTCACTGATAAAAAACTTTGTACCATCGTCCATGACGAGAGCGAGAGCATGCCGAGCATGAGCTTGGGCTTCCACTCAAAGGCGTATTTGAATCCGTATTTCTCCCAATCGACTTTGAGCTTCGTATAGACGATAAAAAAGACTAGCGAGATCAACTCTGCCACACTTGAGGCGATAGCCGCCCCTGCAATCCCGAGTCGTGGGCATCCCCAATGACCAAAAATTAGCGCATAGTTGAGCACAATATTAGACCCAACCATCACCAATGAATTGATCGTTAATATTTTTGTCTGAGTGATCCCAACGAAAAATGCTCGGAACATGATGGCAATGAAGGCGAAAAAGAACCCATAGATGCGCCAGTCCAGGTAATCCATCGTTGCGTCATACACCTGATCTGAGCTGATGATGAGGCGCAAGATGTCAGGCGTCCATGTCCGAGATATCCAAAACATCAGCCCTGCTAGACCAAGCATGAAAAAAATCCCCTGTACGAGCACCGAGCCAATACGCAAAAAGTGCTTTTCTCCATTGCGGCGAGCCATGATAATCTGTGCCCCAATGCTAAATCCAAAGGCAATCATGAATAATGCCGTATAATACACCCCTGCCAGTGCTGAGGCTCCCAGCTCAACCTCACCATAGTGACCCAGGAAGATTGTATCGGTCACATTGATCAAGTGCTCCATCACCACGCTAACGAGGATTGGATAGGCAATGAGCCAAATTTGCTTATTGGTGACAGTCGTCATACAAAAAAAGGTGCTACGGGTTTCGTCCCACCTTCAAGGGTATGCGGGACGCGCTGGGCATTCTCTTTGATGTCCTAAGAGAAGCAAGCAATAATCGAGTACGTATCTTGTCATTCCCATTAACGGTTAATGGGGATACAAGCTCCACAAAGAATCATAAGTTTTTTCTGTTATCGGATTGATAATCCGATGTCAATTGTAAAAAATGAGTAGAGTTTCAATAATTAAG
>JAVXPO010000042.1:0-17834 GCA_036644695.1 Akkermansia sp. | reverse complement strand
CAGAATTAGGGGCAGGGTCAATGTAAGCCGTAATCTTCTTCAACTCGGGCAATTTCGACGGCTTCTTCTTTTGTTCGACGGCGGTCTTCTCGCCATGCCATCAAGATGCAGATTTCGTATAAAAGATACATGGGACCTGCCATCAGGCACATGGTGACGACGTCGGGAGTTGGGGTAATAAAGGCGGCTAATACAAAAATTGAGATAATGGCATAGCGTCTCGTGGATTTCATCAAATCGTAGCTCAATACGCCCAATTTCACAAAGGGCATAATCACGACGGGGAGTTCAAATGCCAGTCCAAACAAAAAGACAAGTTGAGTCGCAAAGGAGATATAATATCCAATGCGCCATTCATTCGCGATTCCGAAATCGAGAGAATATGTAAAAAAGAAGGTTAAGACGCGAGGCAATACAATCCAATAGGCAAATGCGACGCCAGTTAAAAAAAGACCAAATCCCAGACCAAGACACTTGTATAACAAGTTGCGCTCATGTGCGAGTAAGCCAGGTACAATAAATTGGAGGAGGAAAAATAAGAGGAACGGGAACGCAATGATAATACCTGCGTAAAAAGATAACTTGAGCGAGAGCATAAATGCCTCTCCTGGCTGGAATGCTCCCATGAGTTTCAATGCCCCCCGACCCGAGCCCTCTGTCAAGATGGCACCCTTGGTCTCTAATAAATTTGCCATGGTGGCGACCTCAGGTGATGAAGAGGCGTGATTCAAAAAGTCTGCTCGTTTATCCTCTGGCAATAATCTCGCGGCACGTAATAAGAGTGCCGTCTCAGCGAGGATGCGGTCTTGTGGCGAGACTCGCGCTAAAATTTCAGTGCGAGCCTGATCACTAAGCCCCGGGAGGGCATATGCTAATGATTTTGCTCCATCCCATGCTTCAGGGCTTACCCCGGCATCTAAATGAGATTGCTCATAAATTGACCAAACTTGCTCGACGGGCTTGCGAATGATGCCCATCAAGTCTTGAGAAAAGGTGTAACTGGCTGCCGTCGTAATCAATAAGCATAACGCCATGCGAATCAACATGGCGCGAAGGTCATCCAAATGGTCGAGAAAGGGCTTTTCGGAGTCCATCCGATTGATTTGCACTTTCTCTCTCAATCGGAAAATATGCTTTAAGAAAAACACGGTTCAGTGAGTGAAGCTCATAGGGGATTCCTTGGCAAGCCACAAGCCTGGCGAAGCTTGTCATCGGAACGAATTCAAGCGGAGTAAAGGGGAGTAAAGCGATTTTACGAGATTTTAAGCGTGAGGAGGGGGTGTTTTTTGCCCCTGTTTGATGGCGTTTAGTTGATCTTTGAGCTGTTGGCAGAGTTTAGGATGCTTGGTGGCTAGATTTATTTTTTCTTGAGGGTCAGCATCCAGGTCAATGAGGTAGCCCTCCTGGGGGGCTTTGGTGATGGTGGCGGAGGAGCCATCGAGCCCGTCTCTGATGGGGGTATTTGGAGGGAGGTATTTCCATTTGCCCGAGCGGATGCCTATATTTTTTGCCATTGAGTTGACGATGTGGCATGCTCTGCCTTTGTGGTCTTTGCCGAGGAGGGCAGAGAGGTGATTCTCCCCATCGGGGAAGAGGGGGGCAGCCTTGGGGTCGAGCAGAGCGAGGAGGCTTGCACCGAGATCCATTTGATTGATCAATGCTTTGGTGGTGCCTGGTTTGATGTGTGAGGGCCAATGGACGATGAAGGGGATGCGTGAGCCCCCCTCAAGGATGCTGTATTTCCCTGCGCGGAAGGGGCCTGCCGGGCGATGCTCGCCGAGATCCTCTTTTGCACGATCGACATAGCCGTCGTCGAGGACGGGGCCGTTGTCACTGGTGAAGACGACGAGACTGTCGTTGGCAATCCCACAGTCGGTGAGGGTCTGCATGATGCGCTTGACACAGTCATCCAGCTCGACGGCGACATCGCCACGGACGCCACATTTGCTCTTGCCTTGGAAGCGTTTGTTGGGGCAACGGGGGACGTGGACATCATGAGTGGCAAAGTAGAGGAAGAAGGGTTGCTGGGCTTTTGCATTTTTGCGAATGAAGTCGAGGGCTTTGTTGGTGATGATATCTGCATTTTTTTCATCATCCCAAATGGCGGAGTCGCCACCAGTCATGAAGCCGATGCGTCCGATACCGTTGATAATGGCATTGTTATGTCCATGGCTCCACATGAGCTTGAGCATGTCTTTATTGTCTTTGCCATTGGGTTTGCCCGGGAAGTTATGCTGATAGGATACTTTAAGTGGATCATTGGGGGAGAGATTGGCTACCTGCCCATTGTCGAGGATGACGCAGGGGACGCGGTCACCCGTGGCGGCAAAGATATAACTCTCATCAAAACCGATTTCGTTAGGACCGGGGGTGATGCGTTTATTCCAGTCGATTTTGCCCTTGCCCAAGCCGAGATGCCACTTGCCCATGACAGCGGTTTTATAGCCGTATTGTTGGAGCATTTTGGGGAGGGTGTTGCGAGTGGGGTCGATGATGAGTGCTGCATCTCCAGGGAGGATGCCCGTCCCCTCTTTTCTCCATGGGTATTCCCCCGTGAGTAGTGCATAGCGAGACGGGGTGCAGACGGCAGAGGTCGAGTAGGCGTCCGTAAAGCGTAAGCCTTGACGCGATAGCTTGTCGATGGCTGGGGTTGGGATGGCTTTTGCCCCATTGCAACCGATGTCGCCATAGCCGAGGTCATCGGCAAAGATGAAGATGATGGCTTTTGGTGCTTTTGCTTTGGTTGCGTTATTGACTGTAGCCGTGGCATCCTTTGCTCCTGCATCGCTGAGGAGGAATAGCGCACCAAGGGCGATGAGTGCCGTTGAGAATGAATGATGTAAAGACATGGGATAGATTAGATGTTAGAGAGGGGGAGAGGAGGATTCGATGCTTGTCGGATCTTTTTTTTGAATGGTTTGCCAAATGTAACGTCTGAATAAAACTTTGAGGGCAGCAGTGAGTGGAACGGCAAGCAAGGCGCCGAGGAGCCCCCCAAGGACAAATGTCCAAAAGAGGACGGAGAACATGATGGTCAGGGGGTGCAGTCCGACGGAATTGCCCACGATTTTTGGCTGAATGATCCATCCATCGAATTGATTAACTGCGGTGAAGATGCCAATGACGAGTAAGACGTGTTGCCAATCGTGCCACATAAACCAAGCAATGAGAGCCGCAGGGATGACGGTGATGATCATGCCCAGGTAGGGGATAATCCCAAGGACGGCAACGGCGGCACCAATGGTGAAGGCATAGGGGAGTCCAATGAATTTCAGAACGATGGCAATGAGTGTGCCATCGATGATACTCACGAGCATTTGCCCACGGAAAAAGGAAATGAGGTACCCGTTGATCTCTTGTAGCGTGTCGATGACCTCTTCCTTAAACTTTGATGTTTTAATCGGGAGGAGGTCATGCCAGTGCTCTTTGATTGCGTGACTCTCGGCAAGGAAATAAAAGATAAAAATCGGGGTCATGACGAGACCCACCGTGATGCCAATCATGCCAAAGATGGCTTTCCCCCCAGAGGTGAGCCAGGACGAAACTTTGTTAAAGAGTTTTGCCGAGTTGAGTTCCAGATAAACGGAGAGCTTTTGCTGAGGTGTTTTTGCCTTTGTGATCGTGTTTACTTCGTCGATTGAATAAGAGTCAAGATTGATGTCGTGCAGGCTTTTGTTATACATGCTGTCGATGGCTTTATCGACCATGGGCTTCTCTAAAATTGTTTGCACCATTTTGGAGGTTGAGTTCCAGATTTGAGTCCTGCTATCAACCAGTTCATTCGTTTGTTGTATCAGCGGTGGGACGATTACCCAGAAAAAGCCCGCAATGGCTAAAAAGCTCGCGCCCATGACGATGCAAACGGAGCCCATGTGAGGAATTTTGCATTTCACCAACCATTCGACCAGTGGGTTGAGGAGGTAGGCAATGACGGCAGCGACGACGACAGGAAGGAGGACGGGCTCAAGGAAGCCGAGGATATAGGAGAAGAGCAGGACTCCCCCAGCGACGAGGGCGATGGTGGTGACGATGGATAGCCCCGTTAGGGCAGACCAGCAGGACTTTTTTTGAAATTCAGTCGGTGAGCTCTTGCTCGGTGGGAGGGGTGTTTGGTGTTGCATGTTGAGTTGAGGGGGGCGTTGAGATGGAGGTGGAGGGATGAGATGATGATTCGATGGCTTGTTGTAAGGCGGTTTTGGCTTGAGTATCTAATTGCTCTTTGAGTTGTTCTTCTCGTTGCAGTTGCTCGTAAGCTTCTGGGGTGATGGCAATCGGAGTGGGATGATGTTCTCCTGCTTCTGGTTGCTCGGGGACGACCCATTTGATGGTGATTTGATGTTTCCCACGATGAACGACGACGGTCGCATGGGCTCCTGCCAGCATGGTGATAAACTCAATATCGCTATCGTTGGGGCGGATGCGTCCGTTGATGGAGACGAGAATGTCATTATTCCTCAATCCTGCCTCCCATGCAGGTGACCAAGTGGCGACACGAGCCTTGAGCTGATGGGGGGACTCTTTGTCGGGGATAAATGTTGCGCCAACTAAATTATAAGTGGGGGTCTCCTGGGATCGATTGGTGGTATTGCCAAAATAGAGTGTATTGCCTGGGCCATCTAGCCAAAATTCACGGTCACTCAAGGCACCCATACCGAGCATGAGGTCAATATCTTTGGCTATATTGAGGATATTTTTATCGACGAAGCTCTCGCAAACGATGATATTTTTGAGAGTCAGCGAACCCAGTTGCATGGATTTGATATGCATGCATTCGTAGGCATAATATCCCCCTGCCGCAGGGCTGTAGCCACTATAAATGCTGACAAAGGCATCGGGATAGTCCAATTTGAAGTGTTCCCATTTAGCTCGTGAGATATAAACGGCATAGGGTGCTCCCGTGTCGAGGATGATTTGGCGGTTGGATAGATCCTTGATTTGAACGTAATCGGATTGCTTGACGAGGGAGAGCTTATTCCATTTTTTTACCTGTTTGGGTAGCTCGTTATAAAAGGCATGCGTCTGTTTCGGGAGATTCAGATGCCAGACAAAGCGTCGTATCGTTTGCCATCCAATCAACCCGTCATAAGGAGCAGAGGAGACGATAGCCACATCCGTCCTTGGCGAGAGGGTCTCCTCTTGTTGGTTGAGTGAAACCTGCAAATTGGTGGTTTGCATCGGCTTTTTACCATAGAGTCTACCCCCCAGGTTTTTGACCGTGGGCGAGAAAAAGAGAGCAGACTGGACGGCACCCGTATCTACCCCCATGAGTAGTGGCTCATCGTCGCACCATGCCTGAATGGTGGGGACGCCTACGATGGGGGAATGTGTCTCAATCGGGTTTGGTCCCTGATGAATAATGGGCTTTTGAGCACAGGAGGCGAAGCAAAGTACCATGAGAGCAAGTAGCAAAGAGCGAATCATAGGGATGGAGGGTTTTTAACAAATGAAATGATATTGGGCAAGAGAACATTCAATAACATTCAAAATCATTTGTTCTCTCGGTTATACGCTTGCCTTGTGGTGAGCATTTTTTATCATGTTGGGACTAAATCATGATGAACGCTGCAAGTTTTGACAATGCTGTCGAGAGCATTTACAAGAAAGATCCCCGATTCTCAAAACAAGCCTATTGTTTTTTACGCGAGGCGCTGGATTTTACTATCCAAAGGATTGTGGAGGAGGAGGGTAAATCTCGGCATGTAACAGGGGGAGAATTGTTGGATGGATTTAAATGTTATGCGTTGCAAGAGTTTGGTCCGCTGGCAGCGACGGTGATGCGAGAATGGGGGGTTGGTAATGGGTATCATGTGGGAGAGATGGTTTATGCGTTGATTGCGGAGGATATCTTTGGCGAAAAAGATTCAGATTCTTTGCTCGATTTTAAGAAATCCCCTAGTTTCAAAGTCTGTTTTGAGAAACCTTATGAGCCTAAAGACAAAAAGTCTAATGGATAAAATTGATGTGAGATGGCCCGCTGAATGGGAGCCTCAAGAAGCAGTTTGGCTCTCGTGGCCTCATCGCGAGGATTTATGGCAGGGGGGGCTAGAGGTGTTGTATGATACGTTTGGGTCAGTTGCCTCAGCGATTGCCCCTTATGCTCAAGTGCGAATCAATGCCGCAGAGTCTCTGCATCGTGGGATTGAGGAGGTTTTAACGAGTAAAGGGGTCAAGAAAGATACGTATCGGCTCTATCCTCATCCGACGAATGATGTTTGGTGTCGGGATCATGGTCCTATTTTTGTGCGTGAGCTTGTCTCGGGGGGGCTTTGTTTGACTGATTGGCAATTTAATGCATGGGGGGGGAAGTTTGCCCCATGGGATTTGGATAACAAGATTCCGCATTTGATTGGTGATTCTCTAGGTTTGGCACGTCGTGAATCTGAGATGATTTTAGAAGGTGGTGCCATTGAGGGGAATGGGGCAGGATTGTTGTTGACGACCGAGGCGGTCTTGCTCAATCCGAATCGCAATCCAGAGTGGTCAAAAGATGCGGTCGAGGCGGAGCTGAAGCGGATGTTGGGGGTGTCGAGTATTTTTTGGTTAGGTCGTGGGATTGAGGGCGATGATACAGATGGGCATATCGACGATATGGTGCGTTTCATTCGTGAGGATGCCGTCGTGTCTATTGTTGAGAAAAATTCTAAATCACCTCATTATCAAGCTTTGAGCGAGAATAACGAACGCTTGCAAGAGATGCGAACGGTGGATGGACATCGCGTGGAGATTATCCCCTTGCCCATGCCTGATGCTCTCGTCGCGACTGATTGGCGATTAGAACAATTGCCCGCGAGTTATGCCAACTTTTTAATTGTCAACGAGGCGGTGATTGTTCCAATTTTTGACCAAAAGAGGAATGATGATCGATCATTGGGTATTTTGCGAGAGGTTTTCCCCAAGCAAAAGGTGATTGGCGTCGATGCTCGTCGTCTCGTCATCGAGGGGGGCGCCATTCATTGCATTACCCAACAACAGCCTCAAACAGGTGTAACAAATTAATAAAATGAGTGCCCCAGATGAACCCCAGGAAGAGGTTTTTGCCGATATTATCCTGACGATTGATGATGCCCGTGATGAGAGAAAACAACGGCAGGCAGTCGCTCAAAAATTAGGTGTCGATGCTCATCGAATTGTCGGCTTGCGCTTGAGGAAAGAGTCTATTGATTCTCGCCAAGCCGTGATTCGGATGCAGATGAGATTTGAGGTGGGGCTAGATACGCCGTTGCCAGAGGTGGCTCCTCTCGTGGCAAGTTATCCTGAGGTAAAAGTAGGGGCGCCTGTGGTCATTATTGTCGGGTTTGGTCCAGCTGGGATGTTTGCTGCTCTGCGCTGTTTAGAGCTTGGCTTAAAGCCAATTGTGCTTGAGCGTGGCAAAGATGTCTCGGCGAGAAGGTTTGATTTAGCTCCCATCATGCGCGAGGGAATCGTCAACGAGGAGTCTAATTATTGTTTTGGAGAGGGAGGCGCCGGGACATTCTCTGATGGCAAATTATATACGCGTGCCACCAAGCGTGGACCTGTGCAGAAAATTTATGAGACTTTTGTCGCACATGGGGCACCCACTGAAATTTTGACAGATTCGCATCCTCATATTGGCTCAAATCTTTTGCCAAATGTGGTCAAGGCAATTAGGGGCTCCGTTTTGGCAGCAGGGGGCGAGGTCTATTTCCAAGCTAAAGTGCAGAGTTTGCTCCGCTCGGCAGATGGGCAAAGGATGCGAGGGGTTGTCTGTACAGATGGGCGCGAATGGTGTGGTGAGGCCGTTATTTTGGCAACTGGGCATAGCGCGCGCGATATTTATGCAATGTTAGCCAGAGAAGGGCTTTTATTGCAACGCAAAGCATTTGCCGTTGGCGTGCGCATTGAGCACCCCCAGGCATTTATTGATGAGCATCAGTATCATTTGAGGAGAGGGGTGAAAAGATCTGAGCTTTTGCCAGCGGCACGGTATGCCTTATCTACTAAAATTGAGGAGAGAGGCGTTCATTCTTTTTGTATGTGCCCAGGGGGATTTATCGTCCCTGCCGCGACAGAGAATGACGAGGTGGTCGTCAACGGGATGTCGCTGTCTCGACGCGATTCGCCCTTTGCCAATTCTGGATTTGTCGTGACAGTTGAGCCTGAGGATACTGAGTCTTTTGCTCAAGAATACGGGGTGCTCTCAGGGATTGCGTATCAAAAACATCTTGAGGTAGCGACCTCACAAGCAGGTGGGGGGCATCAAAAGGCACCTGCACAACGGGTAGGCGACTTTTTAAGAGGGCGCGTCTCTGACCATTTGTTAGAGACGAGTTATTTCCCGGGAATTGTCTCTACCCCCTTGCATGAGCTACTTCCTCAATCTGTTATGTGGCGCATGAGGGAGGGCTTGAGATTGTTTGACTCTAAGATGAGAGGCTTTGCAGGGAATGATGCTCAATTGATTGGATGCGAGACGAGGACTAGCTCACCTGTGAGGATTCCACGCGAGGATGCCACGCAACAACATCCTGAGCTTGAGGGGCTTTTCCCTTGCGGTGAGGGGGCAGGTTATGCAGGGGGTATTGTCTCTGCCGCTATGGATGGACTTAAATGTGCCGATGCCGTTGAGGGATTGATTCGCAGATCAATTAAAGGTGGGGCTTTTTAGCGTTTTGCAGTTTCGTCATCGTCCATATCAGGGGTGATTAAATCAATCCCGTGGACTTCCTCTTTTTTGGGAGACGAAGCAAATATTTTATAGAAATACCCTGTGGAGATGACCTGGGTCAACCAACCTTCTGTAGGCATGGTCTTATTAGAAGCTTGGTTGTGTGGGGGCGTCAAGCTTGTTTAAGAACATCAGAGACTAATGTCTGTGTTTCTTGGTCTGGAGCGGTTATTTTTTGAGGTTCCGGGAGCTTGACCGTTTGATTGAGTTTGAATGCGGGGTCTGTCACAGTGTTGCCACCAGTTTGTATCTTAAAGGCATTTTTCTCTGGAATCTCTTTTGCTGCAATGTTTTCCGAGGGTGTCTTATCTGCGCCAAACCAACCTGATTTGGTCGCGACCCACGTATTGTTTTTGTCCAAAGCAAAGCAGGGGCCATAGTCGGCAGAGCGAACGAGGAGGGCTGATTCGTAATTGCGACGAAAGTCTTCAACAAAGCTCGCGGCAAAGGAGATCTCTCTGCCAGAGCGATGAGTTTGCCACGTCGCGATAAGCTCCCATTTTTTGAGTTCGTTGTTATAAAAGTAACCACTAATTTGTTTGATTTTGTCATTGATTTTGTTGTTAATGACGAGGAATCTCATGGTTTCACCGATTTTCCAATTGTAGTCCTGCATGCTTTTACCGCCCGTGCCCTCACCGCCAAAGCGAGATGTTTCTGTTTTGTCGCCTGCTTTGATGAGCCCTGTACGTTCATTCTCAGGGACATCATTGGGGTTGTTGCCATAAGAGATTGGATCCCAAACCGAGAAGATGACGATTCGTTTATCAACTTTGTCTTGAAAGCCGATATAGCCATCATCAAAATTGGCAGCACAGAAATAGGTGCCTGGGGCAGTTTCTATTGCTTCTGCCTCAATATAGATGGCTTGGCTTTGTTCGGGGATGCCCCCGTGGAGCATGTGGACGGAGCGACATTGTCTTTTTGCCAATTCTACGGGGGTGATTTGGTCTGCCCAAGTGACGGTAGAAGTCAGGCACATAAAAGCGAAAAGACCAGTAATTAGGTTCATGGTAGAGCTACGAAAGAGATGCAGAAATCCTTTCACTTTTTCTCAAATATTTTGTCATGGCTTTTTTAGGCGTTGGCAAGTGAACTCAAGAGAGACTGGCGCAGTTTAGGTAGGTGCCCAAAGGCATTTTGTAGAGCAAGATGAGCAGGGAGTCCTTGTGCGTAGATGCCATTGATTTTTGCCAGTTCTTCTTCAAAATGAATGATGGCACGTTGGTTTGGCGTGGTCTTTTCTAAGTAAGCTAATGCTCGATTGAGGAGGTGAGCTTGTCCCGTAGCTGGGGTGCCTGGTTCGATAGCAAGTAATAAGAGCTTTGCAAAGTAGGCGGCAGCGGAGAGTCGTGTGTAGTCACTCCTTAACGCAAGGCGCGGATGGAGGAGAATGACTCCTGTCAAGGAGTTAAGGTCCCCGGATTTAGAGGGAACCCATTGGATGTTGCAGAGGAAAAATAGGTCAAGGCACCCGTGAAAGGCACTTTTGGGTTTGAGGGCTCCCCGAACTGCTGTCCGTTGAATCCCATGCGCTGATGTGAGCCAGACTGCAATGAGGTCAGTCTCTTTCAGCGGATGGGTTCTTAAAAGGGTTGCCTGATCTTCGATCACTGGGGGGTCGAGGTCGTTTTTTTCTCAGGGACGGTAGGCCCTTCAATAGAGGGGATTAAGCCCACTTCAGAGAGGGTGTCGGAAAAGGGTTGAAACATTCCCGAGCTTTCATAAATTCTTGCTGCCGAGAGGATGCTTAGTTGTCCAGCATCAGTTTTCCCCTCTTGGATTTGTTTGACGGCTTGGATGCAATAATAATACGGGGTATCATCGCTTTGAGTGTAGAGCGTTTCGTATTCCTTTGCCTTGTTGGTATCTCCCAATTTTGTGTAACAGATGAATTGTTTGAATTGGATGAGAGATTTCATTAAGAGAGGGGCTTCTCTCTCTTTAGATAATTGCTTGAGCAAATGATTGAACTCGTTAATGGCCGTTTTGTAATCATGGCTGACGAAATAAACCTCTGCTAAATTAAAGAGTACAGAGTTATTATCGGGATTCATGTCAAAGGCCTTTTTGAAATTGGTAATGGAGGCTGGAATGTCCTTTATCTTGAGATAACAGGAGCCTTTCATATTATAAAGTCCAGGGTTATCGGGGAAGATTTTTTCAAGGCGATCCAAGATGCCGATGGTCTCAATAATTCTATTTTGAGCAAAGAGTTGCTCTGCTTGGCGAAAGGTGAGGACGTATTCTTTTTTTTGCTGATCGCTTAATTTATTGAATTGCTCGACCCAAACTGGTGTTTTCTCTTTGGCGTTTTGTTTTGCTTGCTTGATCGCATTGGGAGAATTAGGGTTGGGTTTTGTCATTTCGGCGGATGCCATCCCTAATGTACATAAAAGGAGGATGGAACAAATGGCTTGGGGCAGGTTAGTTTTCATCAATTACAGGTGTTTTTCTATTTTATTAAGTGCGCTTTTTGAGGTGATACCGTATTTTTCGCGTAAAATAGGTTCAGTACCATGCTCAATGAAGTGATTGGGCCAAGCAATCATCTCGACGGGGGTTTTGATATTTGACGCATTGAGTATTTCGAGGACAGATGAGCCAAATCCACCAACAATGGAGTGATCTTCAAATGTGCAAACGACTTTAGCTGTCCTAGAATAGGATATTATACATTCCGCATCAAGTGGTTTAATGAATCGAGCATTGATGAGAGTGACGGATCGTCCTTGTTGCTCAAGAAGCTGACACGTTTCTCTAGCAATGCTAATCATATTGCCAAGGCTAATAAGGGTGACCTCTGTCCCCTCTTGTTCTAGCTGAGCTTTCCCAATGGGGAGGATTTGTGGGGTTTTTGGCAGGGCGACACCTGTGCCACATCCTCTGGGGTATCGGATGATGGATGGCGCATCGTTGATCTCATTCATGGTGTAGAGCATGTGGACAAACTCTGCCTCATCCTTTGGTTGCATCATGATGATGTCGGGGATGCACCTTAGCATGGCAATGTCAAAGAGTCCGTGATGGGTCGGTCCATCGTCTGGGGATAATCCCGCACGATCCATACAGAATTTGACTGGCAATTTTTGTAAGGCGGCATCGTGTTGAATCATGTCGATGCACCGTTGCATGAAGGTTGAATAAATGGCAACGTAAGGTTTGATGCCTCTCGTTGCCAGACCACAGGCAAACAGGGCGGCATGCTCCTCTGCAATACCAACGTCAAAGAGTCGTCCTTTGATGCGTTCCTTAAAGATGTCAAGCTTGGTGCCACTAGGCATAGCGGCTGTGATGGCAACGACTTGGTCGTCTTTCTCCGCCATGTCTGCGAGCGTTTCTCCAAAAATTTCGGAATATGTGGGCGTTTGTGGTTCGCTGGTTGAGCCTGTATCAATTTCGTAGGAACTTAATCCGTGAAATTTTTTAGGATTGTCTAAAGCTGGTTGATAACCACGCCCTTTTTCCGTGATAATGTGCAGGATAACTGGCGTATCAAGCTGTTTGATGTACTCAAGCGTTTTGATGAGTAGGGGGAGGTCATGCCCGTTGATGGGACCAAAGTATCGTAATCCAAATTTATCAAAGAGTAGAGAGGGCAGGATGAGTCCTTTGGCAGAGGTCTCTACCTTGGAGGCAAAGCCAGCGGCTTGCTCGCCACCAAGTCGTTTGATGAATTCTGTCGCTTTTTTCCTGACCCAAGAATAAGTATCAGAGGTTTGAAGCGAGTTAAAATAATTGGACAGGGCACCTACATTTTTGTCAATAGCCCAGTCATTATCATTGAGGATGACGATGAGTCGTTTGGTCGTTTGAGAGATGTTGTTGAGTCCCTCAAGCGTTGTCCCACAGGTAAAGGCTGCATCACCTGCAACGGCGATGACATTAAAGTCTTGCCCCTGAATGTCGCGAGCGGCACAGATGCCAAGCGCAGCAGAGATTGATGTCCCCGCGTGACCTGCCCCATAGGCATCATGCTCAGACTCAGAGCGTTTCATAAAGCCCGAGAGTCCTTGATATTGACGGATGGTGCTGATGCGATCGGCTCGACCTGTTAATAGCTTATGGACGTAAGATTGATGAGAAACATCAAAAAGGATTTTGTCTTTTGGCGTGCTAAAGACGCGATGCAGGGCGATGGATAGCTCGACGACACCAAGGTTGGGTCCCAGGTGTCCGCCTGTAACTGATAATGAACGGATGAGGGTCTCCCTGATTTCTTGTGCGAGTCCGATGAGTTGCTCTTGAGTCATCAATTTGACGGATTCAGGAGAGTGGACGGAATGCAGAAGGGGGGGGGTATCAATCGAGGGTAAATTCTGGGGATTCATTGTCAGAATCATGAGGGGTGTCAGGCTCGTCCTGTCCAGCTAGTTCTGGATTTTCGAGAGCTTCGATGCGTAATTCAGCTCGGTTTAGGATGCCACGGCAGTGTTGGAGAAGCTTGGTTCCTTCCTCAACAAGAGTAATCATTTCTTCCAGTTCCGTAACGGGGGTATCCGTTTTCTGAATAATTTCTTCGAGCCTTGAGATGGATTGCTCAAAGCTGAGTTTATTGATGATTGGAGATTTAGCCATTATTTTCAGTTGAGGAGCGATGCTTTAATGGGATGTGAGCTGTAGTAGATCATTTTTAAGCCCATGAGGAATAATCGTGAGTTGGAACCCGCAAATTTTTTCTGAATAGATTCAAGTGCTGGAGAGCCAGCTATGATGTTGACTGGATTATTAGCTGATAACTCCAGGATGGTACCATCGAGGACATAAGGGGTAAAGTCACCATAGTTGGCAGTGATTGTGTCTGGGTCAACATCCCTAGAGGATGGCGTGATCAAGATGCCTGTAATGTCGCTATGAAAGGGTGCCAGGGTTTTATCAATGGTCGTAAAGATGTCAATTGACTTGGGGAGCCAAAGGGCATTTTGGTCGGTGTACCATGCGACCGCCCAAGGTTGATCCGTGGCAATGAGTTTGGTCGTATCCATTTCTGTGGCTTCTCTCAGTTGTCCATTGAGGGCAAATGGATTGTAGGGGGGCCAATTGACGCGTACCAAGTCTGAGGTGGAGAGTCCGCTTTTAATCGTATCAGAGATGCGTAATAAGATTGAACCCGAAGAGATGAATAAGACGAGACCAATGACGAATGCATTGATGCCTGTAATTGTTTTTTTCGTTGTCAATCGAGAGACCATGATGAAGAGAATCGACATGCCAAAGGCAGCAAAGAGTGGGGCTATGATAATCTGTAGCTGGACGGGTGAGATGATGGCGTCTGTTGGCGATGAATACATTGCCATCCCTATAATAGAGGTGGTCCATATGCACAAGATGGCAATCTTGAGGGCATTAAGCTCCGGCTTTTTATAACGATGAAAGAGCCCGAGGAAAAAGAAGGGAACAATGATCAAGCCCCCCATGTTGGCAATGATATTTTGAATAAAGGGGAGGGCTCGTGTGATAATGGCAAGGAAGAGGTCGAGCCCATTGAGTGGGAGACCTCCTGGTGAGAGAGAACGCATGATGGTGTCTTCACTGCCTGAAAGAGTGCCAAAAAGAGAGAAAAGTGCCGTACCAAATGGATTGCCCGAGGCAATCATGTTTTGGTAAATAGGCCAAATCATGCCAAGTAGTAAAAAGATGCCAAAGGGGAGGCAATAACGTCCAAATGGGCGGAAGTAGCTACCAACGAAAATGAGAGCACCCAAGAAAAGCCAGATGCCCACCCAGTTTGAGAGGGGAAGGAAGGCAAAAAATATGCCAGAATAGATGAGTGGGGCGAGGAATGACTCTTTTCTCTTTTGTGCATGGATGGCATCGTAAAGATAGCTGATGCCCAATGTACAAAAGAGAAGCATCATCATTTGAGGTAAGCCACTTGTTGAGAACTGTAAAAAAGTATCATTGATAATGAGTAATGCACTCGTGACGCAGGCAATGGTATAATCAAAGAGCTTTTGCGTCAGATTAAAAATGACGACGACTGAAATCATGAAAAAGAGGAGTGATGTCCCTGCTATGATGCGATCTAAACCATAAACCATGGATGTTTGATCCATTTTCCAACTATCGAAATCGTTCCCCCCTGCTAGTGTGAGTGCTGCGGCTTGGACCATGATGTTGAGCGGAGCATGGTTGCTATCTTTCATTTCAAATGTCGGAGTCTTGGTGCTGGCAGATGATTTTGTCCAATTGGCTAGAGCTAGGGGACGTATGAATTTTGTATTCATCCCATTGCCACGTGAGACTTCTCGTGCAATTTGAGCCTGATCCATGGCAAAGGGCTGATTGAGCCCATTAAAAGAGATAAAGAGCTGAACAAAAGCAAGGATGATCAGAATAAATGCCAAAATGGGAGTATAGATGTGGCTTCTATCTTTAATTGAGTTAATCATGAGGTGTTGTGTCTTCTGTCAATTTTCTTTGGAGAGTCCTGCGACTAATTCCTAATAATTTTGCTGCAAGCGTCCTATTGCCATTTGATTTAAGTAAGGCAGCTTGGATAGCAACTTGTTCGCGATATAATAGATTCAAATTGTCCTCTTGAACAAGCCCAATATGTGATGAATCCATATTGTTTGCATTTTGAGGGGATGATATTATCTGCTGATGGGCAAGAGTGGTGGGTAAATGCTCGGCGTCAATGGTATCAGAATTGCTCATAATAACCCCATGCTCAAGGGCTGTTCTCAATTCTCGGACATTGCCAGGCCATGCATAACTCGTTAATAGTTTCATGGCTTTTGGCGAGAGTGGTTTAAGCGGTTTGCCTATTTCTTCGGCAAATTCTTTGAGGAAAGCATGAGATAGGAGGACAATGTCTTCTTGTCGCTCACGCAGAGGGGGCATCTGGATAGAGATGACATTGAGACGAAAGAATAAATCTTCGCGGAATGTTCCCTGACTCACCAGTTGCTTGAGTGATTTATTGGTAGCGGCAACGACGCGGACGTCAACGGGGATGGATTCGTTGGAGCCAACGCGCTGGATTGTCCTCTCGGAGAGTACTCGCAGGAGCTTGACTTAGGTCTCGGCATTGATTTCGCCAATTTCATCAAGAAAGATGGTGCCCCCATTTGCCTGCTCAAAGCGTCCAACCCGTTTTTGGATGGCTCCCGTGAATGAGCCTTTTTCGTGACCGAAAAGCTCACTCTCCAATAATTGAGAGGAGAGGGCGGCACAGTTGACGACGACAAATGGATGAGAAGAGCGAGGCGAGAGGGCATGGATGGCTTGGGCAACAAGTTCTTTACCTGATCCACTCTCGCCCTCAATCAGGACAGTGGCTTTGGTCGGAGCGACTTGTCGAATGATGCGAAAGACTTGTTCCATCGGTTCGGATTGTCCGAGTAAGCGCTCTAAGCCTCGATTAGGGTTGAGTCTCGTCTCTAGCTCTTTATTGGTCGTTTCGAGCGTGCGCGTATGGAGAGCTCGCTTGAGGATGAGGTCAACCTCGTCGAGATTGAGGGGTTTAGAGACAAAGTCACAGGCCCCCTGTTTCATTGCTGCGACGGCTGTATCAACTGAACCATAAGCCGTCATCATGATGCAAAGCGGAGCATTAGGTTGTTTTTTCGCTAAATCGAGCACCTGCATCCCACTCTCACCCCCTAGGCGTAAATCGGTCAGGACAAGGTCGACAGGCTCACTCTCAAAAATCGTTTTTGCCTGCTCCAAATTGGTGGCGACGTAAACGTCGTAATCGTCCTGAAAGCCCATGCGGAGAGCATCTCGTGTAGGCTTTTCATCATCGACAATGAGTAAAATAGGGTGTTGCATCAGAAGATAGAGGGAGAATGTTTGTTACGGGAGTAAACTGACTGGGCGATCTAAACGAGGGAAAAAGAGAGTGATGGTCGTTCCTTGGTCGGGGTTGCTGGCGATGGTGACCGTGGCGCCGTGATCTTTGATAATGCGTCGCACAATGAGTAGACCGAGTCCTGACCCCGTTGATTTAGTCGTCAAAAAAGGTTCATAAATGCTTCCCATGACTTCAGGGGAGATTCCAGAGCCTGTGTCAGAGACCGTGACGCGTACCTCATAGGCATTGAAGCTTGTTTTGACAAGAATACTCCCACCATGATGATTGGGGATGGATTGGTAGGCATTTTTAACAAGATTGTAAATGACCTGCTTGATTTGAACGGAATCCAGGCTTAATAAGGGGATTTTCTCGGCAAAATCTTGATTAAGGGCGATTCCTCTCGCCTCAATCTCTGGTGTTAGGACGGCAAGGATTTCTCTAATAAGCGCGTTGATGTCCTCCATCGCTCGTTGGGGTTTACCGGGGCGAATGGCTTGGAGGAATTGTTTGAGGATGGTATCAAGGCGACTGGTCTCCGCTGTTGCTGTCTTGAGGAGAGTCTCAAACTCTTCTCTTAGCTCTCTTGGGAGTTTATCGAGTTTGCGCGTGAGGATTTGCAAGTGCAAACTGATAGCATTGAGAGGATTGCCAATCTCATGAGCAACGCCAGCCGCGAGTAGGGTGATCGAGTTGAGTTGCTCGCTCTCCATCATCTCCTCTGTTTTGGCATGGTTCATTGTCTCGTCCCTAATGAGGATGAGGTGTCCCGTCTTGAGCTCTTGCCCAATGGGGGAGACGTAGATATTGAGGAAGCGATGCTCGGGGTAGTTGATCTCAATGTCGTGAGAAACTGCGACTCGACTATTGCAAATCTGCTGCCATGAATACTCTTTGCCTAGGAGGATACTCAAATCTGAGGGGGCAATGTCTTTAGGCTCTTTGCCGAGAATGCCCGCAGCTGCCTTGTTGGCAAAAACGAGAGTCCCCGTCCCATTTAAGAGAATGATGCCTTCTTTCAGAACTTCAAAAACCTGTTGGAAAAAACCTTTTTGCTCCGCTAATTTTAAAAGGAAATTCTGGACAGAATTGCTGTCCATATGGTCAAGCCTATCAATTAACTTGTCTAGAGTTTCCTTCTTCATGTGCTATCTCTCCTGATTATAGAGAGATAACTCATGAAATCAAGCTCGCCGAATAATTCTTATGTTCATGAGTACATTTATTATATCACATTTATGATAAGTAAATTAGAATATATTACTCCATCGGAAGGAGTAATTCATGCGACATGCCCCTATCAAAAAAATAAGATAATGCCAAAAATAATGCGATTGCTTTATTGACTTT
>JAVXPO010000041.1:11636-18375 GCA_036644695.1 Akkermansia sp. | reverse complement strand
CCGTATAAATGACGGCTTCTTGACTAAATCGTCCCCATTGGTAAATGACAGAAACGATCTCTTCCCCTAAAATCCCGAGGAAGACGACGGAAGGAACAGCAAAAAAAGCGACAAAACGCAGGGCTTTTGCGAGATGTCCAGCGACCTCAGTACGCCCATCCCCTACCATCATTCTTGAGATAGCAGGCAAGACAACCATTCCCGTCGCTACACCAAATAACCCTACGGGCAATTGCCATATCTTAAAGGCTGTCGTCAAAACAGTTAGAGAGCCTGGTTGTAATTCAAAGGCAAATCCAGTATTGATAAAAACATTCATCTGCGTCACCCCAGAGGCTAAAACAGAGGGTAGCATCAATCCCCAGATTTTATACATCTTGGGATCTTTCCATGCAAAATTAAAGTGCCAGTGAAAGCCAGCCTTCTTCAATCTAGGGACTTGAACGAGCCATTGAGCCAATCCACCAGCAGATACACCGATGGCAAATCCATATAAGGCTTTAGGACCTAATGTCGGGTCTAAATAATATCCAAAGGCAAAACCAACAACAATAGAGACAATGTTAAATGCCGCCGATGCCATCTGAGGCAATCCAAAAACGCCTACAACATTCAAGGCTCCCATGACGAGAGCAGATAAAGAGGCAAATCCTATAAAAGGCCACATAATGCGACTTAAATCCGTCGCAAACTCCATCTTTGATTGGTCGGGTCCACCTTGTAATAATAACTCCATGATGGGACCCGCAAAAATGATTCCCACTGTTACGATGGCAATAATGATGG
The DNA here is from genome assembly GCA_036644695.1 of Akkermansia sp. Lineage (GTDB taxonomy): Bacteria > Verrucomicrobiota > Verrucomicrobiia > Verrucomicrobiales > Akkermansiaceae > Akkermansia. The sequence continues at coordinate 17,589 of JAVXPO010000041.1, read as the reverse complement.
TTGAGAGTTGAGTTGCAATTTTATTGGTCAACTCCCACAAGGCATCATCCCCATCTGTTTTGCGAGTTTTAGCAGCAACACTCGTATAAGCCTGAGATAAGGCACCCTCGGCAAAAAGATCTCGCAAGAGGTTGGGGATACGAAAAGCTGCATTAAAAGCATCCGTGACCCCCGTTGCCCCAAAGAGCGACGTGTACACGATTTCCCGTAGCATGCCAGTCATGCGACTTAGGAAAATGCTGGCAGACGCCACCAGCGAACTGCGCATCATTCCCATACTGCAAGAAATCGTAACATGTTTTTTATTTGAATAACTTACGACAGTAAGGTTCGACAATCTTCATATTGTCTGGATGAGTAGCCACGGCAGTATCTCGATCTGCTTTATTAGCAAAGAGGTAAAGAGCATAACCACCATGACCGCCACCACAATATTTACGAGCAATCGAGCCAGGTAATACTTGCAAGGGAGTCATTCCCTCATCAAGTTGCACGCTATAATACAGAGAAACCCCAGCAGCTAAGGTCTCAATATTGCGCTCAATGACCCCAGCACGAGCAATTAAGGAAGATTGAGCGATGCGAGCATAATCACGCTCATCATTGGCAATACTAGGTGTATCATGAGGATTATCTGTATAAAAAATTGCCATATGTCCTAGTAAAAAATCACCCGTGCTTTTAATATCAAGGATAGGGGTCGTCCCTGAACGCCAAACGCAGAGCCCCGTCTCTGCAATAACAGCAGGGTCTTGCCAGCCGACACCGAGATCTAGCTCAGATTGCACTGAATCTCTACCCTCAAGCATAGCCCATGCTCCACTACCGCCCATGCCAGCACATTTTGCATAGCCCCATTCTTTTAAGGAGACCATTGGAGTTACTGCACAATTGACGACATAAGCACCTTTTCTGGCAAATCGAGGTACATCGAGCCAACCACCAGCGAAGTCCACTCGCAAGGGAACTTCGTTCGGTGCTTTGATTCTACTAACGATTAAACTTGTTGAAACAGGTTCAAATTGAGGGGGAGTTTTTGGTAAAACGACATATTCAGCACCGATGCGCTCGCAAAGTTCACGTTTTACGTCTCCATAAAGGTCATCCTCAGTAACAGCTAAAACATCAGGTCTGGCTTGAATAAATTCGTCTTCAAAGTCTAAGCCTTTCTTCATGCCTTTGCCAATAATCACTTGATTCACAATGCGAAGATTCTCCAATAAAACTTTTTTATGCTCATCGGGGATGGAGGGCTTCCTTTGTTTGTGGTGCCATAGAACATCTTCTGAGGCAAAAGAAACAATTAAATAATCACCGAGAGCTTTGGCTTCTTCAAAAAACTGAATATGCCCAGCATGGAGAATATCATAACATCCTGATACAAAAACTTTTTTCATCGTCTAATAAGTAGGTACATACCGCATATACGGGTAATCTGGGAGACATTCTGCCATATCTTATCAATTTTGGCAAGCATGCACCTGATGTAACTTGCGGTTAGCCCTATGAAAAGCTTATCATCTATCCATGATTCGACTCACGAGTGTTTTCTTTGCTCTCTTGTGTGCTTGCTTTTTAAGCATGCCCTCTCATGCTGAGGTTAAACTAACGGCTCTCCATCCAATTTTGGGTAATATGGCACGCCAAATAGGCGGAGATAAGGTTCTTGTCGTTGATTTGCTAAAAGCCAATGGCAACCTCCACACCTTTGAGCCATCACCAAAAGAGATCGCTACAGCCGCAGGTAGTAAGCTCGTCCTCGCCTCGGGGAAACAGATGGAGCCCTATCTTGATTCTTTACGCGATACTCTCTCTTCAGGCTCAAATGACTGCGCTATCCTTGAGCTCGGAGCTAATATCCCCGATGTCCCATCATCTCAACATGAGGGGAATAAGGAAGAGGAGCATGAACACCATGATAATTCTTGCTGTCACCATGCCAATGATCCTCATTGGTGGCATACCCCATCGAATATGAAGCGAGCCGCTCGACTACTCTACTCATCGCTATTAAAAATTGATCCAACTCATGCAGAACAATATAAAAAAAATCTCTCTGTATGGAATAAAAAGATGGATAGCTTAGATGCTTGGGCAAGGATTCAACTAGCTGATATTCCTACTGATAAGAAAATCCTCGTGACTGGACATGCAGCAATGAGTCATTTTTGTAAAGAATACGGATTTCATCAAATCCCCATTCAAGGTATCAGTCGTGAAGATGAGAGCAATCCTGCTCGGCTTGCCTCAACACTCCAAAAGCTCCGTCAATTAGGTATCCCCGTTATCTTCCCCGAATATTCAGCCAATCCAAAAAGTCTTGAGGAAATTGCTAAAACATTAAATATTCCTTTAGGTCAGGCACTCATAACGGATGGATTGTCTCCAGATACCCCTCAATTTGAGGACATGTTTCGCAAAAATGTCCTTACGATTAAACAAGCATTATCCAAATAATCATTTATGTTTGGCTCCCCAATCAAACAAGTTATTCTCACTCTTGTTGGCGTCTTACTCGTTGGATTGATGCTTTGGCATCTCACGACTAAACGCCCCATTGAGTTTATTACCCCCATTCAAATGAATCAATCTCAAGAGGCGATGATCCCCTGTTTGCTGACTGTCCGATGCGCTCATACTCCCAATTCATTGATTATCCGCCAAGGAACAAATATTCTTCTCAAAATAACAGATAAAGAATCTCTTACGATAGAAAAAGAAATAGATATTTCTCAAAATAAGTTAAATCAAGGACTCTCTCTCATCGTCGAGACAACTTGGAGTGCAGGTACCCCTGAAACCCCAATAACACTCTCTATTGAACCCAATGGCATGACGACACAAACAGAGACCCGTTGGTCCTGTGATAACTCACTGCACGATATCTATCATTTCTCTTGGTAATGCACGCACCCCACGATCACATTTGTTGGGGAGGGAGCCATGGTCACCCTCATTCTCACCGACTCACCGTTCAATCGCTCAATGCAAACTATGGTGCTGTTTGTGCCTTAAAAGACATCCAGTTCTCCATTACCTGCGGTCATACCCTCGCCATTATGGGACCCAATGGAGCAGGTAAATCGACATTGATTAAAGCCATTGCTGGTCTAATTCGCCCTGCCTCTGGCTCCATTCTTTGGAATGATGTCCCTATGGCAAGTTTCCCTGGAGAAATTGCCTATCTTCCTCAACGTTCTGAGGTCGATTGGAGCTTCCCCATTACCGTCCGTTCACTTGTCGAGATGGGACGCTATCCCTCATTAGGACTTTGGGGTAAATTCTCTCCACACGATCGAGAAATTGTTGATAAATCACTCGAATCCATGCGATTAACAGATCTAGACAATCGCCAGATTGGTGCCTTGTCTGGGGGGCAACAACAACGCGTCTTTCTCGCACGCGCTCTCGCACAAGAGGCGCATGTCCTACTCCTCGATGAACCCTTCACTGGTCTTGACTCACCCTCTAGCGAAGCTTTAGGCGTTCTCCTCTCCTCTCTTGCTCAAGAGGGTAGACTCATCATTGCATCTCATCATGATCTCAATACAGTCACGAGCCTCTTTGACTCACTCCTGCTACTTCGCCAACAAGTGATTAGCTTTGGCTCATCTGTCGAAATGAATACCCCCGAATGGATTAACAAGACCTACGCGTCAACACCTCAATAAACACCTTGATGAACGATTTCTTTCAATTTCTCCAAGAGCCTCTCGCACAACGTTCATTGCTCGCCTGCATCATGATTGGCTTTGCCAATGGATTCGTCAGTGGACTCGTCATTCTACGACGCTCCGCTCTGCAAATAGGTACCCTCTCATGCGCCCTTCTCCCTGGCATTGCGACGGCAGTTCTGCTCTTTGGACTAACGCGATGGAGCATTCTCTTGGGAGCAATCATTGCAGCCCTCATCGTTGGTCTAGGATCGCTCTTTGTCTCGCGTACATCTCGCCTTAATCATGATACGGCTCTATCCATTATCCACACGATGGCATTTGCCGCTGGTTACATCATCCTCATCCAACTGGGCTTACAGCAAAAAATTGACGACTGGCTTTTTGGATCTATCATGAGCCTCTCCAATGGCGACCTCTGGATAGCTTTTGGTATTAGCTCCTTTTGTGTCCTCGCTCTCGTTGCCTTCAAGCGCCCCCTACTCGTTTATCTTTTTGATCCAGGAATGGCTCAGACATTAGGAATTCCTCCACGTCTGCTTAGCTATGGGATTTTTACCCTCATCATCCTCGTCCTCGTCTCCTCGTTGCAGGCGGTAGGTGCCTTTTTAACACTTGGATTACTCGTTGGTCCAGCTGCCACAATCTATTTATTAACAGATAAAACGGCATGGCTCTTTTGGGGTGGGGGTATCATTGGCGCCCTCGGTTCACTCATCGCTTTTATCATCTCCTTCCCACTGGGATGGCATCTGGGCGCAACGATCATTTTAGTGCTTGGTACCTTCTTCCTCATTGCCTATATTTTCTCTCCAAAATACGGATTATTCAAAAAGCATCACCCAGGAACTGATGCACATAAAGCCGAAAGGGCTTGATTATTCCAATTGATACCCATAGAACATAGTCCGTCCGATGAATCTGCAATCCCATCAAATCTCGTCTCTCCAAGGTGAATTAACCGTACCTGGAGACAAAAGCATCTCTCATCGCGCCGCTATCCTCGGAGGGCTGGCTCACGGTACGACAGAGATCAGCAATTACCTGTGTAGTGAGGACTGCCTCAATACGCTAAAAGCCATGCAACAGCTAGGGGCAGAACTCAAAATTCTAGAAAAACGGGAAGGCTACGGACCGACTCACTTCTTAATCAAAGGCGTCTCTATGAACCCTACGCCCCCAGCTCATCCCATCGACTGTGGAAACTCGGGTACAGGGATGCGACTCATGGCGGGCATGCTCGCAGCCTGCCCATTTGACTCAGAAATGTTTGGGGATGACTCCCTTTGTTCGCGACCTATGGGACGCATCATGAATCCATTAGAGCAAATGGGTGCCAATATTGAGGCAAGAGGCGAGAAATCAGGTTGTGCTCCCCTTTTCATTTACGCAGGCACCATTCATCCAATTGAATATACCCTACCAATGGCGAGTGCTCAGGTAAAAAGTGCAATTCTCCTAGCCGGGATGTTTGCACAAGGGGAAACCATCGTTCATCAGCCAGCTATCACGAGAGACCATACAGAACGCCTCTTTCATCACTTTCACATCCCCTGCACAGAAAAGGGACTCTCGGCATCCGTTACAGGTCCAGCAACTCCCCTTGCGCAAGACTTAACCGTCCCAGCTGATATTTCATCTGCCGCTTTTTGGATTGTTGCCGCAGCTATCCTCCCTGGATCACACTTTACCCTTCATCAGGTAGGACTCAATCCCACAAGGACCGCTATCCTCAACGCGCTTGCTCGCATGGGAGCGGATATTTCCATTGTCAAAACATCACCTGAGCATGCGGGAGAACCCTACGGAGACATCACTGTTACAGGCAATAAATCACTCCATGGGACAGAATTACTCCAAGAGGAAATTTCTAATCTCATTGATGAAATCCCCATCCTAGCCATCGCCGCTGCCTTGGCTCAAGGCGATACTATCATTCGCAATGCTCACGAACTAAGGGTGAAAGAAACGGATCGTATTGCAACAACTGCAACTAATTTACGCGCTATGGGAGTCATCGTTGACGAATACGAGGACGGCATGGTGATCCACGGTGGTAACAAACTAAAAGGCTGCGAACTTCCAAGTTTTGGAGATCACCGCATTGCCATGAGCTTCCTCATCGCAGGGCTCACCGCCGAAGGTACAACAACTCTCCTTGATACAGAATGTATCAACACCTCCTACCCAGGCTTCGCAGAAGACCTGCAAAAAATTCTCCATTCTGTTCAAGAGTAAAGAGATAAAATAAAACAAGTGGTACCCCGTGAAGGATTCGA
>JAVXPO010000041.1:3709-11536 GCA_036644695.1 Akkermansia sp. | reverse complement strand
ACCTTCGACAAATTGATTAAGAGTCAACTGCTCTACCAACTGAGCTAACGAGGCACTTGTTTGATGCTACATGAAGGATGGCGGATGGTACCCCGTGAAGGGTTTGAACCTTCGACAAATTGATTAAGAGTCAACTGCTCTACCAACTGAGCTAACGAGGCATTGGTGTCCGTCATCATGCAAAAGTCCACTATCACTAAGAGAGTGGAGCCACTGGTCGGAATTGAACCGACGACCTACGCATTACGAATGCGTTGCTCTACCCCTGAGCTACAGTGGCGTTTTTGCCTGAAGCGTGGAAGGAATTAACCACACCTATTCTTTTCTGACAAGACTTTTTTGAAAACAGACAAAAAAAATTCTTTTTATCGTTCTGACAGGAGATTTGCTGGACAGATTAGCTCTGTTTGTAGATTGTCTAGTTCCAGCGACTTTCTTAGCAAATTAAACACACCTCATGAAAGCATACTACATTTTCCAACAAGCAGACGAAGCAACTGTTAATAACATCCTTGATTGGATGAGAAATCAAGAACGTGGCGTTTATCGCGCTGCACTGAAAGAACTTGGTCAGCTCAAAAAATTGCGTCCTCAGTATCTTCAACAAAAACCTGTCCCTGAACAATTCGCGTTTATCAAAAAGATGCTTTCATGGAAGCCAAGTGAAGAAATTGGTGATCACTTGCTCCAAGTTTGGTTGCTCCGTAAGCACGAACAAATGCTAATTGATTTCCTCAATACCCTTTGCATTGTCCATAACGGTCATGGTGTGGTTGATACTCTGCCTGAGACCTTAGATAAGGATAAGCTTGCAGCTGCCGTCGATCATTTATTTGAAAAATACTCGGCAGGCGTTGCCTCAGTTTATCTTCAGATGTTCCAGCTCCAAACAGATAAGGGATGGGATGAACTTGCCGATGTTTTGGCAAATGACCCTCGCGTCACTATTCGATAAAATCTATTATTGATAGATTCTCTTTCTTAATCATGCGCTATGGAATTATCCGTAGCGCATGTTTTTTGTATAGAGGAGGGCAAATATTCCTCTGAGCAATAAAACTTGTCAACAGATGGCATTCTACTTGCACGTGACGTATCATGAGTGTATAGCTCTCTCTGCCCGATCGGAGAGCGGAATTCGCTCCCGGGACGGTGAACCAATTCTAGATAGAACATCTCATGGAAATGATTTCTCCCCGTATCGAAAAACTGACACCGTCCTTGACCTTGAAAGTGACCAATAGAGCCAAGGCAATGAAAGCCGCTGGCGAAGAAGTTTATGGACTTGCTGGTGGTGAGCCAGAAATGGATACCCCAGCCCACATCAAGCAAGCTGCCATTGACGCATTGAATAATGGTCAAACCAAGTATACCCCTTCCGCTGGTCTCCTCTCTTTGCGTGAAGCCATTGCTGAAAAATTGGCTAAGGATAACAATTTAGCTTACGAACCGACTCAAATCATCGTTAGCGCAGGAGCTAAGCATGCTTGCTACAATTCATTGCTTGCCGTTATCAGCGAAGGTGATGAAGTCATCATCCCTGCTCCTTACTGGGTCAGCTATCCTGAAATGGTACGTATGTGTGGTGGTGTCCCCGTTATCGTTGAAACGACTGCTGCTTCTGGTTGGAAAATGACAGCTGAACAGTTTGAAGAAGCAATGACACCTCGTACAAAACTCGTCATCATCAACACCCCAACCAACCCAACGGGTGCTGTTTATACAGAAGAAGAGCTCCGTAGCATCGGTGAAGTTGCCGTTAGTGAGGATATTCTCATCCTCTCGGATGAAATCTACGAACATCTCGTCTACGGTGAAGGCAAGCATGTTAGCATCGCCTCTCTTAGCTCAGCTATCTACAACTTGACCATTACGGTTAATGGCTTCTCTAAAGGTTATGCAATGACTGGATGGAGACTCGGATATACTGCTGCCCCCAAAGAAATTGCGAAGGCTATCCAGACGATTCAGGATCACACAACCTCGAATACCTGTACATTTGCCCAATTTGGTGCAATTGCCGCCCTGAAAGGCCCACAAACCTTCATTAGCGACATGCGCGATGAATACGATATGCGTCGCCAATATGTCCTCGAACGCTTAAATGCGATCCCGAACATTAGTGTTGTCGAGCCCAAAGGCGCCTTCTATTTCTTCGTTGATACGAGTAAACTCGGCTTAACTTCGCTGAATCTCTGCGACAAACTCCTCGAACGTTACAAAGTAGCCACCATCCCTGGGGTTGCATTTGGTAATGATAAGAGCTTGCGCATCAGCTATTGCACTACTCTCGACATCCTCAAGGAAGGTCTCGACAGATTTGAAGCTTTCTGCCGCGCTCACTAAACTTTGACCTAAATTTTATCTCTTTACAAACGACGTTTCTTTCCTAGAAACGTCGTTTTTTTTGAACATTTTGTCTTATCTAGCTGTCATCTATCTATTCAGAGTAAAGTCAGTTGCGAAGATTAAGTAATCTTGCTTGAATTATCTCTGATGGCTTGGCAGTATGTCTCCCATTCATTAACGCCCCCATAACAAATGGATACTCAACAATTCAACACAGAAATCGCCGGCAATTCTTCGTGGATTTCTCCCCTACGGGCGGAAATTGCTAAAGTTGTCGTAGGTCAATCAGAGCTAGTCGATCGGCTCATTCTCAGTTTACTTTGCAAAGGTCACGTTCTTTTAGAAGGTGTCCCAGGATTGGCAAAAACTCTTTCTGTCAAAGCCCTTGCAGGTGCGCTCCAAGCTCAATTCTCACGGATTCAGTTTACTCCTGATCTTTTGCCTGCCGATTTGTTGGGCACCATGATTTATAATCCAGAGGCGCATGTCTTCTCTGCAAAAAAAGGACCTATCTTTGCTAACCTCATTTTGGCAGATGAAATCAACCGTGCCCCAGCCAAAGTACAGTCAGCTCTTTTGGAAGCGATGCAAGAACGTCAGGTAACGCTCGGTGAGGCAACATATAAACTCCCCGATCCCTTCCTCGTCTTGGCGACTCAAAACCCAATTGATCAAGAAGGCACCTATCAACTACCAGAGGCACAACTTGACCGATTCCTTTTCAAGGTCATTGTTTCATACCCTAGTCGAGAAGAAGAATTAAAGGTACTCGATCTTATGGCGAGCTCCGCGCCCCCTCCCGAGACCTACCCTGTCGTCAATCCCGATCAAATTGCCCTTAGTCGTGATTTAGTCAATAAAATCTATATTGACGAGGCTGTCCGTGGGTACATTGTCGATTTAGTACGTGCCACTCGCAATCCAGAATCAGTCGATGTATCCCTTCGTGGGCTCGTCAGGGCTGGGTCATCCCCCCGTGCTACGATTAACATTGCCATGGCAAGCCGAGCTCATGCCTTTATGCATCATCGCTCCTTTGTCACTCCACAGGATGTCAAAGATCTTGCTCATGATATTCTGCGCCACCGTATTTTGCTCTCTTATGAGGCAGAGGCAGAGAATATATCGCCCGATAATGTAATCGATAGCATCCTCTCTAAAGTCCCCGTGCCGTAAAGCCATTTACTCGCAAGGGTTAAGCATCATTCTAACTATTCGCCCCTCTATCATGGATGATAAAGCATCAGAAATCCTCAAACGCGTTCGCCGTATTGAATTAAAAGCCAGACGTATGGCAGCAGAAAACTTTGCTGGTCAATACCAATCTGGCTTTCGTGGACAAGGCTTAGATTTTGATGATTTCCGCGAATATTTATCTGGCGATGATCCACGTTTCATTGACTGGAAAGTAACGGCACGCATGGGCTCGCCCTATGTACGCCGTTTCCGTGAAGAACGAGAACAAGCATTGATTCTCGTCGTTGATACGAGTGGGTCGATGAATTATGCCTCGGCAGGGGCTAAGTCGACAAAGCTCGAATACGCAGCAGAAATTGCCGCCGTCCTTGCCTTTAGTGCGGTACAAAGCGGTGACAAATGCGGATTACTTATTTATGGACAAAAAAAACGTTTTTACCTACCTCCAGCCAAAGGGGTTAGGCAAACATTGCGCATTATCAGAGAAATCCTTAGTTCCCATGAGGAATGCCCGGATGACAATCTGTCTGATGTCGCAGATATGCTGTTAAGCACTCAGAAAAAAACAGCTATCGTCATCATGATAAGCGACTTTCAGGGGGACATCAATAGGGCAGCCTTGGGGAAACTCTCCTTTAAGCATGAGTTGATTCCAGTCCGAGTCGCAGATCAAGCCGAGTTATCTCTCCCTGATGCAGGACGCATCATCGCCAACGATGCTGAAAATGGGGGCAGTTATTACATCAATCTCTCCAAACCAGAGATTAGAGAAGTCCACAATCAACTTGTCAAAAATCATCGAGATGCATGGGTAAAAGAATTCAACCGCCTCGGTCTTGATTATCTTGATCTCGATAATCGCATGCCCTTCCTCCCTGCTCTTAAAGCAGTCTTTAGTAAAAGATCTAGAAAATTCGCTCACTAATTATGCTCCCCCCCCCTCCAGAATTAGATCCAGCTACAACTCCTGACAGCTTTTCGCCACTGCCTGTGCTGTCACCTATTGAGTGGAGCTTAATCATTGGGGCATTTCTTCTTCTCGTCATTCTTCTTGTCTTTTTGCTTCGCAAATTGAAAAAAATTATTCCTCCGCCAACATCTAGTCAATTGGCAATCGCTCAAATAGACAGGCTCATGCAATCCCCCCCTGATTTGAAGAATTGCTCAGTACAATTATCCTTAATTTTACGCTCCTATTTAACAGGCAAAGCGCAAGACCCCGCCCTCTATGAAACGCAACAAGAGTTCAACAGACGTGGTGATGCCCTTGCCTCTATTCCAACTCAATTTCAAATTCCAGTCAGAGACCTACTCGATAAAATGTCGCGTCTCAAATATGAAGAACGCACCAATCACGACGATCAACAAGCTCAAGAATTAGCAGATACAACTAAATCACTCATTCTTGGTATCGACCAATATTCTGCTCAAAATATAATAGAAACAGATGTCATGAGCAAACAACAACGGACATCAGTCCAACCGTTATCTCACTAATTCTCACCTATCAATTCGGTTAACTATGAATGAATACTTCCAATTTGCCCATCTGGGGTGGCTCTATCTTTTGCCATTCCTCTTGGCTCTTGTCATTCTTCGCAAACACCGAGGAACTGATGGCTCAATTTCTTATCCAACTATCCGTTTCATCAAATCACTTGCTCGTCACCCTCAATCAATAGCAGGACGTATCGGAGCCCTCCTCATGGTTCTTAGCGCAATTTTTATTACTCTGGCACTTGCACGACCTCAACTTATCAACGAACGGACTCATAAAATAGTCAATGGTATTGATATGATGATTGATTTTGACCTTTCTGGATCTATGGAAACTCCAGATATGATTCTGAACAATCAGCGGTGCGATCGTCTCGTTGCTGCTAAATTTGTCATTTGTAAATTCATTGAGCAACGTCCTGATGATCGTATTGGTGTCGTTGGTTTTGCAGCACGCACAAAGTCATTTTGTCCCTTGACCCTCGATCATGCACTCGTCATCGACATCATCGAGAGATTTACCACAAAAGCAATTTCGGCTGATGGTACAGCAATCGGATCGGCTATAGCTGCCGCCGCGACACGACTTGAGAGTCGTAAAGACACCAAATCAAAAATTATTATCCTCGTGACAGATGGTGCCTCTAACTCGGGTCAAATATCCCCTCTTGAGGCAGCAGAGGCAGCCGCAAAACTGGGCATCAAAATTTATACAATCGCCGTCGGGACAGATGATGACCGCATGGGCGGTGGATTCGTCGCAGGACAAAGCTTTGATGAACCCACTCTCCGCAAAATAGCGTCCGTGACAGGGGGCGAACACTTCCGCGCAACTGATACCAATAAACTCTTACTGGCCTTTTCGTCCATCGATAAACTGGAAAAAACCGAAGCAAAAGCCTATACCACCGTCACAGAACGAGACTTATTTCTCTACTTCCTCGTGGCTGGTGCTAGTCTCATGCTGATCGGTCTTTGCCTCCAGATACTACGTCCCACCCCAGCCCCGTAACGTTCGATCATGTCCTTCCTCTATCCAAATGTCCTTTATGCGCTGTTCATCCCTGTGCTCCTTGCCCTTGTCGCATGGATCATGCTACGGCAGCGATCAAAACGATGGGAAGTACTCGTCTCACAACAACACATCAATGAGCTCGTTCACCGCTCATCGAGGTGGGGGAAAATTTTACCACTTGTCCTTGGACTTCTTTCTCTAGTCTTTATCATCCCATCTCTAGCACGCCCTTACTCGGGTCAGAGAGAAACAGAAGAAATCAGACGCGGACATAATATCATCATTGCCATCGACTGCTCACGCTCAATGCAAGCAAGAGACGTTACCCCATCACGCCTAGATCGTGCCAAAACAGCAGCTTATGACCTACTGGATGATTTGCCCGAGGATAAATTCGGACTCATTATTTTCTCTGGTGAGGCTCACTTGCTCATGCCACTCACCCATGACCATAATTCACTCAAAGAATCAATAGAACAACTTGAGTACGGATGGATATCCATGGGAGGCACCAATTTGGAAGATGTCGTCAGCCTCGCCCTCAAAACGTTTAATCGAGATAAAACACAAGATACCACCAATGCCCTCATCGTCTTAAGTGATGGAGAAGATACAGTTAATGCTCAATATAACACGGCAATTCAGGCAAAAGAAGATCATCTGATTGTCGTAACTGCTGGTATTGGCACCCTAAATGGGGATGTCATCCCCGATTCTCGTCAACCAGATGGCATTTATCGTGATAGAAGAGGACAACAAGTCCTCACCAAACTTGACCCTGCCCCATTACAATTGCTCGCCAATGAAACAGATGGTCAATACATCCAACTCAATGATGGTAAGGAATTAACAAGATATGTTAAACAAATTGCTGAACGACTCAATCGTGAAGAAGGAATGGGAGAGAAAAAGATGGTTCCTAACGACCGTTACTACATCTTTGCCATCCCATCCCTCATTTGCTTAATTCTAGCCCTCATTACAGGGACAAAATGGAGAGCGTTTAGAAAGAGTCATTTGACTAAAACAAGCATTCTCCTCGTCTTACTCGTGCTAACTTATCCGATAGCTCATGCTGGCGAAAAGGAAGAAAAACAAGCTCGAAGTGCCTTTACAGAAGGATATAATCAACTAAAAGCCCAAAAGGATAAGGAAGCTACAAAGAATTTTTCAAAGTCACTTTTATCTTCTGATAATAATATACAAACTGCCTCTCATTATAATCTAGGCAATGTCACAGCTCACAATGCCTTTGCCAAACTTGCTCAGCCACAACAAAAGGAAGATGCTCAATTAAGTAACGCCAATCAACAACAGCAAGATCAAATCGGAGATGAACAAATTAAGGAAGCGGAGCAACTCCTTACCAATGCTATTGAACATTATGATGATGCACTCGCTGTAAATAAATCGTATGCCCCTGCCCTTAACAATAAGAAAAAAATTAAAGAGTACCTGAAAAAGCTCAAGGAAGAACAAAAACGTCGCGAAGAACAAAAAAAGAAGCAAGAGCAACAAAAAAAGGACAAGGATAAGGACAAACAAGATCAAGGCAAGCAAGGTCAAGATAAGCAGGACAAAAACGGTCAAGATAAGCAAGATCAGGATAAGCAAGACAAGGACGACCAAGGCAAGCAAGGTCAGGATAAGCAGGACAAAGGCAATCAAGGCAAGCAAGGTCAGGATAAGCAAGACAAGGGCGACCAAGGCAAGCAAGATCAGGATAAGCAGGACAAGGGCGACCAAGGCAAGCAAGATCAGGATAAGCA
>JAVXPO010000041.1:0-3609 GCA_036644695.1 Akkermansia sp. | reverse complement strand
GACAAGGGCGACCAAGGCAAGCAAGATCAGGATAAGCAGGACAAGGGCGACCAAGGCAAGCAAGGTCAGGATAAACAATCACATCAACCTGGTCTTGATGAAAAATCGAACTCAAAACCTGATATGAATGTCAATCCTAATAAAGAAGGGCAATCTCAACTCAATCAAGGATCTGAAAAGAAAAATCAGGACTTACAAATTGCAGAAATAGAAGAAAGTAAGGAAGATAAAGAACGAAAAGAAGCAGCTCGCATCCTAAAAGAACGTTCCGATGCAGAGAAAGGTTCTCCAATCCCCCAACGCCCAATCAATTGGGCACCCGATAAAGACTATTAACTTCAAAAACTAACCGCCATGAGAAAATTCTTATCATTATGGACACTTGTCCTTTGCTTCGCTGCATCGCTTGCTACCACATTGGCTCAAATTGAGACAAAATGGATATCCCAAGCGGTCGTCCCAGGAGAAAAAACAATCTTTCTTGTCATTATGACCAATGGCAACATGGTAGAGCCTCTCCCTCTGCCAAACATTGCAGGCGCCAGCGTTCGGTACGCAGGTAGCAATTATTTATCTTGGCCTGGCGCACCTAATAAAACAGCTTATCTCATCGCTTTTGATGTAACTGCCGACAAGCCAGGTATCGTCACGATACCTTCTATCACATTGCGAGCCGATACAGGAGCTACCTTTCAAACCCAACCGCAAAAATTAACAGTTTACCCATTTGATGCCATTCAATGGGCACCCATGCCTCAAACGAACGGACAACTTCAATATGGGACACTCTGGCATTTAAGTGACAAAGCCCCCTACGTCAATCAACCAGATTTATGTGAATTAAAATTTTATACGCCTCCCATCGTAACTGATTACCAAATCCCCGTTATTAAGACAAATGGAGTCGCCTCATGGCGTTTTGAACCAACAGTACCCGAGTCCAGTATTCGTCCGAGAGGTACAGCCCTTATTCGAGGACGAGAATGGAAGGTAATGACCTTCAATAGTGCCTTGATTCCCTTGCGAGGGGGAGAGGTCTCTGCCTCTGGTACAATAACTGCCTTTGCTCTCCAAGAAAATGCTGACCCAGTCCTTGCCCAATTTGTCCGCAACCTCATTCCCATTCCACTTCCTATCCCTCCAATTTCTATCAATGCTCAATCATTACCGAGTAATGCACCAGCTAGCTTCAGTAATGCCGTGGGTAAATTGACGATTAGCACATCGACAGAAGCACTTGATTTGAGTGCAAATGAACCAATCTCTGTTAAAATAACCGTTCAAGGTACAGGTAACATTGATTCGCTCAATTGCCCTATCGTCAAAGACTCAAGCCTTTGGAAACTCTATCCCCCCAATAAACTAAGCAAAGAAGAATCGCGCAGTTTGAGTGGTTCCGTTATCTTCCAACAGCTATTGCGCCCAACAGCAGAAACAGACTGTATCCCCCCATTTGAGCTCACCTACTTTGATCCAAGCTTACAAACCTACACGACGGTTACCTCTGCCCCCATCCCTCTACCATGGAAAGCCTCTTCCTCCGGCATGGTGTCTGCTACCTCGGTCGCGGTGGCTACCCCCCCCCTGCTGGAACGATACCTGTAGAAAAAATGACCGACATCTACGGACTAATCCCGACAGAAATAGAAAACACCTTGAGCGAACGCACATCCACATTGTGGTTCCTGCTCGCCTACCTTCCTGCAATTGCCATCATGGGATATGCTGTTAATAAGCTCCTGAAAAAACGTCGGGCGATGTCTACAGAGAGCCGAGCAAGACTCGTCGCCTTCAAGGCGATATCTATTAAAGAATCCCCCAATGCCTTCCTTCGCTCGCTTGGTTCATTCATTGAGGCAAACATTCCTGAAAAAGAAAGGAACTCTCAAATTAAAGAAATATTAGAAACCCGAGACGCTCAAGCCTTCCTGCCCGAATCGGAGGGCAAAGAACTCTCCGCCTCTCGTAAATCTGCCATGTTAAAACAGGTCAAACATATCCTAGCTAAGTTGCCACTCATCGCTTTTGCCATGCTCATCTTGGCCCCCAACTCATTAACGGGCGCAGAGGAGTCAGTAATATTGGCATCCTCCCCTCATAACACTTATTCAAGAGGCGAATACTCACTCGCAGCCAAGGAATTTGAACAAAAATTGGCTCGACCTCATCTTTCCAGCCAAGCAAAAGCTGCCTCTTACTTTGGGTTAGCTAACTGCCTCTACAGACTCAATAATCCAGGGGAGGCAGCTCTCAACTACAGAAGAGCTCTCAACGTAACTCCAAATTTCAAAGAAGCGTCAAAAAACCTCGCCTTTATTGAAAGAAAAGAGGGGGCTGTTATGCCTCACTTAGACGGCAAAACAGAATGGCTTACCTTCGTCAGCTATAACCACCTTATGCCTATCATCCTCGTATCTGGTGCCATCCTCCTCACATCGCTTGCTTGCCTTATTGTTTTTGGTAAATACAAAATATTCCTCTCACTCATCTCTGTTTTTGCTCTTTTAACCATAACCGCAGGTATTGCCAACAAACTAATGTACCCCGAGTTGCCCAATATCGTTAATCAAGATCAATTGCTCATCGCCATCTTGCCTACCCCTGCCAGACATGCAGCAGATCCCGACAGCCCTGCTCTCTTAACTTTGCCCTCATCGACCCCCATGATCGAACTCGCCAAGCGAGGCTCATGGTACTATATCCGTACATTTAATGGCACCCCAGCCTGGGTTCATAAAAATACAGTCGCCCCTGTGTCTCAATAACACCACTTTCACCTTCCAACATCAAATACGGTTCAGGCGGAAACCTGATGCATCGCCTTCGGCTAACGCAACACGTTCTCCCCCAGCCCACCATAAGAAAAATATCGTTCCTCAATCGGTCAGGGTCATTGTCTAAATGGACAAACTGCCCCTTAAATATTCAGGAGGCGTTTGCACTACTACACAATCCATCCCTGCGGCTTTTGCTGCTTGTATCCCCGGCACGGCATCTTCAAAGACGACACATTCATTGGGTTGTGCATGAAGTAGTTGAGCCGCTAATAAAAACATATCCGGGAAGGGTTTCCCTCGTTCCACCTCGTCTGGGGTAATAATCAAGGGAAATAAATCATCAAGTCCTGCTCTCATCAATGTATGGATTGCCCCAGGCATCGCGCTCCCTGTCGCAATAGCAATGGGTGCATCCACGCCAAGAGAATGAACAAAATCTATCGTTTCCTTAATGGGGGCAACTCCATATTCATCAACGAGCTTCATATAAATCTCGCGTTTACGCTGAGCCGTCGCTTGTGGTGAGAGGTGAACCCCGTATTTCTTGTTAATCATTGCAACAACATCAACAGCAGCGGTTCCACCATACGAATAAAATTCATCAGGTAAAAAAGCCTCAAATGGGGCTCCGCCCTCCTCTAACGCTTGTCTCCATGCCCGATAATGCACGGGCATGCTATCCACCAAAGTACCATCTAAATCAAAAATATATCCTGCATAGGCTTTCTCTGGCAATGTGACACGCTTCATAAGTGATAATGATTGTAAGCTCCGTGTCCATTTCGTAAAGAGCCGATCTGTTCATGACGCAGAGCCCAGAGCCCAGAGCCCA
>JAVXPO010000040.1:0-18449 GCA_036644695.1 Akkermansia sp. | reverse complement strand
GAGTGTTTATAAGGGTTTTATAAGTGCTCTCCTCTATTCCATTGGCGAAGTCAGGTGTCGCTCAATACGCTCGAATCAAAACAATCTTAGAAAAAACGCGCGCAGAAAATAGTCATATCGTCCTCTTTTCATTAGATAACGAAAAATTTCTTACTCGCGAAGAACTAGGAGACCCAAAAGGAAACATCTCCAATATCCTCTAACTCAATAAACACAAGCAAACGCAGGACTCAAGGTCGACAGATTATTTCATCTTTTTTATAAAAAATCCGAAATCTCTTAAAAATATCGTGACTCATCATTAAATACTTGTGATAATCACACCAACGCAAGTTATTCCTATTCAGGAGGTTTCCAATCTCACCGTAGTGGCTTAGAAACTTCAGATTACAGAGAACGAAAGGCAATGTGATGAAATTTCCAATCTCACCGTAGTGGCTTAGAAACAACGGCAGAGGAGGTAGGATTTTTCCCTGCTCCTCGGTTCCAATCTCACCGTAGTGGCTTAGAAACATATATTATGGTGACGGCAAACACAATTGAGGAAGCAGTTCCAATCTCACCGTAGTGGCTTAGAAACCAGTTAATTGCCATTTTCATGACTCCCCACAATTCAGTTCCAATCTCAACGTAGTGGCTTAGAAACCGCCGTCTCGTGGAGTGTGCTGACATTCATTGAGTGACTCCAATCTCACCGTAGTTCATTATGGTTATATCATCTTTATTCTTAGTTATTTATATCATAAAAAAATGACGCATTTCTACTTTTACCAACAAATATAATTGATTATTTTTTTGAATTATTAGATATACATAAAATCGTGTATTTTTTGAAATTGTTATCTTCTAAATATTTTCTCTTGTAATACAAAGCTATCTCCTGTAGTACAACACATCATGTTTCGTTATTTTATAATACATCGCCATATATTGATAACTTTTATTTTGCCTTGTATTTCTATATTTGGACTTTTTTCTTGTGGGGGTGGAGGTGGGGGCGAACAGGGGTCAACTGCTTTAGCTTTAGCTCCTGAATCACTCGCTCAATCTAACGTCATTATTGATCAAGTATGCAGGATTCAAATTGGAGACGCAAAAGGTTCGGATACTTATCAAGCTACGATTGTCTTTCAGGATACATTGCATATTCCTTATACAACAGACAATCTAACATATTTTCGCTCAACAGATGTCACTAAGAATTCATCAATAATTGTCAAGTCTATGACCCAGACTAAAAGCGTTTCCTCAAAAAATATAAAACAGTCGTTCTCAGCTAATTTCCTCTATTTTGCGAACAATAAGTGGACAACAACTTGGAAAATTGGAGTCGGAGACACCCTCGATGAAATTGAGATAAAAAGTGGAACAAGCTCTCTTATTATTTCCCCAATCAATAAGGGAATATCTCGTACACCTAGAGATTGCTAATAAGATTCGCACGACGTTGGATCAAGCTACTCAATTAGGAAACTCATAATAACATTTCTGGGACAGCCATCAATTTTGATTCAATTACAGTTGGAACGGATGGCAATCTTACGTTTACCGTGACGTGCGACTCGGGTTTTGTTGCCTTAAAGCCCTGAAAAAGAACAAAGCATCCCCGAGCTTCCTTATGTCTTTTTAGGTCTTGACGCTTTTGTGGGATGTTGTTGCATAGACAACGATCTCATAAACGTTAACAAGGGAGCATTTCCTATTCTTGATAACAGCTTGGCTTAAAACAAGAGCACGGTCTGGACAGAATAAACGGTTGTAGAGTTACGGTCGTTGCGCCCTGCTGGATTCCTGACAAATTGGATAGATGGCTGGATGAGACAATACGCACTCAAGGAGTATGTATAGACGCATTCGATGACGACCTCTCGGGATGAGGTCGATTGCCCCTCTGATAAGACCTCTCCATCTGGCTTGATGAGGGCGATCCCTAGTCCTAAAAAGTTGAGATCTGATTCAGCAACGCCTGTCAAAACTTCAATAGGTTTTTTGAAAATCAATCCTCCCGAGATTTGAGAGCATGCGCCCCCAAGATTCCCTGAATTTGCACTACTCCATCCCAAACGAGAGTACATGGCAAAGGGACTTTTCCATAATGTTTGCTCCATATTTAAGGCTATGCCTCCATTTGTTGATCCCTCATTACGAAAGAGGAAGGGCTGAATGCGATAAGCGCCCTCCCCCATTCCGCACACATCATCCTTGACCCATCCTAGCTCAAGGATGACGTTAAAAGCCTTGCCATCCGTTTTCAAAAATGGATTACACCGAGGGGCACAATCCATGAGGCTAGCCCCGAATTGAGCATACATACTTTTGGTGAATTGCCCTTGTAGGATGAATCCAAAATTAGATTCCGCTAAAGGTAATGCCTGATTATTAACAAAGGGGGCAGAGGAAAACTGTCCGTATGTCGTATTGGCATAGGCATTTGCATCAAAATAATTGCTTTGGTTAATAACACCAATCATGCCAACTACTTTGTTGCGAGCAAATCCTTGAGAAATGATGGCTTCAGGCAAATAATAAAAGTCTTTTTCAAAAACATCACAATCCATTGGTCCCGAGGCTCCATAAGCATTGTCAAGACTCCCCGTTTGCCGCGTTTTGCGCGTTAGTGGCGAAGCCCCAGCAAACTCAATCTTGAGCCATGTTCCCTGATTGGTATCAGATGGGATGAGATTTAATCCGATGTGCGAGTGTATTTTATACCAATCATGATTGACGCCCGTCTCTGGGGCTGGATGACGTATCCAAGAATGTTTATATGCCTGTTCAAGAAAGAAATGGAGACGTGCCTTCTCCTCGGCAATTTTGTGCAATTTGATTAATCCCTTGGTCAACCAATCATCTTTCATTGGGGCGGTCTCATCCCCATAATCTGCCCCGATGATGTCCAGCTCATCTAGCAGGTTTCCCTTACCGACGCTCTCTGAGCCATCAATAACTTGTCCATATTGAGTATGTAAAAAAATCTCACGTTTGATCTCCCCTGCTTTTGACAAAAGGCTCATTCCCATCATTACTGAAATGGTAGCGGTGATGTAGAGACTCTTGATTCCTATTCTCGATACGATTGACATACTTTTCAGAAGTTAGTTCAAACTAACATTTCAGTCAATAAAAAATATCTGTTCCTTTGAGACATGCCTCATTATTCGCCGAAATCGTATGTTTTACGGCGCACTTTTTTGGTTGTCCGTCCCCCGTTGGCTCGTCGGAATGGGTCAAAAAGAGAATCAAGTCCATTGGCACGAAGAAACCAGCATTGCTCCATCAAATAACCTAATTCCCCTTTTGGGAATCCATTTGCCTTAAACCATGTGAGGTATTCTTCTGGGATATCCATAATGAGGCATCCCTTGGGCGGGTACTTTGCAGGACCATACATGCCAAAGGGCATCCGTATTTCGGATATCTCAACTAAGAGTTTTTTCAGGTCTTCCCCATCTGGTAATTTATCTTGCATGGCATCCAGGTAAAACAAAGGAATCAATCATACTCGCCAACAAAGACGGGCACTCCATAGGAATACGATGTCCGCAACCAGGGATGAGATGGAGATGATCGCCGAGGAACTCTCGCCCCACTTCCGTAAATTTGTTATCTTTTTCACCCGTAATCCACAAAAGGGGCGTTTTCGTTGCTCTCAATCCCTCACGACAATCAGGTTGACAGCCCAGAGACCAATCAATAAAGCCACGAGCAATACTACGGCGCCATGGGGACAATCTCAATCGAGTATCAATCCCCATATTCGTTCCAGCACCCAAGACAGGTTGAGCATCCCACTCTCTCAAAAAATCTGACCACGGCAAGTCTAAACATTTGGTTGCCCATTGGGCATCAGAAGCACGGCGTTGTTGACGTTCATCATCAGTACTCAATCCTGGGTGCGTACTTACAAGGATGCCGCCCTTCCACAAGTTTGGTTGATGAAGTAAGGCTTGTATTGCCAAACGTCCCCCAAGTGAATAGCCACATAAGTATGGCGCAGGATCATGAGAGGCAATCTCTGCACAGAGCAATGCGCCCATACTCTGCATGGATTTAGGACAACATTCGAGATATTTCCAAAGATTAAGAGCACGACATTCATGCCCGCAAGACTGCAAGTCATTCATCACAGGACGCCAGTCTGAAGGTGAGCCAAGATTACCGTGTAAGAACCAAATCATGATAAAAGATAAATCAACGAATCAATGACCAATAGCTTTGCTCAAAGTTTGGCTTTGAGCAATTCTGTAATCTCATTACAGGTAAAAAGCTCCATGGGTTGCCTTAAAAAGCCTGTGGCAATCATCTTTTTAGCAGTGGCGAGAGGGATTCCGCGAGATTGCAGGTAAAAGATTTGTTCGGGGTCAATGGGGGATACAGCCGTTCCGTGAGAGCACTGAACGCCATCTGCCAAGATTTCGAGTCCTGGCATAGAATTAGCTTCGGCTCGCTCGCTCATGAGTAAATTTAAGTTACTCTGGTAAGAATCCGTCTCGTGAGCTCCTGAGTCAACGCGAATCATCCCAGAAAATGTGCTTTTCGACGAGTCATTCAAGACGTTTTTATACAAGAGATTGCTTCGCGTCCCCGGGCAAGAATGTTGTTGGTAGGTGCGCTGATCTAACTCACGAGAGCCATCAAGTGATGCTGCCGAGAGGAGTTGGGCTTGTGCCCCACGCCCCTCAAGACGACACATAAGCTCTTGTCTCGACCAGAGAGCACCTTGATGGACGGATAGATGCTCTAGCTGAGCATTTGCTCCCAAGACGGCATCGGCAAGCTCAATGGCACGGCTATGCTCGTTTAATTGCTGGAGCAACGCATAGCGGACAGATGAGCCAGAGGCTAAAAGCAAATGTTGGACAGATAGAATGACCGATTCTCCATGATCAACACCCCAATGATGCTCTAATATATCTACGCGAGCATTTTCACCTGGTGCGATCAGGGTCATGGGTGCAATCAATGTGCGATCACCTGCCACAAGATGAATAATCTCAATGGGTTTATCAACAACGATATTGGGGCACGTACGAATCACAAGTCCCTCGCCACCCAGTAGGCAACGAAGCAAGACAAAGCGTCTCATGCCTAATGATTCAAATGGGGTCTCTAATGAAACTTGAGCCGTGGGCTCTGTCCTAATATATTCACTGAGGCTTTGCACCATCAAACCATCGGGTAAGATACAAGGCTCACCAATGAGACGACCGTTGATGACGACGATGCGATATGAGGTCGCTGAGGCGGGGGGCAAAGAGCGTACCATGTCCTCCAACTCATCATCGGGGAGCTCGGGATAAGGGATATTTTCAGCAACATGGAGCATGGATGGGTGACCAAAACGCCACATTTCATCCGATTTATGGGGGATGGGAGCATCCATCCATTCCAAGCGTGTGCGCTCGTAAAGGTCAAGAAACCATTGAGGCCAATCCTCACTGAGGCATCCCGTCTGCTGTAAAAAATCCTGTACGTTCATGATGTCGAATCAACCGATACTATCTTCCATTTCCAAATCAATCAGGCGACGTAATTCGACTGAATATTCCATGGGGAACTCTTGAACCAAATCGTTAATGAATCCATTAACAGCCAAGGACATTGCGGCAGCTTGAGAGAGCCCACGCTGTTGCATATAAAAGAGCATTTCTGCCGATACTTGAGAGACAGATGCCTCGTGCTCAACGGCATGAGCATCTCCCTTGACCGTGATAGCCGGGTAGGTATCTGTGCGACTCGCGGCATTTAATAAGAGGGCGTCACATTCCGTATTATTTTTACAGCCCTTGAGCCCTTTGGCAATGGAGACTTGTCCGCGATAACTTGCACGCCCCTCACCAATGCTTATCGATTTTGAGACAATGTTTGACGTGGTATCATCCGCGACGTGAATCATTTTTGCCCCTGTATCCTGATGCTGTCCATTATTGGCAAGGGCAATGGAGATAACCTCTCCTCGTGCCTTTCGCCCCTTGAGGACGACACATGGATATTTCATCGTGAGTCCCGATCCAATATTACAATCAATCCATCGAATCTCTGATCCCTCGTGAGCCAATCCGCGTTTCGTCACCAAGTTAAAAACGTTAGATGACCAATTCTGAACCGTTACATATTGGATTTTGGCATGAGGCATGGCGACCAGCTCAACCACAGCAGAGTGAAGCGTTGAGGTTTCAAATTGTGGCGCGGTACATCCCTCCATATACATGAGCTCGGCTCCTTCATCAGCAATGATAAGCGTGCGTTCAAATTGTCCAAAATTTTCTGAATTGATTCTGAAATACGCCTGCAAAGGATGCTTGAGCTTAACTCCTTTAGGGACATAAATAAATGAGCCCCCCGAAAAAACAGCACTATTGAGAGCAGAGAATTTATTATCTCCCGTAGGGATGACTTTGCCAAACCATGGACGAAAAATTTCCTCATGCGTTTTGAGTCCCTCTGTCGAATTAACAAAGATAACGCCCTGCTTGTGCAGTTCTTCTCTCATGTTTGAGTAGGCAGATTCCGAATCATACTGCGCCTCTACCCCTGCCAGGAATTTGCGTTCCTGCTCGGGTACGCCTAGACGATCAAAGGTGCGTTTGACATCATCAGGGACGTCATCCCAGCTGCGTTTAGGTCGTTCACCATCAGATAAATAGTAACGAATTTTGGAGAAATCAATTTTGTTAATTTCTGATGTCGCCCATTTTGTTGGCATGGGTTTGCTCTCAAAAACCTTTAATGCTTTTTGTCGAAACTCACGTATCCAGTCAGGCTCACCCTTGACATCACAAATATAATCAATGGTCTCTGGGCTGAGTCCGTAGCCTGCATCAAATTTATGTCGTTCGGGGAAATGAAAATCCGCTTTGCTCCGATCAAAATCAAAGAGATTGTCTTTTTGCCCCTTGTTGCTCTCTGGGGTATTTGTCTCGTCACTCATGCTCATATCCTCTTTTCACCACGACACAATACCTATCAATAATCTTCAATTCCATGCTCTTTGAGCAAGTCGTATCCCTTTTCTTCCAGTTGTTCGACTAAGTCATATTGTCCAGTTAAGACAATTTTACCTTTTGCCAAAACGTGAACGACATCTGGCTTGATATACTCAAGCAAACGCTTGTAGTGAGTAATGACCAAAAAGCTACGGAACGGAGCACGCATTGAGTTAACACCCTCTGATACAATACGTAAAGCATCAATATCAAGTCCAGAATCTGTTTCATCCAAAATGCCGCAGACTGGCTCAAGCATCAACATTTGAAGCATCTCATTGCGCTTTTTTTCACCACCAGAAAATCCCTCGTTGACGGCTCGGGAGGTAAACTTGCGATCCATCCCCAGCTGAGCCATCTTGCTATACAAATTTTTGTAAAAAGCGACGGCATCGATCTCTTCGCCCTTAGGCATACGTGCCTGCATGGCTGCTCGCAAAAAGTTGGCATTCGATACCCCAGGGACATCCACTGGGTACTGAAATGCCAAAAATAAACCAGCTCGACTACGCTCATCAACGCTCATCGATAAGATATCCTGCCCATTCAGAGAAATCTCTCCTTGGGTAACAATATAATCTGGATGACCACAAATTACTTTAGAGAGCGTGCTTTTGCCCGCTCCATTGGGTCCCATGATAGCATGTACCTCGCCCTGGGGAATTTCTAAATCAATACCTTTAAGTATCTCAACTCCTTGGACAGTCGCATGGAGATTTTTGATAATCAAGCTCATGCTCGTCAAGTTTTACTTAGTCGTAGGGATCACGCATCTCCCCCTTAATGCAATGTCAATCTCATCGATACATGCACCTTCAGGTAAATTGAGAAACTCCTCTAATCGAACGCCTTCTTTGAAAGTAATATCGTGAATCACACCAGTCATCATATCTTGGAAGTGACCATGTTGCACAAAATTAGGGCAAAAACGAGAAGGCTCACGATCAAAGTTAACTTGTTTCACCAACTTATGAACAACCAACGCATCCAAGCAATTATAAACTGTTGCTAGAGAAATAGAAGGCATCTTGTTTCTCACACGGAGATAAACCTCACCAGCAGTAGGATGGTCTCGTTGCTCAAGCAAGGTTTGATAAACTTCTTGGCGTTGCCTTGTTAATCTTAATCCACCCATGGTTGGCAAGGGTGATGTTGTTACTTTTTCAGATGATGTCGTCTTTCTATTGATCGTCATAATATTAGTTGTTCTCGCAAGCTAATTTGCTCTTAATCAATCAAAGTTACAATAATATTTTTTGGAATCAGACAAAAAAGACGGTCATCAAAACGATGACCGTCTTTCTAAAACAATAAATCTTATGTCGCTTATTGAGCGGCGTCTTCCTCTGTGGCGACGTTTACACGACGACCATCACGGTCGAAGAATACACGACCATCAACCAACGAAAAGATGGTGTAGTCGGTACCCATACCAACACCACGACCTGGATGCCATTTGGTACCACGTTGACGGATAATGATATTACCTGGGATTACTTGTTGACCGCCGAATTTTTTCACGCCGAGGCGTTTGCTGCGGGAGTCGCGTCCATTTCTTACAGAACCTTGACCTTTCTTATGTGCCATAACTAAAAATTGGTTGAGAGTTGATTATGCGTTGATACCAGTGATTTCGAGTTTCGTCATTGCACGACGAGAACCTTTTTTCTTATGAAAGCCCTTACGACGCTTAAACTTGAATGCGATAATCTTTTTGCCACGGAATTGGCTCACGACTTTAGCAGAAACCGTTGCCCCTGCGACGACTGGAGTCCCGATCGTCACATTGCCTTCGTTTTCAACGATCAAGACCTCTTCAAACACGGTATCCGTGCCTTCAGCGAGGGAGTTGATGCACTCTACGTCAATAAAATCGCCCTTCTGGACGCGATATTGCTTGCCACCTGTTTTGAAAATTGCGTATGCCATTGCTGTCACTTATTAAGTTACCCGCGACCATGCGGGGGAGCGCAGTTCATCATGTGTCCGACAAAAACGCAAGCAAAATTTCTATCAATAATGAAAAAATGGCATAAAATTTTTAATCTCGGCTCCATTTTGGTGTCATCTCCCCTCGAAATGCAAGCGCTCGGCCATCAAATTGGCGATCAGTTGGAAGGGGGAGAGATTATCGGAATTGTCGGCAATCTCGGTGCGGGTAAAACGCATCTAACTCAAGGAATTATGAAGGGATTAGGCTCACAAACTCCAGCAGTAAGTCCCACTTTTTCTCTCGTCCATGAGCACCTCGATGGTCGTCTCCCTGCCTGCCATTTTGACTTTTATCGGATGAAATCCCCATCAGAACTCATCAGCATCGGTTGGGACGATTATCTCGATCGTGGTGATATTCTCATTATCGAATGGGCCGATATGTTCATGGAGGCGCTCCCCCCTGATGCGAATTGGTTGCTCATTGAGCATCAGGGAGAATCAGAGAGACTTGTATCGCTCAAAACTCATAATCACCCCCTCTAAAATGAAATTCATATCATGCCGTAAACCACTAAATACCTTAGGTCTCCTACTTTTATTAGTAGTTTTGATGATTACCGGGATTGCTCTTTACGCATGGCGAGAAATTGGTGAAAGCCCCGATGATTATCAAAAAGCACGTTTCATCAACCTGACGAATTACCAAAATGGAGCCTTTCGTTATCCCTCTGAATTTTACCCTGTTACTCGTACGAACTCTTACGTAAATCCAAAAGACCATAAAAATTTATTCTTTCATATTTTACTCTCTCAAGAACACTTCCCCCAATCTCCGTTGCCTATCCAGCAACTGAATACTAGTTCCTTTAATCATCCCTCTGAAAACTTAGAAATTACATGGCTTGGTCACTCCTCCATGATCCTGGATATAGATGCCACTCGCATCATGATTGATCCCGTTTTGGGCAATGCCGTCCCCTTCCCTGGAATTGGGCGTCGATTCCAAGCCTCACCGATTGAGCGCGACGACCTGCCAAAGGTAGATATCGTCCTGATCTCTCATAATCATTATGATCACCTTGAGCGAGCGACCATCCAAGCGATGATTGGCAAAACCAGACAATGGATCGTCCCTCTTGGCTTGGGGATCACACTAGAAGGATGGGGATGCCCTCGCGAACAAATCATCGAACTCAATTGGAATGAGGATTACACCCTACCCAATGGATTAAAAATAACCGCCTTGCCCACTCGTCATTATTCGGCAAGGAGTACCCGCAATCGTTGTCAATCGCTCTGGGCATCTTATGCTCTCGTTGGTCCAAGACATCGCGTTTTTTATAGTGGTGATGGCTCGTATGACGGACGCTTCAAACAGATTGGCAAACAATTCGGTCCCTTTGATCTCACTCTTATTGAGACAGGCGCCTACAATGTCCGATGGATTGAGAACCACATGTTCCCACAAGAAACCGTACAAGCCCATCTTGATCTACGAGGGAAATATCTCATGCCCGTTCATTGGGGAGCCTTTGACCTTGCCATGCACCCATGGGACGAAAGCATTAAAGCCATCGCCCACGAAGTGCATAAAAAGCAAGTCAAGCTCATCACCCCCATCCAAGGTCAACGCTTTGTCATCGGCAAAACAAAAACCACGCCATGGTGGCAATTTATTCAGTAAATTACCCCTCCAGATCAATTCCAAAGAGAGAGGATAAATCCTTGACATCAAGGCTATTCGTACACTCTCCCCCTTGCTTATGATTTAATGCAGGCAACAATTGTTCCATGCGAATACCGCGCAAGGTAAAGAGCAACTCTGGCGACTCATCGAGCAACACCCCCACTGCATACAAAACCGCTGATGCATGCTTACATGGATCAGCATAATCGGGACAAGTACACGACATCCGCCATCCCCCCATATCAGGTAATACCCCTGCATCCACATCGCATAAAAGATGAAGTAAATCATCGCTTAGTTGCCCCTGTAATAAATCAACCCATGAGCCAATGCGTCCTGCACAGCGATTTTGCAAATTGCCGACAGCCTCTTCATCAAGAGGAGCAATATTGATATGTACCTCATAAAGATATTCACCCATGACGAGAGCATCAACTCTCCCCTCGTTGATGGATACATCTAGGACGCAGCCATTGCGTAAATAAGTGCGCCCTGGTGCAAGACGCATCCCATAGACCTCACTCTCAGACAAATGCCTCATCCACGCCTTCCCCCAAAAGTGCGTCGCCATATTTTTGCTTTTAGGGCAAACAGGATGTAAAACCTGCCCCTCTTGCTCCAGCTGACGCGCCATCGTCTCGGCACGTTCCTTCAAATCAGCGACCTTCATTGCTTTAATGAACAGCAAAACAAGGCGCGCGAATAGTCAAATCATCAAAAAATAAGACATAGCTCATCTATTACCATGACCTTCAGGCGAATTGACCAAGTGCATCGACTATGTCAAAACCCACTCATGCTATCCATTTTCGTGTTGCTCGTGGCAGCACTACTCTTCCTCATTCTCATGTCCCTACGTTATGGTAAAGGGATGACGCCTCTGCGTCGAGCGGAGGGCACCCCCTTACCTGGATTCCCAGGACCTATTGGGCTCATCAATCGTCTCGACGGCATTGAGCGCAAACAGCGAGATATCATCCCAGGGCGTGCCCCAAATGTCAAAGCAGATGGAAGTATGACTCTACCTCTGCGATGGGAGGACGATGTCACTGCTGGCCGTCTCGCCTGTGTCGCTCACACATGGGCACTTGCTCAACTCTCCGACCAAGACCCCGAGGGGGGGAAAAAAAGAGAGCAAGCCGTCACTCGCACCCATATCGTTACCTTTTTTACAGCACTCATCGTCATTGCCCTCGTCTTCATCAAACATCTCGACACTAAAACGGCAATGGCTCTCGTCGCAGGGGTCTGGGCGATGTTGAGCTTTATCGCGATCCCTACTCAATTTAGAGAATGGAAAGCCTTGGAAGTCGCTCGTACTGGACTAAAAAATGCGGGGCTATGGCCACGTCTCGAATCAGATGCCCATGCGATTGACACCTGCCTCAAAGCCATGACATGGTGCCGTGTGGCAGGCTTCCGTCGCATCTTACCTCGTTAATCTCCCACACCAATCAATAAAAAGAGCCCCTCTCCATCAATGGGAAAGGGGCTCTTTGCTTGTTTACACTAGGAGGGAATCCTGTCGATTATTTTTTAATCGGAGTCAAGATAATACTACGAATATTGACAACGCCTTCCTTAGATTTCGCCATAGAGACAACCTTAATCGTTTGTTTGCCTTCTTTCAGTTGGATGGTTCCTAACTCTTTTGTCTGATAGGTATTCCATGAGCCCGTTTCGGCAACTTTCCAGTCAAGAGTCGAGCCGCCTGTTTCAATCTTGACTGGGGTTCCACCAGTCCCATTGTCACAAGCAAAATCAATCGTCACTTTGTACGTTCCGTTTTTAGGGACATTAACTTGCCATTGAGCCTGACCTTTTTCACTAGTCCACCAACCAATATTTTTGATTCGTTTCTCAGCTGCCCCGACGAGAGTCCCAGCGTTACCTGACTCTTCAACCTTTAAGCCTCCGCTCAATTTAGCTTGATCAGGGGAGAGGAGGAGAGTGCCGTCTTTCTCTGGCATCACTCCACTAATCACCTTACCTGTGCCTTTTAAGACAAGTACCGTTGCCAAAGAATCTTTGACTACCCCCTTGAGATCAACGACCATTCCTTGTGGTGTTTGCTTCCACGCAAGGGGTTTATTGGGGGTAGATAGAGCAGAGACAACTGATTTACCCTTACTTTTAAAAGGCACTTTCAGCTGACCATTTTCAGGCCATTCATAAATAAACAAATAGGTGAGATCACCTTTTTGAGTAGCTCTCCCCCAGGGCATTTTGTCAAAGGGGGAATGAGTCGTCCCATAAATGGACTTTCCATTCACCTTCATCCATTTACCCATTTCTTTCAAGCGTTTGAGGCTTGTTTCTGGGATTGTCCCATCGGGACGAGGTCCTAGATTAAGAAGATAGTTGCCTCCCTTTGAGTTGGTATCAATGAGTTGATGGAGCAGATCTTTAGTCGTCTTCCAGTCATTGTCATGTTTGGCAAATCCCCATGAATGGTTCATTGTAATGCAACTTTCCCAATCAACGCCAGATATACCAGAGTCGGGGACTTCCTGCTCGGGAGTCCCAAAATCAGCACCAAATCGTCCTTCGGCATTCATTCCACCCATTCCTTGTCTCGCC
This sequence comes from Akkermansia sp., assembly GCA_036644695.1. GTDB lineage: Bacteria > Verrucomicrobiota > Verrucomicrobiia > Verrucomicrobiales > Akkermansiaceae > Akkermansia. The sequence continues at coordinate 5,261 of JAVXPO010000040.1, read as the reverse complement.
TTGGTGATGCGGTTATTAACCACAAGATTAGGCTTGAGCGTGCGGAGATAATTATAGATTTCTCGTCCATCTTCTTCTTTCCACCACGCATCCCATTCGCCGTCGAACCAGAGAAGCTCTGTGCCATACTTGCCAATCAACTCGGCAAGTTGCCCCTTCATGTACGGCAAATATTTTGCTTTGTTCTCATTAGGAGTAGATTCGAGCTCAGGGTTATCCCATTCGAGGACGGAATAATAGGTACAAAACTTAATGCCTTGTTTTTTACACGCACCAGAGAGCTCTTTCATGAAATCCTTGCCATACGGAGTCGCGTCCTTGATATCATATTTCGTTAATGCCGAGTCAAACATACAAAAACCATCATGATGTTTTGTCGTAATGACGATATATTTCGCCCCTGCATCTTTGATCGCCTTAACCCATGCGTTGGCATCAAATTTCTCCAAAGTCAAATGCTTGGCATTTTCACGATACTCATCATTGGGTACGTTGCCGAAATTCTTAATCCATTCAGCACAAGCATGAGGTACCTTACCCTTATATTCTCCACCCATCACGGCGTAGGGACCAAAATGAATGAAAATGCCAAATTTGGCATCTCTCCACCACTTCATTCGTTGATCCTTATCCGCCTTGGTAATATTAGTGTAGTCTTTCAAAATGATTGACTCAGGTGCCTTAACTGCCTTGGTAGCGCGTTGCACCACACTCGCCTCCTCTATACCATTTGATAAAAATGCCATGACGGGCACCATACATGATAATAAAGTGAAATTTTTCATAACAGTTAGAGTATACGTATATTGCTCTAACTTCCTATCAAAAAAGATAAGAGACTCACTTCTTACCATTGTTTGTCAGGAGGAGCATCAGCTCTTAAAAAGATTTAACCCAAACTCTTCGATCATATCCTTGAGTCCTGCCTGCGCACGCACGCTATTGCCAAAACTATCCAGTGGGGGCGAAAATGCCGCCATCGCGAGATGGCGAGGCGCGACAGTAACAATCCCGCCTCCGACCCCACTTTTCCCCGGGAGCCCAGCAGCATACATCCATGCCCCAGTTGAATCATACAGCCCACTCATCCCCATCTCAGCAAGGACAGGGGGGACATTTTGCTCTTGAAGCACACGCACACCCGTCACGGGATTGACCCCGCCATTGGCAAAAGCTGACCCCATCACCGCTAAATCTTTGGTCGTTATCTGTACTGAACACATCCTCGTATAAAGATCGACAATCATGTCAGGATCATTGTAAAAATATCCATAACTCCTTAGTAACCACGCAATCCCTCGATTATGCTGATTCGTGGCACTCTCTGATTGATACACCTCTTGATTCACCGTCAGAGGATGCCCTGCAAATGCCTCAAGATTCGAGAGAATAATCGCCCAAATATCATCAGAGCTTTGCCCAGGAATGAGGCTTACTGTCGCCATCGCCCCCGCATTCACAAAAGGATTCAAGGGCTTACCCCCATGCAATTCAATCGCCATGACTGAATTAAATGGCTCACCAGTCGGATTTGCCCCAATCTTTGCCCTCAACTCTGCTTGACCAATCTTGTCAATCACCCATGCCAGACTAAACATTTTAGAGATTGACTCGATTGCAAAAAGTTCATCAGAATCCCCCGATTCAACAATCGTCCCATCACAACAAACACCCGCTATCCCAAACAAATTGCTCGGCACACGTGCCAAGGCAGGGATATAGTTGGCATTTGCCCCATCCTTTAGAGGAGAATAGGTCTTGATGGCACGATCCATTGAGCTTTTAAGCAAGGTAGGGGTGCATCCTCCCGTTTGGCATAACGGGAGGGATTGGGGAGAACCTAATTGTGTTGTTGAGGGAATCATGATCATCGTCCTTTCATTTTTTTATCTTAATACTCCATTATTTTTTGGGCACGTCTTGGTTAACTTCCCAGCCGAAAGGCTCAAATTGCTCATCTGCTGGCAATTCACGCTTCCATGTGGGCTTTCTCATGGCATAGATGACAAAGGGAACCCCTGCAAAAAATACCATCCCAACTACCAAAATAAGGATATACGTCGCTGGACTACCAACAGGAATCTGACCAGGGGGGACAAAACTCACCAAAAAGGCTGCCAAGCTCCCCAATAAACCAATCCCACCAATCAGCCACATCCCCCAATACTTACCACCAGGCACACGGAACGTACGCACCGCCTCTGGCTCCTTATGCCGTAGATAAATCGCAGCCGCAAACATCAGAATGTACATAATCAAATACAGAATAATCGTCAGTTGAGAGATAATCTGATACGTGGTCTGCACCGATGGCATAATGACAAACATGCAAGAAAGTAAGGTCACAACCCCGCCTTGAATCAGCAAAATACCCACCTGCACACTATTTTTATTCGTCTTTTGCATCACAGGAGGCAAATATCCCGCCATCCCCACTTGCAAAAGCCCCTTTGATGGCCCCATCACCCACGCTGTCACCTGAGCTAACACACCTACTGCCAAACATAACGCTAAAAATCCACTCATCCATGAAATTCCGTAAAAGTCGAAAAACTTATCGTAAGCAATCAACAAGCTCTGCACCAAATTAATCTGTGCCTCAGGGATGATAAACCCAATCGCCAAAGTACCAAATACGAAGATAGAAACCGTAATCACCGCTGAAATCAAAATGGCGAGCGGATAATTCCTCCCAGGATTCCTTACATCCTTCACGTGAACTGCGGACATCTCCATCCCTGCATAAAAGAGGAAAATACTCGCAGCAAGCACGAGATTATTAAAATTGGTCATATCAGGCACCAGCTTGGATGGACTCATATCCAGTAAAATAGGATTCCCCGACAACCAATAAACCCCACCTAAAATAATCAACACTGCCGCTGGAATCACCGTCCCGAGCATCGTTCCCCATTTGGTCACAATCCCAGACATCTTCATCCCACGGAAGTTGAGGAAAGTCGCCCCCCAATACACCGCTAATACAATCATCAACGCATACCACTTATTCGCAGCCAAAGACTCATCCCATCTCTGGTTAGGCCCCATAAACGCAAGCGATACCGCAGCAAAGGTCAACACCGTTGGAAACCAAATCGTACTCTCAATCCACTGCAACCAAATCGCAAGAAAGCCCCACTTCGGACCAAATGCCTCACCCACCCAACGAAAGACACCCCCCTTTTGAGGCCAACCCGTCGTCAACTCTGCCGCAACTAGAGACACAGGAATCAAAAAAAAGACAGCTGCAAAAATATAGTAAAAAACAGAACTAAGCCCATACGTACTCTCCGCTGGCATCCCTCGTAAACTGACAATTGCCGAAATATTGATCATCGCAAGGGTGAAAACACCCATCCCGACAAAGGTCTTGGCAGAAGAGTTTGCCCCCGGCATCGATGTACCGCCTGATTGATTGTTTGATGTCGTATTCATTGTCTCTCAATAAATTAAATTGTTCATCAAAGACGAGGCTACCAGACGGTGGCTCTCCATCTATGTCTCGTTATGACCACACTCCCCTCACTCTCGTTGAAAAAATATTCACATCACCTTTTATTTTTATTTTATCCAAGTAAATCCAACAACAAATGAACGCTTTTAGAAATCATCAGGTCTATCGGTTTAAGAGTAGTACCGATCATTCGATACCCCTCAAACATTCCATCAACCCTAGTCCACCACCACCATGATGAATACAACCAGCAATCATACCAACGACTTGGCGATCACTCGCCCTTGTGTATCTACATCACCCTCAATACCTGCCGCCGCCACCATATTCGGCTCACCAGAGGCTGGGCATGTCTTGCCCAAACATCACATCCCAAAGGCATCCATGCGCCCTGAAGATGCCTATCAGCTCATCCATGATGAACTACTCCTCGATGGGAATGCCCGCCAAAACCTCGCCACATTTTGCCAAACGTGGGACGAAAAACAAGTCCGCGACCTCATGGATCTGAGCATCAACAAAAACATGATTGACAAAGACGAATACCCACAAACCGCTGCCATCGAAATGAAATGTGCTGCCATCCTCGCCAACATGTGGAACGTCTTACCCTCAGAAGACCCCATCGGATGCTCCACCATCGGCTCAAGTGAGGCCTGTATGCTCGGCGGACTCGCCGCCCTGTGGAGATGGAGAGCTAAAAGAAAAGTCGCAGGCAAACCCACGGATAAACCCAACCTCGTCTGTGGGCCTGTCCAAATCTGCTGGCATAAATTCTGCCGCTATTGGGACATCGAAATGCGCGAAATCCCCATGGAAAAAGGTCAATACTGCATGGACGTCGCCAGCATGCTTGAGCAAGTTGATGAAAACACCATCTGCGTCGTCCCCACCTTTGGCGTCACCTACACGGGACAATACGAATTCCCCGAAGACATCACCAAAGCCCTCGACGACTACCAAGCCAAGACAGGCATCGACATCGACATCCACGTCGATGCGGCAAGTGGTGGCTTCCTCGCCCCCTTCTGTGCGCCACAAATCCCCTTTGACTTTCGCCTGCCACGCGTAAAATCCATCAGTACCTCGGGACACAAATACGGACTCGCCCCGCTCGGCGTCGGCTGGGTCGTCTGGAGAGACATCTCATGGCTCCCAGCAGGACTCATCTTCAACGTCAACTACCTCGGTGGTGAAATCCCCAACTTCGCCATCAACTTCTCTCGCCCAGCTGGACAAATCATCGCACAATACTATGACTTTGTCCGGCTCGGCTACGAAGGCTACAAAAACATTCAAACGGCATCCTATGCAGTCGCCACCTATGTATCAGCAGAAATCGCCAAATTGGGTCAATTTGACTTCATCTCGACAGGTAACCCCCTCACCGACATCCCCGCCGTCTGCTTCTCCATGAAAGATGGCTATGCCCCAGGGTACAACCTCTTTGACCTCTCGGAAAAACTCCGAACTCGTGGCTGGCAAGTCCCCGCCTTTACCCTACCCCCCAATTGCCAAGAAATCGTCGTCATGCGCATCATGATGCGACAAGGCTTCACCATGGACATGGCAGACCTCCTGCTAACAGACATCAGAAACTTCATCGCCTTCTTCGCCCAGCACCCCCAAAACTACTCCCTATCCCCAACAGAAGGCACCTCCTTTCACCACGCCTAAAGGGAAAATATCCACTATTCAATACCCCACAGAATAAGTAGCCTGTGGGGTATTTTTATAGCACATAAGAGATGAAAGTAGTATTACCCGTCGATGATAATGCTACGCAGGGAGGCGAAGAAATCCGCTG
>JAVXPO010000039.1:0-19442 GCA_036644695.1 Akkermansia sp. | reverse complement strand
TTGTTGAGATTGTTGGTGGGTTAAAATTTGATGGATGGCAGCCCCTGCCATAAAAAAGCCAAAGGTGCCCGTAATATGGGTGATGGAGCCAAAGCCAGCATCGCACGCCATGCGCCCCGTAAAGCCATCATCACGAGAGCATGAGGTGCCACCATCACAGGTGGGATAAACGGCTTTTTCTCGTGAAAAAACGCAGGGGATACCCAAGTCCTTGGCATTTTCACCAAAGCTCATGCCGTAGTTTTGTCGCAACTTACGTCTCAATGAAATGAGTAGGGGATCTCCCTGTGTCTTGGTGATGTCAGCTATTTTGATTAGTGAGGCATCTGTTCGCCCCCCTGCCCCCCCACAGGTCACCACATCGATATTTCGCTCGTGACATGTTGCGATGAGATGTGCCTTAGGCTCCATGGCATCAATGGCATCCACAACTAAATCAGGGCGCATCTCAAAAAGTTGTTCACAATTTTTCGCTGTATAAAAGGAGCTTAGGCAAATGAGCTCTGACTCTGGAGAAATATCCTTGATTCGCTGAGCCATGACCTCGACCTTCATCTGCCCCAGCGTTGAGCTCATTGCATGGATTTGGCGATTGGTGTTAGTGATACAGAGATCGTCCATATCCATGAGGATTATCGTGCCAACTCCGCTACGAGCTAACGATTCGGCAACCCATGAGCCGACCCCACCAATACCAACGATGGCGACGCGAGCTTGTCGCAAGAGTCGGTAATTGGCGACGCCATAGAGACGCGCAATCCCCCCAAATCGATCATCTATTTCTTTCATACGCGCGGTTTCTGTAGCAAGCGCTCTTGGTTTAATTGATCTCTTTAGTCAATGATGCGCTGAATGCGGGTGATATTTACCGCCTTCCCCGTCCTTTCATCAACTCTAATTATGACACCGCACAAACGCACCTCACCTTTAGCAACGGGGAATTTAGTCGGCATCGACGTACAAAATCTCTTGATAATCTGATCCTTATCGCGTCCGAGAACACTCAAAGCAGGACCACACATACCAACATCAGTTAAACACGCAGTGCCTCCTTCGTGAATGATTTCATCAGCTGTTTGGACATGCGTATGCGTGCCAACAACCGCAGAGACACACCCATCAAGATGATATCCCATGGCAATTTTTTCGCTAGTCGTCTCGGCATGGACGTCGACAAAGATGACGTTGACACCCTCCTCTTGCCTCAAACGAATAGCCTCTGCCTTGCCCAATAAAAATGGATTTTCTAGGGGAGGTTGGATAAAGGAGCGCCCCTGCAATTGCATAACCGCCATACGACAGCCAGCAACATCAATGATGACACTCCCATGTCCAGGCGTATTTGCCGGATAGTTCAAGGGTCTTAGCACGCGGACTTCGCAATCAATCCAAGGGGCAAAGTCTGGCTGATCCCAGACATGATCCCCAGTCGTCACGACCGATGTCCCAGCTGCTAATAATTGTTGTGCCAAGCGAGGGGTCAAGCCTCGCCCAGCAGCTGCGTTCTCAGCATTGGCGATGGCAACGTCAATGCTAAATTCTTCTTTCAAGCCAGGTAATGCCCGCATGTACGCCATGCGTCCTGGCTCTCCGACAATGTCTCCTACAAAGAGGATATTGAGCATAGGTGAATGCGGTATTTCTATTATTTACCGCTCGATATCGGAATGACTAAAACGGGGATGGATGAATGTTTAACGACAGATGAGGCGACACTACCCACGAGCACAGTTGCCAAAAAGCCTTTACCGTGTTTCCCTAGGACGATGGCATCAATATCATTTTCTTGAGCATAGCTGATGATGGCATCGCTCACCTCAAATTCATCGCTAACGATCTCCTCAACCTTGGCTGGACTTAATTTGCGAAGCTTGTCTGCATACTCATGGAGTGCCTTACTCGCGGCTACTTTGACCTCGCTACGCCCTTCTGAATCGAGGACGGGGAAGGGAACCTCATCAGGCAAAACACCTGTAACCTCATAACAGATACTCGGCTCAACAATGTGCATCAAACAGATGGTCGTTTCTGAGCAACAAATCAACTTTGCCACCTTCTCAATCACTTGATCAGCAGCATCAGAAAAGTCAATGGGAACCAATACTTTTTTCATATACTCACTCTATCACTCTCCTCAGTTTTTTGCATCAATAAAATGACAAATTCTTATTTTCAAGGGTTACTCTTGCCTTTTCTCCCACTATTTGAGCACATTCTCCTCATCATGACACAATTCCAGCTCTCACAGCTACTTGACATATCGCTTAAAATTGTCTCAACGGAAAATATCCGTATAGTAATCACCAAGTATGAGTACGTCCACACAACCATTCCAAGCCGAGGTCAGGCAATTGCTTGATATTGTCATCCACGCACTTTATAGCGATCGTGAAATTTTTATCCGCGAATTAGTTTCCAACGCCTCTGATGCCCTGGAAAAGCTCCGTCTGAAACAATTGACAGACCCTCAAATCTATCAACCAGAACGCCCACTAAGCATCTCTATTAAAACTGATCCCGAGCAAAAAACGATCACCATCAGTGATTCTGGCATTGGGATGAGCCAAGAAGATTTAATCCAGAATCTAGGTACGATTGCCCACTCAGGAACAAAAAAATTCCTTGAAGCGCTCAAAAACTCTAATGGCAACACTGATTTGATTGGTCAATTTGGCGTTGGTTTTTATAGTTCATTCATGGTTGCTGATAAGGTTGAGGTCACGACCCATGCCAGCGACACAGATGCCACGGGTCTCAAATGGGTCAGTGATGGACGAGAAGGCTATACCATTGAGCCTGTAGATAATGTTGATCGTGGCACGAGCATCACCGTCTATCTCAAAGAAGAAAACGCAGAGTTCACCAAAGAACACCGCATCCGCGAAATCCTGCGACGTTATTCTAACTTTGTCAATTTTCCCATCGAATTTGCCGGCGAACGACTCAACACCGTTCAGGCAATTTGGGCAAAATCAAAATCGGACGTTACCCCAGCAGAATATGATGAATTCTTCCAATTCATCGCCCACACAGATGAGAGCCCACTCTCCTACATGCACTTTAGTGCAGATGCCCCTATCTCGTTAAATTCCCTCCTCTTCATCCCAAAAGAAAACCCCGAAATTTTTGGATTCGGCAGGACAGACTCCAATGTGGCTCTTTATTGCCATCGCGTCCTCATTGATGCCAAACCCGAGGGATTGCTCCCCGAGTGGCTCCGCTTCCTCCATGGAATCGTCGATAGCGAAGACCTCCCCTTAAACATTTCACGAGAAATGCTTCAGGATAATTCACTCATTCGCAAAATTAGCGAAATCATCACGAAACGCTTCATCAAGCATTTGGAAAAACTCGCCAAAGACGACACTGAAACCTACGACACGTTTTACACCAAATTCTCACGCTATCTTAAAGAAGGCGTCGTGACCTCATGGGCCAACAAAGAAGCCTTAGGCTCCTTACTCCGCTTTGAATCCACCTTTACCGATGTAGGCACAAATACCTCATTTGCCGACTACGTCAGCCGTATGAAGGAAGATCAAAAGGCAATCTATGTCCTCTCTGGCGTCTCTCGCGCACAAATGGAGCAAAGCCCCTACATGGAAGCCTTTAAGGCTCGTGGATACGAAGTTGCCTTCTTCACCGATCACGGCGACGAATTCGTCATAGACTCACTCTCAAGCATTGATGCCAAGCCCCTCACCTTCATCAACAAAGCAGACATTGAGTTGCCAGAAACAAACATGGAGGGCAACGCCCTGACATCAGAGGACGCTACCGAGCTCAATACGTGGCTCGATGAACTCTACAAAGGCAAATTTGATAAAGTTACCATCGGCAATCGCCTCGTGTCTGGTGCCGCTGTCGTCTTGCAGAGCAATGACACCATGGGACCAGAAATGCGCGCTTACATGAAGGCAATGGGACAAGAAGTCCCCGAATCGCACCCCCAATTAGAACTGAATCCACGCAACGAACTCGTCAAAAAACTCTCCGAGCTCCGCAAAGATAATCCAGAGTTAGCAAGCCTCGTTGCCGACCAAATCACCAATACCGCCCTACTCCGCGCAGGCATCCTTGACAACCCTGGACAGCTCGCCCAATCATCCGAAGACCTTTTGAGTAAATTACTCCTCAAAAAAGACTAATAAAAACCCTCATTCACGCATCAAGGCTTGTCTCATCACTCCATGAGACAAGCCTTATTTTTCTTATGGCGGTCTGACGGAGAACGTATTTGATATGGGCCGGTGAGTTTTGGGCAGTGAGTTTTGGGCGGAATCTGACGCAGAGCCTAGACATTCATCCCTCCATCTTTAGACAAAAAAAGAGGGTGGCTCTTTGTGAGAGCCACCCTCTTGGGTTTGTTAATTTAGCTATTCGCTTAGAACGTCATTCTGACACCTACGTTGCCCATGATATTATGGTCGCTACCCTTGACTTCATAGGAGCTACCCATGAAGACTGCTGTCCTGGTGCTGACGGGGACGGTTAGGTCCGCTCCGATGAGCCCACCGAGTCTCTGAGGATCAGAGCCGTTCATTTTAAACATCGTTCCAGGGGCTCCCTTAAAGGAGGCATCTACCGTGCTGGCTTGATCGCCTACGCTGGCGGTCATTAAGGCGCGGAACTGGAAGCGAGCTTGAGGCGCATTTGGCAGGAGGGTAAAGTCCTTGATGAAGCGTCCGCCTAAGCCGACAACAGTCATCCATGCGTCTTGATCATCGACGACCAAGCCTGCATTACCGATGTTGCCCCCTTCGGTGTAGCCATCAATCTTGTTTGCCGAGCTTTCAATGGTGAACAAGGGTTGAACCATCGTTGTCTTGTTGAGCACGATATCGTAGCTCAATTCGTAGGAGAGATTGAGTCCCTTCCCCGTGGTTGATCCCGTAGCACCTCTGTTAAAGCCAGCAGGGGTTCCACCTGCGACATTGACCGAGCGATCCATGTCGTAGTCCATGCAGCTAAAGCCAAGAGACCCGTTCATCTGCCATGCGCCCTTTTGCCATTTGGCATAGAGGTCGATGTAGTAGTCGTCCGAGTCATACGAGGAGTTGCCAGCGTATGGGTTCTTGGTCATGATATGAGCATTTTCATACGAGAAGGCAAGTCCTGCGGTGAAGCTTCTGGTAAAGGCGCGTTCGTAACCGATTGCTGCTCCCCAGGTGTTCATATTGTAACCAGAGCCGTTTCCGTCTCCAGCAAGCTTGGTGGTGCCCCCCGTTGCTTGTCCCCAAGCTTGGTTGCGTCCATCAAACATTGGTTTGATGAGATTACCCTTTTGATCCATGTTGGTGGCGGACGGGATGACTGCTGGCATCGCTGAGCCAATCGCACTGCGAAGCAGACGGAGGTGGTTCAGGTTGCTTTCAAGCTGTTGGCTCATTTGAGTGGTCAATCCGATGTTCCCTACACTTTCCAAGGCTTGCTTGGCTTCTTCTTTGCTTTGGGTGTGTTCAAAGGCAGCAAGCATATCAGTCAAGGCGCCCGTTGCTTTGCCACTGTTTTCAATGGTTTCTACAGCGTTGGCTATTGAGAGTTGGTTTGGCGTTCTGCCAGCCGCACTCTTATAGTTTTGGGTCATGACCACATCGACACCATTTGCCGTGTGTTCGAGGTGAGCATTGAGGTAGTAGAGACCGTCTACGTGCCAATCAAATCCGCTTTGGATATCGCCTGTTTCAACGATGGTATAACGTTGTTCATTGGTCCAGGCACCCTTGCCGACTCCCTTGGTTCCACGGTCGTTAAGGACGACTGTTGCACCCTTGAGATTAGCGTGAGTGGCTTTGATTGAGTCGCTCTTGATGCTGGCGCCATCGATATCGAGGTAGAAGTTAGAGCCAGAGGTCATATCCATGGTGTCGGTAACGGTGAGTTGTCCGTAGCCATTTTCATGACCTACATCCTTCGTTTTATCCATTCCGAGATGGATGGATGATCCAGATTCGCCCTTGAGGTTTGCTACCGTTGATTGATCGCCTTCGAGGACAGTTTCATCACTCATCGTGATTTTATTGCCCATGCTTGTGCTATCCAATAAGAGCTTGCCTTCTTTCACATTAAGAGCGGTCCCCGTCATGTCGTCACCGTCAACATTGGTGAGGATTAGGCGTTCTGCTCCCGTTTTAACGATGGATCCTTCGGTGCCAATCAAGATTGAATCATTGAGATTGGTTTCGTTCGCGGTATCGAGGGTGAGCGTATGATTACCCACCATCGTGATATCGTTATTGAGTTCGACTAGCGCACCACCAACTGTTGTTGATGCAAGGATGTTGAGGGCAGAGTCACCAGTAACTTTGAGGATACCAGTTCCTAGAGCATTGGTGTCGTTGCCAACATCAATACTACCCGCCGCCAACTTGATATTGCCTTCGTAATCGGTATTGTCGGTGTTGATTACTAACTTGCCATTACCATCCTTAGTCAGATCCAAGCTATCATCTGTTCCGACGAGATTGCCATTCAGGGTCATCACCTTGTCGGTAGCGACATTGATCGTGCCATTATCGTTGACGTTGATGTCATAGACATCTCCACCAAAGGTGAAGTTGTCATTGACGTTAATGGTCATTTGGGTGTCATCACCCGTAATACCTTCAAAGGTAATGTCACCATTGATAGTTACAGCATCATCGTTGATGTTAGCTACTCCCGATACACCTTCCAAATTAAGATTTATTGTTGAGTTTGTCAGGTTGGCAATCGACTGGTCATCGGTGAGAGTGATATCTGTGCCATCAATCACACTGTCAGTAATATTGAGCGTGCCTGCATGGACAACAATCAGATCAATGTCGTTACCTGTTGTCAATGGAGAATTATCATCAATATTATTCAAATTGACGGTGCCTTCATCGATTTGCAAGGTTCCTTCGATATTAACATCAGACGAATCCAAGGTTAATTCTCCAGCACCCGTTTTGACGATAGCTCCAAGTTCGTTAACCGTTACTGTAGCAAGATCCGTCAAGCTTAGATCGCCAGTGGTAGCAATATTCAGGTCAACGTCTGTGACATTGATATCTTTGCTGGAGCTGACATCGGTAGCACCTGTTTCCAAGGTAGCGTCCTTAGCCGTCACGTTCAATGTTCCCACATTACCCATGGCTTCGTTGTTGTTGAGTACGATTGTACCGCCACCCGTCATATTGAGGTCGCCAGTGAAGCCACCTTCAATATTGCCGTGTGATTGGTGATCTATGCCGTGTCCCGTTACATCTTGGCTATTATCCGCATTGAGCACGAGACTTCCTTCTCCAGTGAGATTGAGGTCGCCATCACCTGCCATCTGACCATCAAGAGTAAAGCTCTTATTGGCATCAATTGCCATTTCGTTTGTGCCACCTCCGTTATTGACAATAACGTGATGATCTTTCCCTAGGTTAAAGTCATCATTGACATTGACGAGACTAGTACCTGTCGTCCCCGTATAGAGGATGTCGCCAGTGGATTGTGCACCAGTATCCAAGTTGACGGTACCACCGCCGTTGACATTGATGTCAGAGTTGACCGTGCCACCAGTTACCCCCCCCGGGGTGCCTGTGCCGCCACCGATGTTGATCGTACCGCCATCATTGACATCGATGATGTCATTATCGCCGTCTGTCGTGAGAGTACCACCGTTAGTGATGGTTAGGTCTGCACCAGTGATATCGACTTTACCCTCGGCAACGTTTGTTCCCGTCAGGGTGAGATTGGCTTTATCGGTAACAGTCAAGTTACCGCCGACTTCTGGTCCTGTTCCAGTACCAGGTTGTTTCTTGATATCGACGTTACTCAGCGTGAGGTTTGCATTATCGCCCGTTGCACTGACACTACCGAGAACGGTTGTGTTATCAAGGGTGAGGCTACCATTTTCCGTAACGTTCATCGTTCCCGTGTAATCCATATCGACGAGGGCATCGGTAACCTTACCTGTGGAATTCCCAGCAAGATTGATGTCTTTACCGTTCGTACTCAGGCTGGCATTAGTCTCGGTTTTGCCCGTTCCCGTAATATCAAAACTAGAATCTCCAGTCATGGCAATAGCCGGAATATCCCCAATGAGACTATCCCCAACATTCAATGAGGATCCAGCAGTTACGATAATTTTTGAGTCAGAGCCTGCAACAATGTTTGAAACGGTTACGGTGGCTGTGTTGGCGTTAGTTTTTCCAATATTTAAATCACCACCATCCATCGTCAGCGTTGCATCAATATAAGCAGAACTACCTCCGTCGAGATTGACACTACCTGCATCAGAAATAGTCGTCGCACCTGTCATTAGCGTTGTGCCTGTGGTAGCATTCAAACTACCACCTCCCGTTACAGCCAAGGAAGCCATATTAGCAGCACTATTGTCGAGATTGACGACACCTGCACCAGAAATAGTCGTAGCTCCTGTTACGGTTAGCGTCGTACCTGTGGCAGCATTCAAACTACCATATTGCTCTACAGCCAAGGAATCCATCTCAACAGTACTTTGGTCGAGATTGATAACACCTAGAGTAGAAATAGTCGTAGCACCTGTCGTTAGCGTTGTGCCTGTGGTAGCATTCAACCTACCAACATCCGTTACAGCCAAGGAATCCATATCAACAGAACTATTGTCGAGATTGACGATACCTGTATTAGAAATAGTCGTAGCTCCTGTTACGGTTAGCGTTGTGTCTGTGGTAGCATTCAACCTACCTTCTTCCGTTACAGCCAAGGAATCCATCACAACAGCACTATTGTCGAGATTGACGATACCTGTATCAGAAATAGTCGTAGCTCCTATTTCGGTTGTTTGATCATTGTCATTCACATTGAGGGTAGAATCTTCAGTGAGAGTTACGGAACCCAGTGTGCCTGCCGTATTTGTCATATTGACAACACTACCGTTAGACAAAACGGTACTTTCCTCTGCTCCTTGCTCTAAGATGCCATCGACAATATTCAGATCGGTGTTATCCAAGGTAATATTGCCATTCAGGGTGTCACCACCTTGATCCAACAATACTTCCTCACCATTGGTTCCAATTAAATCACCAAAGGTATTGTTTCCTCGAGAACTCTGTACTTTAGAACCTTGACCAAATGTGATGGAGCCGAAGGTATTATCTATCCCTGATACATTGAGCAATGCATTTTCCCCCAAAATCAATTCGTTGATATTGGTACCCTTGCTGTTACCACTAATTTGAAGAGTGCGACCGGCATCTTCATTACCAGAAAGCTGCAACGTCCCCTTGATATCGACCTTACCCGCTAAATCTAAAGTAGATCCATTAGCAATGTCAATATTGGCAACGATGGTATCATCTTGCATCACAATGTCTTTGCTGATTTTTACCGATTTTGAAGTTGTACTCCCTGTTTTGAGAGTGACTCCACTAGCATTGAGTTGCAAGGTTCCTCCGTGGTTCCCCATCGCTTCATCAGCGATGAGCTCTAAGGTACCCCCTGTCAACAAGAGATTGCCCGTAAACGCGCTATCAGCTCTTAATAAGGTCAATGTTCCCTCACCACTCTTGGTGAGATCACTTGATCCTGACAATGAACCTGTTGTCGTTAAAGTAAAGGCATCCTGCACAGAATCTGTCTTAATTTCGCCGTTTTTATTAACTACCAGATCCCCGTCCATTTGGAAGTTTACTGCGACATTATCTATATTGTTCACTTCAATCACCGAATTGGCAGTCGTACCAATATTACCAATTATATTATTAAACTCTATGTAGCTTTTGGTGTTACCCAACAGATTAAAAATCTTGGAATCTTCAGAAAGCTTCAAGGTACCTCCACCAGCAATGTATAATGATTTCCCTGTGTAATGATGTTGAAGATCGTAAGTCCCCGCAATATTGATGCATTGATTAACTGTCCCAATAAGAGAAAGAGTGTGGTAACCCGTAAGTACTCCACCCGCGAGAATAGTAATATTCTGAGCGACTTTATTATCCGCACCAATCATTGTCGTTGTATTAGCAATCGTCAGATCTTGTTTGAAAGCAATATTTTCCAGAGTTGCTTTCCCTCCAGTCAAGCTAACATTCCCTCTAACTGTACTATTTTTAAGAACAAGGTTTTTTGTAGCTCCATCCGTACCATTTACTGTAAGATCCCCCTGAACTGTAGAAGAAGTAATATTCGCTGATCCCGCACCAGATATAGACATATTTCCTTGAACTATAGAAGAAGAAGTAATATTCGCTAATCCTGTACCAGATATAGACATATTCCCTGTAACTGTAGAAGAAGTAATATCCGCTAATCCCGTACCAGTTAAAGACATATTCCCCTGAACTGTAGAAGAAGTAATATTCGCACCCCCACCAGCTAAAGACATATTTCCAGTAACCGTAGAAGAAGTAATATTCGCAACCCCTCTACCAGCTAAAGACATATTTCCAGTAACCGTAGAAGAAGTAATATTCGCTACACCACCACCAACATCAAGTGAGGCAACGAGTGTGGTAGAACCCTTCACATTCAAAATACCACCAGAAAGGGTATAACCATTGGATAAGGAAGTCGTTTGACCCACAGATAAATTAACCGTCCCACTAGTTTGTCCAATGAACCTTGCGGTGATCGCATTAGTTAAAGACAGAGTACCTGAACTATTCATAGAGATATCACCCACAAATCCATTAGTCCCTTGGAAATTTATATCTCCAGCACCATTAATGGCCAATGATTTTCCATTAGCACCATTAAAAGCACCAGTAATATTCAATGTCTTGCTACTGGCGATATTGATGACCCCTGAATTAGTGAAGGTAATTGACCCAATCGTCACAGTAGCACTTGTAAGAGACGAAGACAATGTCAACGCATTACCATAACCCGCAAATGTTAAGCTTTGAAACCTTGTGACATCCTGACTAAGAGTTAAGGTTTTAACAGAACCAGTCAATGTAATATCACTCTTTTGAGAGCCAGGATCAGCATTGATAGTAGTGTCTTCATCATAAGAAATAGCAGCAAAAGCCGAAGAAGCAGTAAAGGCAGAGACGCAAGCAACAGTAACTGATACGGTTGCCAACGAGCGGAAAGTAGCCATGACGGCTCTCGTCAGTAATAGAGGTAAACGTAGTTTCATGATTTTATAAGAATGATTTTTTTGAATAGTAGAGGAAATTTAAATAAATTACTCTAGCTCTGTTTTAACGGATTCTAAAACCGAAGTCAACTATTTTTTATAATGTTCATTATGAGCATGTTACATACCAATGATTGCCATTGACTACTTGAATAAAAATAAACTAAGTCAAAAAAAGGATGAGAGAGAAGAGAGGAATTGATAGAGCACTGGTAGCTTAGGAGAGAAGCTAATGCCAACACTCCGCTTTGCGCCGTTAACGCAACACGTTCTCCGTCAGCCCCCCCAGCCCCCCAGCCCGCCATAAGAAAAATAACGGTTTCTTATAGCATGTAAAAGATGAAAGCTGTATTAGATAAGACCGTGATATTCTTGGAGCGTTTTAACCTCGATTTTTTTATCGGCAATGCCAGCTATAGCACCGATACAAGCTCTTGCAGAGGCAAGATTGGTACAATAAGAGATTTTATTTGAGACGGCAGAGGAACGGATTTGCCGATCATCTGCTCGCGAGTCATGTGACCATGGCGTATTGATAACAAAGCAAATATCACCATTCTTAATGCGATCGACAATATTGGGGCGACGGCCCTCATGTACTTTATAAGCTCGTTCGCATTCAATATCGTGCTGGAGGAGGTGAATCATCGTTCCCCTCGTGGCACAAAGCTCAAAGCCATGACTAACGAGCGATTTTGCCATTGCAACAACCTGCTCTTTATCTCGATCATTGACCGAAATAAAGACGAGACCCTTTCTCGGCAAAGGATTAAAGGCACTCACTTGAGATTTGGCAAAGGCAATATCGGGGTCTGCATCAATCCCCATAACCTCACCCGTCGAGTGCATCTCTGGACCAAGGACGACATCAATCCCAGGGAAGCGATTCCATGGGAAAACCGCCTCTTTGACAGAGTAATAATCAGGGACAATTTCCTTGGTATAACCCAGCTCCTCAAGCGTCTTACCTGCCATGACTTTAGCGGCGAGCTTCGCGAGGGGTTTCCCGATTGTTTTTGAGGCAAAGGGGACGGTACGTGAGGCGCGAGGATTAACCTCAATGATGTAGAGTTGTTCGTCTTTAACGGCGAATTGGATATTCATCAATCCGCGCACTTCGAGCTCTTTAGCTAGCTCTTTAGAGGCTCGCATGATCTCCTTATGCATCCGCATCGAAATACCTGCGGCTGGAATCATACAAGCTGAGTCACCCGAATGAATACCAGCAGGCTCAACGTGTTGCATGATGGCACCAACGACGGATAAATGCCCATCAGAGATTACATCGACATCAATCTCGACGGCATTCTCTAAAAAGCGATCGACGAGGACAGGACGCTCGGGCGAGGCATCCACCGCCTCAGTCATGTAACGTCTCAGCTCATCATCATCATAGACGATCATCATGGCACGCCCACCCAGGACAAAGGAGGGGCGCACGAGGACAGGATAGCCAATGCGAGATGCCGCGCTCAATGCCTCATCAATGCAAGTTGCCGTGCCTGCCTCAGCCTGCTTTAAGCCAAGTTTATCAAGCAAGGCAGAGAAGAATTTGCGATCTTCTGCCAATTCGATGGATTTTGGGCTCGTGCCAATGATAGGGACGCCATGGCGCTCAAGTGCCGCCGCAAGATTAAGCGGAGTTTGCCCACCGAATTGGACAATAA
Source organism: Akkermansia sp. (assembly GCA_036644695.1). Classification (GTDB taxonomy): domain Bacteria; phylum Verrucomicrobiota; class Verrucomicrobiia; order Verrucomicrobiales; family Akkermansiaceae; genus Akkermansia. The sequence continues at coordinate 6,701 of JAVXPO010000039.1, read as the reverse complement.
CGCCATCTGGTTTTTCTTGATCGCAGATATTGAGGACATCCTCCAGCGTCAATGGCTCAAAATATAGTTTATCTGATGTATCGTAATCCGTCGACACCGTCTCTGGGTTTGAGTTAACCATAATGGTCTCAAAACCAAGCTCTTTGAGAGCAAAAGAGGCATGCACGCAGCAATAATCAAATTCAATCCCCTGCCCGATGCGATTAGGACCGCCACCCAGAATCATTATTTTTTTGCGGTCTGAGCTACGGGCTTCATTCTCATCCCCATAGCAGGAATAATAATAAGGCGTATACGCCTCAAACTCGGCAGCACAGGTATCGACGAGGCGATAAGTGGGGACGATCCCCTCTAATTTGCGCGCGTTGCGAATATCGTCCTCCGTCTTACCGACGGCACGCGCGATTTGTCGATCAGAGAAACCAAGCTTTTTGGCACGTTTGAGTGGAATATTCGCTAGATTTTTCCCTGCATCGGCAAGTTCCTCCAGCTGGGAGAGAAACCATGGATCAATCTGGGTAATATCATGAATTTCATCCGCTGAGAATCCATTGACAAACGCCGTTTGAATCCAAAAAATGCGCTCCGCATTGGGAACGGCGAGCTTGCGATCAATTTCCTCATGAGTCGGCTTGACGGGATCTTTTGCATCAAATCCAAAGCCCCACCGTCCCGTCTCTAAAGAGCGAAGCGCCTTTTGTAACGACTCCTTAAACGTTCGCCCAATTGCCATCGCCTCACCCACTGACTTCATCGAAGTAGTCAACGTCGCATCAGCATCTTTGAATTTTTCAAAAGTAAAGCGTGGCACCTTCGTCACGACGTAATCAATCGAGGGCTCAAATGAGGCTGGGGTCTCACGAGTAATATCATTTTTTAACTCATCAAGCGTATAGCCAACTGCCAGTTTTGCCGCGAATTTAGCAATGGGGAATCCCGTTGCCTTAGAGGCAAGAGCTGAGGAACGAGAGACGCGAGGATTCATCTCAATGACGATCATACGACCCGTTTTGGGATCCATGGAGAATTGGATATTTGACCCGCCCGTCTCAACCCCAATCTCACGAATAATGGCAAACGAAGCATCCCGCATGATTTGATACTCGCGATCCGTCAAAGTCTGGATCGGAGCGACGGTAATTGAGTCACCCGTATGAACCCCCATGGGATCGAGATTCTCAATAGAACAAACCACCACGCAATTATCCGCATGGTCACGCATGACCTCCATCTCAAATTCCTTCCATCCCAAGAGAGACTCTTCGATGAGAATCTCTGTCGTCGGGGATAAATCAAGTCCGCGCGTGGCAATTTCTTCAAATTCAGCCTTATTATAAGCAATCCCACCACCAGTCCCACCGAGAGTAAAGGCTGGGCGGATAATGAGAGGATACGAGCCAATCTCTTGAGCCGTAGCCCACGATTCAGCCATCGTATGCGCCACACCCGAGCGTGGTACATCGAGACCAATCTTAATCATTGCCTCCTTGAATCTCAAGCGATTCTCCCCTTTATCAATGGCATCGGCATTCGCACCAATCATGCGCACGCCCTCGCGCTCCAACACACCACTTGCATGCAACGCCATCGCGCAATTGAGTGCAGTCTGCCCCCCCAAGGTGGGCAATAAGGCATCTGGCTTTTCTCGAATGATGATTTTCTCCACATATTCGGGAGTAATCGGCTCAATATACGTCCGAGGGGCAAACTCGGGATCCGTCATAATCGTGGCAGGATTTGAGTTGATCAAAATAACCTCATATCCCTCCTCGCGCAATGCTTTACAGGCTTGTGTCCCCGAATAATCGAATTCACAACCTTGTCCAATAATAATCGGCCCTGAACCGATCACGAGAATTTTTCGGATAGATGAGTCTTTAGGCATCGTGCTAGGATTAAATCCGCAGGTGTATGCCAGATTTCACCCCCATTGGCAAGCTTTGCGTCAAAGAAAGATTGATCAGCAGATTCCGCTGATCTCATAGCTCCCCATACAACATTAAGCATCAAGCATCTTCCAAGCATAACGAGGAATGAGAGCTTGACATAGGAACGGAATCATACAACTTTCATCTCTTATATACTATAAAAAAGAGCAAGGAGGATACAGTCTCGACTCTCCGTCAGATTCCCGCCTGAACCGTTTTCATCGCCCCTTTATTTCGTCAACAAACTCACCGTCTATTTCGGCGGATTTCACGTTTTTTATCAAGGTCAATCCAATAGAGATGAGACTCAAGAGGATCATCAATCATGGGATAGCAAAATTGGGTTTCCTTTGAATCAGGCCATTTGACCCATCCCCATGAGGCAACGCGCGCGCCATTCTCTCTCCACGCAGGCACCCAGACACACAACTCAGCCAGGCGAGATTGTACCGCATGCAGAGCGTGGCGTAGCTCATCCTCATTCTTTGCCCATTTCTCCTGGAGCAAGACCTGATCTAGCTCATTATCCGCAATTGATGCCAAATTATCCGTATATGGGACGAGCCGCCCACGGTCATCATACGCGAGGGAAGAATGAAAAACCCCATTCAGTTCAGGAGTGGGATAAGGCAAGACATTTGCCCAAAAAACCATCTGATGCCTCTTTTCAAACACCTTGCGCGAGCACACCGAGGGATCAAGAGCCTCCAACCTCAAATCAAGCCCACAGAGACGAGCATCCTGCCTTAAAATAGAGCTCATATTTTGAATGGTAGGCGACACCCCAGCAAAGGTAAACTCAAGCGATAATCGCTCACCCTTGGCATTCATTAAAACCCCATCATCCCCGACGCGATCATAGCCAGCTCTCGCGAAAAATGCTCGGGCTCGTTCGGGGGAATACGACAAATTGCGCGTCTTTTTCGTCAACGCACCATACCCCTCAGCATAAGACTCCAATCGAGCAAAATCACCCTGCGAGATCACCTCAATCACGCGATCCATATTCAACGCATGCATGACCCCTCTACGCACATCATGACTATCGAGGGGGGCAATCGCAGTATTGAGGAAAATTCCAAAGGGGGGGCACGGGTAATCCGTCGTTAAATGCCACTTTTGCACAGCCCCATTCGCCAATTCTGGAGTTTCGAGTTGCTCATTCCATATCGTACTTTTATGGACAGTCAACGCATCCACCTCACCTTGATAAAACATCTCTAAAATTTTACCCTCATCTGCCATAAAGAGATGAGTAATCGTATCGACATTGCAAGAATAGTGATAAAAGGGCAATTCCTTTGCCCACCAATCCTTGACTCGACTCATGACCAGACGACGTCCCCATAAAATATCCCGAGACAACACCGTATATCCCCCCGTCGTTGGTGCCGCTCGCCACTGATATTTCTCGACAAATGACGCGTCAAAATCTCGATAAAACGCCGGACTCGCGGGCAAAAAATTCTTTGCCGCTCTTGCTGGGAGATAAGGCATGGGATAGGGCATCGTCACTGCAATCACATCGTCGCCATAGGTTCGCACAGCAAGGATGTTGTCTCTATAGTGCGAGACCCAGTACGGATCTTTCGCAAAATCTGATGTCCGCAGACACATATTGAGTAAAAAATCCCGTGCCTTGACGGGTAGCCCATCAGAATACCGCGCTCTAGGGTCAATTCGATAAAAAACCGTCTTGCCATCCGCGCCAATCGCCCATGATGACGCCAGCCCCGGCATCATCTTTTTCGTCGCTGGGTGCATCGCCACGAGAGGCATCTCGACCATAGCGTAAAGAGAATGATTAAAATAATTTTTACTCCCAGGACCAAAGGCACGCAAAGTTGGGGGGAAGGGACCACAATTCCACAACGTCATATTGCCCCCCTTCTTTGCCTGAGCATCGCCAATATCGGGCTCCTCTGCCCCATTTTGCCAAATCACCTCATCCCCTTTATTTAAGCCTTTCCCCTGCTCATGAAGAGCTTGAGGCAATTGATTCGCTCTATATTCAGCAATAACATCAACAATCCTGCAACGTTCCTCTAAGAGCATCTTCTCCTTACTCAACAGCTCTATCCTATTGCTTGCTCCGCGTGCTATTGCTCGCTCTAGCTCAATCGTCACGCGCTCAAGCTCACCTTGAGCCCACAGATGCACATCACGATTCCACCGTTCAATAAAACCATCAAAAACGGCAGGCATCCGAGCCTCCGACGAATCATAAATAATCTCCTCACCTTGAGTCTCTAATGAATCATGAGAAAAATAAACTACCCCCCCGACAAAGACGAATATCGTCGCAATGACAAAAGACAAAATGAGCTTATACATACGACCAACAAGCATTCTCACCCATTGTGCCCATCATCCCCTCAAGAAGAAAGAAAAAACCCGTCCCCCTACTCTCTTCCGCGACTTCGCATAGCGGTCAAGAGCAATAGGGAACGGGTCTAGCATTCAACAGAAAATTTAAACCGACTAATTAGAAATCCATCGTGACGCCACCAAAGACGGCAGCACCCCAAGCTAGGAACTCACCAGGAACATTGCCTGACTTGGTCATGACATATTTCTGATTAAAGATATTCTCAACGCGCAGATGTAGCGTTACATGCTCCGTCATTTTATAACGAACAAACCAACGCATCGTCATGAAATCATCTAATTTCGGATCAGACTTGCTAAAGCCATCCGTACGATTCAAGCCAGCAGTCAAGCCAATCCCCGTCGTGACATTCTCAATCGGTGTCGTGTACAACTCGGCATTCATCGTATGCCGAGCCGTATTCATTAACTGATGTCCATCACTATCGCGGGGCATCGCATAGGTATACGAGGCATTGTAGCCTGACTTCCAAGCATCCTTAAATTCGCCCTTAAAGGCAACTTCAAACCCGACAGAGGTCGCATAAGCTTTATTTTCCCATGTATTATAGCCAGACCATTCCCCAGTCTTCACATACTGTGATTGAATCATGTTATTGATCCTCGTCCAAAAGCCCGTCAAGGTTACATAATGCGAATCATTGAGCCTTTGCTCAACCCCCAAATCACCACCGAGAGAACGAGAAATATTCAAATCGGGATTACCAACATAAGGAGACCAGCCTTGGGTATAATTCGCATACTTCTCAAAATCCGTAGGCGCGCGGAATCCTGATCCGAGAGAACCGATGATACGAGTAGGTGAGTTTTTGCCCGTCACCTTCCATGAGTTCGAATAACGCCATGTGAAATTATTATTCCAAACATTATCGTGTTCCATGCGAGCGGCTAGACTAAAATCCAAACTATCGTTAGGTGCCCAAAGTTGTTCGACAAAGAAGGCAAGCTTACTCTCCATCTGCTTATTGAGCCATGCGCCCTCCAACTGGCTCCTGTCCCATTCGACACCTGCAATCGTCTTCCACTCCTTATTCCAAGTGAGTGCATTGCGCCAATCGATCTGCACCTTGCTATGATCATAATTAGATGGGTCATAACTTGGGGGCGCATCTTGATAGTGACGGTCATAATACCCGAGCATCAAACTCGTTGACCACAATTCATTGATCTTAGCATCAACACTCGTCGTGAGCATATTTGAGCGCAACTTCATCGTATCGCTATCAACTCCAGTAACATGACTATAATCAGGCGACCATATGGCATAAGGTTGCTCAAAATTTGAATCTGTACGACGATACGTCATATTGAGTTTCACATCCTCAGTCACATCGTAACTCAAACGCAAAGCCTCATTCCATTGCTTGAAATCATTATTGCCGTTGGCAGAGTTTGGACCTACAATCTTAGGATTATTTTGCGTCGTTTCATACCCGACACCAACGAAATAACCCAATTTTTTAATTTTCCCCTGAGAGGTAAAATACCCAGTATAAGAGTCATGAGAACCTGCTTCGCTAAAAATGCGAAGAGAGGGAGTACCCTCACCTGACGGAGTCGTCATACTCACAATGCTACCAGTCGAATTACCACCATAAATAGCACCTTGAGGCCCCTTCACAATCTCAAGACCACCAAGAGTAAATAACTCCGTCAGTCCATAAAAATCTTCAGGCCCCGTCCCCACCATATTCATATCATCAGAGACACGCATCCCATCAACTAATAAAGAGGATGAGCTCCTGCCCCCAATACCGCGCACCACCATCTGACCAACAGATCCGCGTTGCGAGAGACTACCCCCACCCAACATGTACACCCCAGGCGTTTTAGCGAGAGCTCCAGACATCGTCTCGACACCGCGTTGTTGCATTTGGGCAACATCAATTACACTCACTGAGACCCCAGTCTGATGATAGGGTACACCAACTAAGTGCGAGGCAACAGTCAACTCGGGTAAAACGGCAAACTCCTCCGTATCAACGGGCTTGGCGATTTGCGCTGGCTGAGTTGTTTTTATTGGCTTAATCACCGCTTGCTTTTTAGCAATTGCGGCAAAAGAAGACTGACCTGCCGTAAAAACGGTCAGACCAACAGCAATGGCGCCCATCTGGAGCGCTTTCTTGTAGTATATCATGGTTGTAGTGCCTACGGTCAGTATCTCGCCGACCCGTTCGACAACTCCAGAGGCTGGATTCCTGACTCACGAGCTTTATTGCATCTCGCTTACAGTGGCGGTACCGTCCTGGATTCTCACCAGATTCCCCATCGATTTCCTGCTCGTGCGACGAGCGTCCCCAGAAGTCTGTAGCCCATCCCATAACGGGCTCGTAGGTATAAATGAATACAATTTTACCTCCAAGGTCAACCTTAAAATAAAATAAT
>JAVXPO010000038.1:0-19829 GCA_036644695.1 Akkermansia sp. | reverse complement strand
CTGATTGTTTGATCGGCTCGAAGAGATGTCGTCGAAAAACAAGCGAGGACAGCGGCGGCAAGAAGAAGGGGAAGACGAAGTTTCATAAATGAAAAAGAGGAATTATTTTGATTAAAAGACTATATAACTGGACAGAGAAGACAATAAAAAAAGATGATTTGTTCATCTTTTTTTGTGTCTTCAAATGAATAAGATTAGTCGGAGAATTTATGGATAAATGGGATTACTCGTTCTCTACCAAATGAACAGGGGGTAATTTTGAGAATTGGTGCACATTGAGCATGCTTCCATTCCGAGAACGTGACGAGTCTCTGTATCTTGCGAACTATTTGCTCCTCAAAACGGTCAGAGGATAGCGCAATGAGATCAGTTGCCGAGATGTTGCCGTCGATGAGTTCGCGCAGGATGGCATCGAGGATTTCATAAGGAGGGAGAGAATCCTGGTCTGTCTGATCTGGACGAAGCTCAGCAGAGGGGAGTTTATCAATGGTATTTTGTGGAATTAATTCTCCCGTTGCGCTCGTCTTATTCAGATGATTTGATAGCTCGTAAACCTCTGTCTTGTAGAGATCACCAATGGGATTGAGCCCTCCACACGTATCGCCGTACATCGTACAGTATCCGACAGAAATTTCGCTTTTATTGCCAGTGGTTAAGAGCATGTGATTGAATTTGTTAGAAAAACTCATCAGAGCAATTCCTCGGAGACGCGATTGCATATTCTCCTCCGTTGTATCGGGGGTAGTCCCCTCAAAAACGTCTTTCATGGCTACCTTTAAGGCTTCAAAACAATCTGATATTTTGACAGTTTGACAGGAAATTCCAAGATTTTCGGCGAGAGCATAGGCATCGTCCAGTGAGCCTTGGGAGGAATATGGACCAGGCAGGGCGAGTCCATGGACATACTCCGCACCGAGAGCTTGGACGGCGAGGGTCGCCACGAGAGCTGAGTCTATCCCCCCCGAGAGACCTAAGCAGACGGAGCTAAATCCTGATTTGCCAATAAAATCTCGTATGCCTATCAGGAGAGCCAAGCGAACTTGCTCAATGGGGGAGGGGAGTTGTTTGACTGTATGTCCTTGACGAGCTGAGAGCAGGTCAATGTTGGCAATATCCTCCGAGAAGCTCTCTAATCTCAATAAAGTCTCACCTGTGGCTCCTATAATAGTAGAGGCACCAGGGTAAATACTGCTCTGTTGTCCCCCAACGAGGCGCACGCGCACAACGGGGCAAGCAAACTGAAGGGCGAGGGTCGCATCTTCTTTTTCCTCACGCTCAAGCATCCCAATCGTCCATGGTGCGGTAGGGAGACGCAAGAGTAGGTCGCAGGAGTCAGCATCAATGAGTAGAGGGGAGTCAGCACCAATGAGAGTCGCTACTCGAATGCCGTCTATCTCTACGCTATCAGTGAATTCAGAAGAAAGGAGGTAACGAGAATCATGGGCAATCCCGTAGTCATCGAGATGCCTCTGGGCAGCAAGCTCCTGAATCTCTCCATGTCTTATGACGAAAGCAGCATTATAAAAGCCATCAGATTCATCTTGAGCAGGAGTCAAAGTGCCGACAATAAGCGGAATTGAGCTAATCTCGGTCGATAAATACTCAAGAGCCCGGCTATTTTGAGAAGGATAAGAGGTACGAAGGACGAGATCGTCCATATCTGGTCCGCACAAGCTCAAAGCCGGGGCAACGACGAGCTGGGCACCCTCGTCGATACATTTGCGATAAGATTCGATGATGGCTCGAACGTTACGAGAAAAGTCGCCAGTTCCTGCATGGAGTTGAATGATGCCGATATTCATAAAAATGGGGGGTGTATGAGAATTATGTCATTTTCTATTCCAGATGACAAGGGATCGCTGTTTCATATCAGTTCATTCCGCCAAAAAATCACCGTTCCAGACCCCAGCCCTCCTCTTAAAATTTTGAGAGTAGGGTGAGTAAATTGTATGGGCGGATAATCATAGATACAATATATTGTATCATTACTCATCAATAAAAAGAACCGTCAAGTTTTTGTGTTTATTTCGTCTTGATTCTTACGGCAGAATAGGGTAGTGGCGTGCATGCGTATTACAGCACTATCTGCTTGTTTATTCATTTTGTTCGGAGCAGTGAGTTGCCAGAGCATGGGGGGAGGAGAGACCATGGCGTCTATTCCCGTCGCGACTCCTGTACCAGAAACAGTAGTCAAGCCAGCGGCAAATTTGCCTGCTAATTTCCCATCACGTCCTCTGGCTCTGCCTCCAGCTCCTCCGCGTTTGCCTCGCTGTGAGAGCGCATGCGTCATGGATGCCTTAACGGGACGCATGCTCTATGAACATAATGCACGCCAAGCTCGTCAAGTAGCCAGCACTCAAAAGCTCGTGACTGCCATGGTCGTCCTCGAACACTCAAATCTCAATAGCACCCTCGTCGTTGAGGAATCCGATACCCACGCGGATCCAACTAAGCTCGGCTTACGCCCAGGACAAGTCTATCGTAAGGGCGATTTACTCCATGCCCTCATGGTCAAAAGCTATAACGATGTCGCCATTGCTTTAGCTCGCGATACGGGGGGCTCGGTTCCTCGTTTTATCAACATGATGAATGCCAAAGCACGCAGTATGGGAATGACCAATTCACATTTTGTCAACCCCAACGGATTGCCTGCTGATCAACACTCAACCGCACGAGATATGGCACGATGCGCTTATTTTGCCTATAGGAATCGCGATTTAAGAGCCATGGTACAAACTCCAACCTATAATTTCCAACTAGCCAATGGACGTACAGTCAATATTAGGAATACGAATAAATTACTCTCCAAATATCCATGGGTAACAGGGATGAAAACAGGCTATACCGTCGCCGCAAAGCGTTGTCTCGTCTCATCAGGTGGAATCAATGGTCGTCATGCCATTGTCGTCGTCCTTGGTTGCAATCCCTCTCTGATTTGGCAAGAATCAGAGAACTTGCTCAAATGGGCACTCCAGACAGCTTAAAACTGATGAGAATCAAGTGAAATAGAGCAAATTTGTTGACTTTTGTCCTAGAGACCGCTATAGAATCCGCGCTATGTTGCAAGCTGGAATCGTAGGTCTCCCTAATGTCGGCAAGTCAACCTTGTTTAATGCAGTCACACGCACGCGCAAGGCTCAGGCTGCCAATTACCCCTTTTGTACCATTGACCCTAATGTGGGCATGGTAACTGTGCCTGATGCTCGGCTTGAGGTTCTTTCTAACTTATCTCATTCAGAGAAGATTGTGCCGACAGTCATCGAGTTTGTCGATATTGCTGGTTTGGTCAAGGGGGCTTCAGAGGGGGCAGGGCTAGGGAATCAATTCCTCGCCAATATTCGCGAGGTCAATGCAATCGTCCAAGTTGTACGGTGCTTTGATAATGATGATATTATCCACGAATTGGGCTCTGTTGATCCCTTGCGCGATATTGAAATCATCAATGCTGAGCTGATTTTATCTGACCTTGCTGCCATGGAAAAACGCAAAAGCTCTCGTGAACGCAAAGCGAGAGGTGGCGATAAAGAAGCCAAGGATGAGCTTGCTCTCATTGAAAAACTCTTACCTCATTTAGATCAAGGCAAGCCTGCACTGGCATTAGAAGCTGAATTAGATGATGATGAAAAAAAGCTCCTGAAATCTTTCTCGTTGCTCTCAGATAAGAAAAATATTTTTGCCTGCAACGTTAATGAAGACGAACTTGCCGAGGCAATCAATCATCCAGACGATCATCCTTATGTCTCAATGGTTCGCAAGTATGTCGCTGAACATCATGACGCTGAGGCAATTGTAATATCTGCTCGCATTGAGGAAGAATTAACTGAAATCTCACCAGAGGAAGCTCAAGAATTTCTCCATGACCTTGGGGTGCAAGACTCGGGTGTATCTGATTTGATTCGCTCCGTTTATCATTTATTGGGCTTGAGTACATATCTCACAACAGGCGTTAAAGAAACACGCGCATGGACGATCCCAACAGGTGCCAAGGCTCCTCAAGCCGCTGGAGTCATCCATACAGATTTTGAACGAGGATTCATTGCTGCTGAAATCGTAGCGTATGAAGATTTGGTCACTTGTGGCAACAAGGCTCATGCCCGTGAACAAGGCAAGCTACGCATCGAAGGTAAAGAATATGTCGTCAAAGACGGTGATGTCGTCGAGTTCCGATTCAATGTCTAATCTCAATCAAAACGTCACAATTAAGTCTTCTTAAAAGTGGCGAATAAATAGAGAAATAGGACAATTCCAAGCATTTTACTCAAAGAGGAGAAAGAGCCGAAAGGTGAGACTCTCCTCTTTCTTCTCCACACTCTATTTTGCATTACATATATTATGCGAAGTATATAATATTGTTTCCTTTTGTCGTTTGTGTAATTATTTTGCCAAAAATCACCGCTAAAAAATCAAAGCCGCCAGCCCGTTCACCCAAAGAAAAAGAGCAAGAGGCTTACTGTATTTTCTCACGTTTCATAATTTCAGAAAGTACGAGATATAAGTCAGTTTTATTGACGACGCCCATAATTTTACGGGAATCAGTATCGACGAGAGCCAAGGATTCTGATTGATTTTTCCTTGAGAACACTTCTAGTGCCTCTGGTAGATTCATCTCTGGGGGCAATGTTGGCAGATCAGTCCTCAATACATCGACAGCTAGCACGGCTTGAGCAAGTTCCTGATTTTTAGCAAAGTCTAAAACGTCTTGCGCAATGATGGAGCCAAGATAACGACCTTGTTGTGTAGTAACGAAAATCACCTGTGATGGGTCGGTTAAGAGCGTTTTTGCAATGGTGCCAAAGGTGTCGTTAGGATTGAGTATCGTCGGTAATTTGCGTGCAATATCCTTGAGTTGTACATCTGGGAGAGATTTATTGAAGATACTCCTGGGACCATTGGATAAGGAGTCATGGTACATAGACTCAACTTTGAAGAGTCTAGCAATCCCATAAGAGACGAGAACACCAATGATGAGCGGAAACATCATTTGCCCAGCCATGGTAAATTCAATCACCAAGAGCAATGAGGTCATGGGCGCATTCGCCGCCGTTGTAAAAAAGGCAGCCATCCCGACTAAAGAATAAGCAATGGCATGCTCCCCTGGTACGCCCATCATCTGGAGGCATGCGCTGAATAAGAAGCCTAACATGCCGCCAATGGTCAGACTCGGGGTCAAAGCCCCCCCCACTGTCCCCACACCAAAAACGATTGCAACAGCTAAAACCTTTAATGCTAAAAGGATTAAAGCGTGGTCAGCAGAGAACTGCATATTGACCAATCCTCGAATCATATTAGCGCCATTCCCGACAATCTCTGGGTATTGTACAGCAATGGGTCCAACAAGAGCGCCAGCAAGAGCTAACCTGACGGGGAGCCATTTTTTAGCTCCAGCGAGATAGATACGCGATTTTTTGAGGAGCCATAACCATCCTTGAGCACTCAAGGAGGCAACTACACCCAAGACGATACAGCAAAGGACGACTTGAGTGCCATTATCCAATGAAACGGCATTGATTGTTGGATAAATAGGAGAGGGTTCAGTAAAAAAGCTTAATGTCATGTATCCCGCACAGCTGGAGACGAGAAGAGGAGCCAAAAAATCGATAGTCAATGAGCCTAAGACAATTTCACTGACGAATAAGCCCCCAGCCAATGGCGTATGAAAGGCAGCTGACATCCCCGAGGCAGCTGCACAGGCAACCATGAGTCGTAAGCGAGGAGCTGAGAGGTGAAAATAGCGACCAATAGCTGAGGCAACAACAGCAGAGGTTTGTACGAGGGGACCTTCTCGTCCAATGGCGGCACCAGAACCAATGGTAAAAACGGCAGATAAACTGCGCAATAAGCTTGGTTTGACGGGTACGTAGCCATCTCCCAACGTAATGGCTTCCATATATTCTGTTGCCTTGAGTGGGACAAATCGATGCGTAAAGAGAAGAGTAAGCCCAGCCAACACACCGCCTACGGTTGGAACGGTGATGCGCAACCAGTCTGGAATAGACGAAAAGGCCTCCATTTGTTTGCTCCCGTGTTGCCCCGTGAGCATATCTTGGATAAAGACGACAGCTTGATCAAAACAAATTGCCGTGATGGCACCTGCCACCCCGACAAAAATCGCCCAAATGTAAATAATCTGCTTATCTCCGATATGGAGTTTTTTGCGCAGATCCAGGGCGGCAATTAGCCACGATAAGGATATTTTGAGAGCTTTACCTCGCCGATTTGTTCTTTCCTCGGACATATAAATGAAGCCCCCCTACCCTTTGTTGCCCTTGCTATCGTTTGCTACTCGTTAAGCGAGTGCTTCTGAGAGTTCTTTTTGGAGTTCGTCTAAACGGTCAATGCTCCCATCTGGATGGACTAAGGTCGTTTTTTTATGCCATTTGAGCAATTTTTGCATCATCACGAGATATCCAGTAATCATAGAGGCAGGTACGCCTAGCATGACGATGACTTTTGCTTTTTTATTATTATCCGGCCAATTAACTCCCGTTGAATGAACTCCGACAACGACGACTATTTGCTTGAGATCGGCAACACGTCCGTGAGGGACAGCCAATCCATTATCCAAATAGGTTGAGGAGGTTTCTTCGCGAGCAAAGACAGAATCTTTGATATTTTGTAGAACGGGAACATCCAATTCGCCAGCGAGGCTTCCGAGCATGTTTGTGAGAGCGACAGACTGATCCCCCGTAGAATCGAGGGACAAAACTTTAATGCATTGAATAGAGTTCACGTTAGAGGTATTGGGTGAATTTGATGCCTTACTCTATCATTTTTATCTTCGTTATACAAGATAAGTTCTCGTGAGCTCATGTTAAATTTTATGCTCGATTTAAGATTCGACTATCTAATGAAAAGCTCTGACCTGATGTAAAGGGTAAATGATGGTGTAAAAAATAGATGAATTGAGCCACTTGATATGGTGTATTAAATTGACCAAGAGCATGTTTAATCAATGATTTCTGGCAAATATCATGCTTGAGTACCTCAGTCATGGCTGTTTCCATAAATCCAGGTAAAACAAGATTGATACGAATATCATCATGTCCCCATTCCAGAGCAAGGCTTTTCATCAAGCCATCAAGGGCAGCCTTAGACGTAGCATAAGCACACTGTCCTGCTTTTGGATGAATCCCGGCATAGGAACCGATGAGCATAATACTGCCAGCGATTTGCTGCATTTTCATCTTTTTTGCCGCCTCGCAAGCACACCATGCCGCCCCTTTTAGATTGACAGATATCACTCGTGACCAATCCTCAGGTGAGAGTCTTAAGAAGACCTTGTCGGCAGTAATCCCTGCCGTACAAACCGCACAATGGTAAGCTGGTCGAGCAGAGAACCATTGCTCAATAGCTTGAGCGTCTGATACGTCGAGCTCGTTGTGACTTGGTGCATCAACGTGCCAGCCTTGATCAATGAAAAATTGAGCAATAATCAAGGCGAGCCCCCCCTTCCCTCCGCTCAGAAATAATCGTTGACTCATCTTGTTTATTGAGGGTCAACCCATCTCCCAGATTCTTTAATGAGGTCAATGAGACAATCAACGGCTTCTTCTTGGGGAATATTAAAACGAATAGGTTCTTTTTTAACGTAAAGATTGATTTTATCAGGAGCCCCCCCGACATATCCAAAATCGGCATCAGCCATTTCACCAGGACCATTGACAATACAACCCATAACGGCGATTTTAACGCCCTTGAGATGACTTGTAGCCGCCTTAATTTTAGCAGTTGCCTCTTGGATATTATAGAGTGTCCTGCCACAAGATGGGCATGAGACATAATCCGCTTTTGTTAAGCGCGTGCCACTCGCTTGTAGGACATTATAAGCTAAGAATGCAGCAGTTTGAGCTTGGGGCTCACCTTGAATAAGAATGGCATCGCCGATGCCGTCACATAACAGAGAGCCAATATTGCGCGCCGCCGTTAGTTGAGCCTCTTCTCCTGAGATGCTCCCTGGCTGGAAGCAATCCTTGAGCATAATCAAGTGGCGATCGTCAATTAAGGAATGTAAAAGACGAAATGCAGCAGGGACATCCATTGGAGTGTCATCAGATACGGTGACGATCAGAGGGTAATCAACCTCGTGGAGGGCATCAACTTCCTCAATAATTAAGGGATTGATGGCTAGTGGTTTAAGCTTTTCCAGTGAGAGTTCGGGCATGAAATCACCCATGGCAGAGCGTTCTCGCTCTAACGTATCACAGGCTTGTTGTGGCAAAACGACTCGGACGGGTTCGTCCCACCCCATACGAACACCATAACTCATAAAAATACCAGGCATCAATCTCTCATAAACAAAGGGACTATAACGTAGCTTAGGCTCTTCAATCGGCAAAGGCGCATCGTCTTTTTTACAATTTGGTTGGAATGGGGCAGCCAAGTGTTGGGCGACGGGAACTTCATAGACGGCATCTTCGGTGAGTGAGACGCGGAGGGTATCGCCAATGCCATCTGCCAGTAATGATCCGATGCCAACGGCACTCTTGATACGTCCATCTTCTCCGCCACCAGCCTCGGTCACACCCAAGTGAATGGGGTAATTCCAATCGTCACCGAGATCGTAAAGTTTAGCAATGAGGATGCGATATGCGGCAATCATGACCTTAACGTTTGATGACTTCATCGAAAAGACCAATTGATGATAGTCAAGCTCACGGGCAATTTTGGCAAACTCTAACGCACTCTCGACCATTCCCTCGGGGGTATCACCGTAACGGTTCATGATGCGATCCGAGAGTGACCCATGGTTTGAGCCGATGCGAATGGAGCGTCCATGCTCTTTACAAAAAAGGATGAGTGGAGTTAACTCGGAGCGTACTTTGTCGAGCTCTTCCTCATATTCGCTATCTGTATAATCACGAATTTCAAATTTCTTTTTATCAATGAAATTGCCAGGATTAACTCGGATTTTTTCAACCCATTTGGCAGCTTCCATCGCGGCATCAGGCTTGAAATGAATATCCGCCACCAAGGGGACATCACATCCAGAGGCGCGTAATTCGCGAGCAATATTTTCTAAATTAGCAGCAAAAAGTTTAGTTTGAGCCGTGAGACGGATAATTTCGCAACCAGCATCTGCTAGTTGCAATGCCTCTTTGACGCATGCGACTGTATCTCGGGTATCTGAGGTAAGCATGGATTGAATTCTGATGGGATTCGTCCCACCAATTCCAACATTGCCAACCATAACTTCACGAGTGATGCGGCGTGTATAACGATACGGACTTGGGCAATACGATGCGTTCATGAATGTATTCTAAGGATAGAACGATAAATTTCGATACCTTTGTTATATTTTTTACAAAAAAGCCTGCCTTCTTTGACAGAAGACAGGCTTTTGAATGAAATGAGAGCTAATGATTTAGTGCCCGCATGAGGCACAGGACCAATTCGCGCGGATTTGAGCAAAAAAGTCATTCCCCTTATCATCAACGAGGATAAAGGCAGGGAAATCGACAACTTCGATTTTCCAAATAGCTTCCATACCTAGTTCTGGATATTCGAGGACTTCGACCTTCTTGATATTATTCTTAGCGAGGATGGCGGCAGGTCCACCGATTGAGCCAAGATAAAAGCCACCATGTTTTTGACAAGCATCGGTAACACATTGAGCACGATTACCTTTGGCAATCATGATCATCGAGCCTCCATTCTCTTGGAAGAGATCTACATACGAATCCATGCGCCCAGCGGTCGTTGGACCAAAAGAGCCTGATGGGTATCCCTCTGGGGTCTTGGCTGGACCTGCGTAGTAAATGGGGTGCTCCTTGATATAATCGGGTAAGCCCTTCCCGGCATCAATGCGTTCTTTCAGCTTTGCGTGAGCAATGTCACGACCAACGATAATGGTACCATTGAGGCTAAGGCGAGTTGTGACAGGATACTTGCTCAATTCAGCAAGTATCTCAGGCATAGGACGATTTAAGTCAATAGAGACGGCTTGAGATGAGGTTAAGCGCAAATGCTCTGGGATGTATTGTCCCGGATTTGTTTCAAGTTGTTCGATGAAAATGCCTTCTGGGGTTATTTTTGCTTTGGCATTGCGGTCAGCCGAGCAAGAGACCCCCATGCCAACGGGGCAAGAGGCACCATGGCGAGGGAGACGAACGACGCGAATATCAAGTGCATAGTATTTACCCCCAAATTGAGCACCAAGACCGAGTTTGCCTGCTTCGACGAGCAACTCTTTTTCTAGCTCAAGGTCTCGGAAGGCACGACCGTATTCGTTGCCCGTGGTTGGGAGGGCATCATAATACTTGGTAGAGGCAAGTTTGACCGTTTTTAAGCAGAGTTCAGCAGAGGTACCACCGACGACAAAAGCGACATGATAGGGAGGGCAAGCAGCTGTACCAAGCGTACTCATTTTTTCCACAAGGAATTTTTTGAGCGAGCATGGGTTGAGCAAAGCTTTAGTCTCTTGATAGAGGTATGTTTTGTTGGCAGAACCACCGCCCTTGGCAACGAATAAAAAGGAGTATTTCATCCCATCAACCGAGGCTATATCAATTTGAGCAGGAAGATTGGTACCTGTGTTCTTTTCTTGATACATATCCAGAGCCACCGTCTGAGAATAACGTAGATTATTTTGCGTATACGCATCATAAACCCCATGAGATAGCTCTTCGCAGTCGCCTCCGCCCGTCCATACTTGTTGACCTTTTTTCCCTACAATATTGGCAGTTCCCGTATCTTGGCAAAAGGGTAAAATACCTGCACTGGCAACCTCTGCATTGCGAAGCAAGGTCAAGGCAACGCTTTTATCATTTTCACTGGCTTCTGGGTCATCCAGTATGGCGGCAACCATCTTTAAGTGCGCGGGACGCAAGAAAAAAGCAACATCATGAAATGCTGTAGCGGCAAGGAGACGTAAGCCCTCGGGTGCCACTTTGAGCATTGGCTTGCCCTCAAATTCTGAGACACTTACATAATCTTTGGTGATAAGTCTGTACTGAGTATCATCTTTTTCTAGGGGGAAAAGATCCTGATAATGAAATTCTGGTGTTGCCATAACTGATATGAAATATAGTCTAATGCTGGGCAGATTCGAGTAAAAAATTTAAGGAAGGGTATCGTTCTTCAGAATATTGTACTAAAATGAGAGAAATCACGACATCGCGAGGATTTGATTACTTTTTAGCTCAAATAATGTTGATTTTCAAAGAGCTAGAGTGATAATGCTACGATGAATGTTGTGGTATTACCTATTTCTGATGTCTCCACGATTCCATTATCCCTGCTTTTAGAGGCAGAGACGGGTATGCACTCTGCAATGGAGTACCTGCATACTGCCACGTTTTTTGGGGCTTATATGTCATCCCTTTTAATTGGAATTTGTGCGCTACGCGAAAATGAGCCAGGAGATGGGGAGATTATCACAATTTCTATTATCCCTACACATCGCCAAACAAATGTGCCCCGATCTCTCATTAAACGGACTATCCTTTATGCAAAGTTATCACATTGGCACCGCCTCATTATCAGTGTCGATGACTCAAATACAAAAGCAGTTGAGCTTTATCTCTCCTGTGGATTTAAGGCATTTCTCCATAGCACCCCTTGTGCAAAGATGAGTGTCTACGCCATAGATATCAAAGAGTAGTGCCCCCCTTGTTTTATTTATAAATCGTACAGTTCCTTTTTCCACTCTTTCTGAATGGTTCCAAGGCGTTCCACAATAGATGCAAATGAATCATGTTGACCAAAAATCATGGAATCCGTGTGTTCATAATCGTATTTCCACGCTTGGTATTGATCTCCTTTTGGAACTAAAATCAAATCGGATGGTTTGATTTTATCGTAATCGACCCATGTTTGACAGTGATAAAGCTTGCGAGTATGAGCTACTTCCCTGAATAGCGAAAGATCAACAAAGCTCTTTTGAATGAGGCAGTCTAAATCATAGTAGTGTCGTGCTAATCTCTCTTTTAGTGGACGTTGGGTATCACGTGAATTTTCTTCGTGTAAAATAAATGCTTTTTCCCACAATGTTCGGGCTGGCGATACAGTTTGCACGACAAAGGAAGAATTTATTTCTGGGAAGACATTTTCTACATAGGAAGAAATGTTTCGTTTGACTGAAGGTTCTGTTTGAGCACGACCGCTTAGTTCTAATTTTACTAAAGGTTGTACGTATGTCATGTTTTTTGACGGAAACTGAGTAGAATAATGTAAATAGACAACGAACGGATCACGAGCCTTTTCCAGATTGTATACTTCCAACTGAAAAAGGGGAATATTTTGTTCTTTTCCCATTTGTTGAAGATACGGAACTAATTGTCTCTCTATGAAGAGGCGATAGGGTTTTCTAAGTGATCTCAATCGGGAATTTCGTTGATTTGGAGTATCGTTGTCAGTAGGTAAGTAAATCTCGTATCTAGGAAAATAGGAAGGAGGTAGAGCAATATCGATATCTTCAGAAAAACGTTCGATACACTGATGTGCTTTTGATAAAGAGGTGCCTCCACGAAAAGAAAGATTATTCCCAAAATCAGGATTATTGAACAATGTTTTTAGAACCCAACAAACCCAGCAGTCTTTTTCGACCATAGGAATGGGGATTCCCAATTCTTGACTAGTTACGAGAATATATTCTTCTCGTGCCTCAGGCAACAATGAAAAAAAAGTATCCATGAAATCTAGTGAGTTATTGAAATTTCTTCAAAGGTTACGTCATTCAATATTGGTCTCATCCAAACTGGAATATTGTCCCAGTCTTTACGAAGTTGTCGTTTTTCTTCTTGGGAAAGTCTAACTTTAAGTCTTTTAGTAACAAACTCAGAGTATTTTTGATCATTTTCTAAAGCAATTCGACCTAAAGATCTAAGTGCTTGAATGACAACTCCCGTTATTTTTCCAGCAGTTGCCATATATCTGGGAGAAGTTCTTCTGAAACGTATGGATGTATTTAGAATATTTAAATCTTTAGAAGCTTTATCTGTTAAATAAATGTACTGTCCAGACATTTGATCAGAAAGCCCCAAGGCATTTGCAGCAAAAACTCCATTAGGAAGAATTTTTGCCTTGTTTTTTTTTGCCCATGCTTCTGCGATTAATTCGGGATTTGGTGGCAGAATTCTATTAACGAATTTTCCCATTTTGGGGATATCATAGAGTCCTGGCGCGAGGCGACGAATAGTTCCCTTATCTGCAAGCCTCGAAAAAGCTTTATCCAGAGCATTTCTCTGTTCAACATTTAGGAATTCAGAAGACGTAAAAACATCTCCTGGCTTCTTAGTTGCAGTAATTAAACTCTCGATTTTCGCTTGAATAGTTTCCATATTCCTCAATGGAATAAAGTTTGCATATTTCCTGACATAAGTCAATATTTTGACTTATGTCAGGTGAAGAGCCGAAGAGTGTCTACGCCATAGATATCAAAGAGTAGTGCCCCCCTTTATCTGGTCGTTTGTCGTCTTGAGCCAAGGAAGGACAAAATTATTGAGTATATCAGCTAATCCTTTTGTTTTGGCATAGGTGCTTACATATCCGCCACGGGATAAGACAAGCTCTTGGAGAGGTATTGCGCCATTCGAGGGGCAGGCACACTGCGCCAAGGGATTCGTTTTGATGGCATCCATGTCATTATGTCCATCTCCCGCGATGAAGGTATTGTCCTCTCGGATATTCAATAATTTCAAAACGTGAGCCAAGGCAGAACCTTTATTGTACTCGGCATGGCAAAAGCGCAGGTAGGGACC
Organism: Akkermansia sp.; assembly: GCA_036644695.1. Classification (GTDB taxonomy): domain Bacteria; phylum Verrucomicrobiota; class Verrucomicrobiia; order Verrucomicrobiales; family Akkermansiaceae; genus Akkermansia. The sequence continues at coordinate 6,132 of JAVXPO010000038.1, read as the reverse complement.
TGCTCGTTGTGTTGAGATGTCGGAATAGGGCTCAATTGCTGGCATGATGATGTCAGAGATAGCATCTAAATCTAAAGGATGCTCTACCTCAATTGAGTATGGGTCATCCTGCTGTCGCCACCAAATAAGATTAGGATACGCCTCATCAATGCTCACCATGATATTCTCTAGCAATGTCCTATGATGACGAAATAAGCGTTCATGAGCCATGCTACACGCATCATTCCATGACTGTAAAGGGCGTAAATGGAGATTCTGATCAGAGAGATGGATGTTGCGCTCTGTCGTGATGACAAAGTCAGGTGCAAAGGGAGCTTTGACGTGCGTTAGATAATCCTCAACTAGATAATTATAGGAACGTCCCGTATTGATTCCCCAAATAACACCATAAGATTCTCTCCATGAATTGATTAATTCAAAAAATTCTTCTGGGACATGCCCTGGATATAAAATATCAAAAAGCGTATCGTCAAAATCAAACGAAAGTAGTTTATTTAATGAAGACGGTGGAGGTAGTGATGTTAATTTCATCGCTTGTTAGAGTGCCTCTGCGTCGGGGATAATTTCCTCCGCATGGGGGATGTCTTCGATAGGCTCAGCCAAAGGGATTGCTTCTGGGGCTGGGTTATTTTTGACTGGTGTTGGCTTTTGAGGGGTACGTTGAGCAGTTGCAGAAACAATCGGCTTTGAGGGGGGAGGAACTGATTTTTTAGGCGCTGGAGTTTGAGATGGCACTCGATAGGCTAATTGAGTGGCAATAGGCGTCTTCATATCCACCTTGAATTGAGAGGAATGAACATTTTCGGGAATGGCTTCATCCTTTTTCCTCATGTGGATTTCAACTCGACGATTAGCCGCTTGAGCATTTTTATCTCCCTCTAACGAGACAACGGGACGCTCCGCACCACAGGCACGAATATAAATATTTTTGAGGTTGATGCCGTTACTCTCTAACCACATACGGACAGCATTAGCTCTCATGAGAGACAAGAGTCGATTGTACTCCAGTGAACCAAAGCCATCGGTATGGCCCTCAATAATAAAGACGGTATCGGGGTTTTTGAAAATGAGTGAGGCGAGTTGTAGGAGTCCAATACGAGCCGAGTTTTTCATCGTGGTCTTGTTATACTCAAATAACAAATCAGCACCAATGCGAGCATGACCAGATTTTGAACTGAGCGATCCTGCTTTTTGAGCAAGGAGCTGATCAAAGGATTTTGTCCCATCGGGGAGCCCCGAATCATCCTTGCCCCCTGCCCCAATCAGCTTATTTTTATACCATTCATCAGGATTGATATCCTTTGGGGACGTTGATGTAGCAATCTTAATGGGGTTAGCAGTCACGGCAGAGGCATCCATTGAGGAGGGTTCAGGCAAGCCCGCTTTTATTTTGGCGACATCCATTGACATGGCTGACTCGGGCTCCATTTGGCGAATTAACGAGCTATCGGTTTGACCAATATCAGTTTCTCCTGGAGCAATCACGACCTCCTCTAGTTTAAAATCCTCGGGATCAAGTGCTTCGGGTGATGGCAATGGCTCATGGGGAAGTTCCTCTGGGGCTGAGAGCGGGTCTGGAGCTAACTCCGGCACATCATTCTTTGATTCATTGGTCAGGACAACGAGGCGTTCTATATCCTTATTCGGCTCATCCTTGACTGGATTACTAGACACATGGAAGGCGTATCCGCACAAGTTTAGGATGTAATATAGCATAAAATGGATCACAATAGCCCCTACTAGCGAGCCAATTAGAGCGGGAATCAAGTATTTGTGACGGTAAAGCGTAAACTTTGACCGCCTACGCCTGTTCTCAGGTTGTGACGAACGATCCATTTCAGGGAAAAATAAAGGGGGCTAACGAACTGCTTCTTTCTGAACTTCAGGACGATCTGGAAGGAGTTTGGGTAAAGGTTGTTGAGTATTATCCTCAATCCATTCAGCAATACAAGCCATCAGCTCATCATCGCCATCATATAAGGACAACGTGAATTTTTTTTCAAACTTATCTCCCTTTTTCCCTTGAAGCACTCTGATATACTCTCGCGAGATGCCCTGTTCGCCATCTCTGCGTCGTGTATAAATCGCTTTGCGCTCACTCGGTAAGGCTGAATAAAGAGAGAGAACATCATCCAAAGGGGAAAAAAAGTATTCCTCCGAACAAGCAAACATCATTGGAATGTTCAGCGAGCGTACGGAATCAACGGGCGCCACGTCAAAACTACTAAACCCTGCACGAGAGGATAAGCCCCAATCTACGAGCCAAAAAGCAGGAAAGTCCAGAGCTTTACCTACTTCTTTTTTCATATCTTGAGCAATAACAGTTTTGAGAGAACAAAAAGAATCAATGCTAATTAAAGAGCGGATTCTACTATCTTTTGCCGCAGCCATAGATAGCAATGAGGCGCCAAATCCATGCCCAACCCCAGAAAAAGAATCAACCCCTCCCAACAATTTATCGACATGATTTAAGAGAATGGGAACGTCAGCAGCCTCAAAATATCCATACGAACAATATTCACGAGCATTATCAACCCCTCGCGGATCCCACAAAAGACACGTATAACCAACACTCGTTAATGCTTCTGCATAACTCAATGAATTCTCAATGCCATGATCCCATGAGGTACAGATCAAGACGACACCGTTATGGACATCAACTGATTTAAGCTTAGCTCTGGATTTAACAATATCAAAAACACGGCTTTGCTTTGGCGATCTCGATGTTTCTCCGAGAGATGAGGCAATGCAAGCATTGACCATAATACCATCATTCCCCTTAATTTGAAAATAATCCAGCTTCATCCCTGCCTTTTGATTCGTCGTCTGCTCGAGTTGAGAATAAGGCTGCAAAATAGGACCAGACGTGTGCCATGCAAACCAACATAAGCCGAGGATTCCTAAAATAATCGCGTAAATAAGGAATTTGAAAAGCCTTGCAAAAAATTTTTGGATCATAGTAAGGACGAAAGGATTGTAATAGGAGTGACCTCCATTACTCTATGACCTCAATACGTATTAAAAAAGCAAATATTGCAACTCTTGCTTGAATCGTCACGAATTTATCTTCATTCTATCCGCATGCGATCTTGCATGGGCTCCATTCTTTTAATTATCGTTTTGATCATTTTGGTTATTACAGCCTTTTATCAATGGAATACGAATTCGAAAATTGATTTTTCTATCCGTACGCCAGATGATCCCGTCTTTAAGACCGAGAAGTACCCCATCTCCTCTATCAAAAAAGGAGATGTCACCGATACAACCAAAGCGACCACGACTAATACCCCTGCCAATAATGCCATTGAGCCAGGCGCAATGTCGATTCTCCCCTCAGATAAATTAAATCCTCTCCCGCCCAAAGAGGAAATCCCTGATGCGGAAGAAATCCCTCTCACTCCCCAAGAACCATAAAATACCTTGATATGATTATTGGTTATACATTAGGTGATCAAGCAGGTATCGGACCTGAAGTCATCGAGGCAGCACTTCAATCATCTAGTTTGTCTCCAGATGTTGAGTACCGCCTCATCGGGAGTGCAATCCCGGCAATTCCTGGACATCCCTCTCATGATACAGCGCAAGCCGCCTTTGAGCATCTCGAACTCGCTGCACAAACCTTAAAAGAAGGTCGCATCGACGCTATTGTCACTGGTCCCGTGTGCAAAGAAGGACTCCATGAGGTGGGGTTTACATGGCCTGGTCAAACTGAATTTTTTGCAGAACGTCTCAATACGCCTAACTATGCCATGTGTTTATCGGGAGCACACCTAACCGTTGCTCTCGCAACCATCCACACATCATTAAGCTCCGTTCCTCAATTATTAAACACTCACGAATTAGTTCGTATCGGCACCCTTCTTGCTGATTTTTTGAGAAGAATGGGCAAAGCCGCGCCTAGAATTGCGCTAGCTGGGCTCAATCCCCATGCTGGAGAACATGGTGCCTTTGGACATGAAGAAGAGACAATTATTGCCCCAGCTGTTGCTCAACTCAATGAAATGAAAAGTATGGCAATATTTTATGGACCTGAAGTCCCTGATGCCGTTTATCGTGCCACGATAAATGGTCAATTCGACGGAATTTTAGCCCCCTACCACGATCAGGGACTCATCCCTCTCAAAATGGTCGATTTTGACACGGCGGTTAATATTACACTCGGATTACCGAGACCTCGTGTTAGCCCCGACCACGGAACAGCTTTTGGAATTGCAGGTCAAAAAATCGCTAACCCTGCGAGCATGATTCGAGCATTTCATGTTGCCTCATTAATGGCTCAACAATAAAATCGGGGTAAAATACGCTATGTATCACCTCTGTAAATAACCTGATTCATGTAATTATCAATACTTGAATATTTTTTGAAATCAGGGTATTTTTACTCTTGTGCAAAATCTTGAAATACCTTTTATGTTCATTTTATCAATATTGATAGGGATAACGATTCTCTGTTTATGTCTTATTTCACTCAAGCAAAGAAATAAGTTTTTTAAGCGTCATTTTGTTGGGATTTTGTTTTTATCCTTATTGTCATCCATCCTCATTCCTCTGCTTTTTTTAGTATCTATCCAATATGTAGTTGTCCCGTGGGTTTCACAACAAGACGATCTTGCAAAGCAGGAAAGAGAAGCAGGTAAGCACATCAAGGATATTATTCTTTTTTGGGACGCAACGGAAATCACAACAGAACAGGGACTCAAAGACATCACAGAAACGATTGAGTACAGGATGCTTCCCTCAAAGAAATGCGCTAAAGGGAGCCTGGACATTAAAGCTAGTTCCACTGCTGCGATTCCCTCTCACTCTAATCATCAATTCGCCAATCATCAGGACTTAGCCCAAATCTCTCAGCCCCCCCTTTTAGCCGTCCATTCAGTCACTCAAGCTTTGAGTAAAAATGATCTAGGACCAGCAACAATTTTTTCACTTACTCCTCAATCCAAGATTTTGGATAAGTCTCCTGAGATTGAATCAATCCTTCGAGCTTTAATGCCCGCAGAAATCAAAAATCTCGGCAATGGTAATCTAGCGAACAAAGTCTCGGTTCGTTCGTTACATCCAGGACAAGAACGTTTAGCCACCACGGGGTATCCCCCTGCACCCATAGGCTACACCCAACGCCCATGGAAAGATGGATTTGTCTATGTTAGTGATAATAAGCATATTGACGAGAATGATATTTCACATGCCCGACGCTATGGGAAAAATGCTATTTTGGTTACACTCCTCCCTGACGGTCAAAACAGAATGTTTGCCATGGCTCGTTCACTTTCTCAAATGAAGGTATCTGTCGCCGTCATCCTCAACGGTACAGTTAGAGGTATCTACGACCCACTCCCATCGCTGACGGATCAATTCATGATTGAGTCTATCCCTGCAACTCCAAATGCCATTGATTGTATTGCAGATTCGCTGAGTCGCCCTAATCAAAAAGGTCCACAATACACAACTTTACTCGAATATTCATATCCCAAACCCAACACGAGCTATCTCCAACAAATAGCTCATCAATATTTACCAATCACGCTTAATATTAGCCTCTGTATCTTTGTTGGCATGATCTTTATCAATGTTTTAATCATTTGTCTCGTCCATTTAAAAACGAGAAAATAATTAGTGCTTTTTGATAAATCTCTCACGCAAGACATCAAGCTCTGGAGCATGCAATAACCAGGCAATTCCTAAATAAAGAATGATGCCTGCAATGCCTGTTCCTGCCATGAGGGAAATGCGATCCAAGTAATTCCATGAGAGGAATCCGTCCATCAAATATGTTTTAATAGTCCAGCAAAGCCCTGCTAGTACGATCCCTGCACCGATGATGCGAGATAATCCCGAAACGAGCATTCGTCCACACAAGCCCCCCAGTTGCTTCCTTAGATAAACGAAGTAATAGAGAAAGTTAAGTGTGGTGATGATCGAAGTTGAGAGGGCAAGCCATGAGGCATCTTTATGCCATATCCTGACAAATGAATAATTCATGGCAAAGCTCATTATTAACGCAATGAGCGAAACGACCAAGGGTACCCAGCGTTTCTCTAAAGCTAAGAAAGCAGGTTGGACAACCTTTGTACCAGCATAGCCTAAAAGCCCTAAAGAATATGCCGCGAGGACGCTCCCCGTATAAATGAC
>JAVXPO010000037.1:0-21261 GCA_036644695.1 Akkermansia sp. | reverse complement strand
GGCAATGGGTGAACAATCCCTTTCATAAACCACCAGACTCTTTTGTCATACTGGAACAGGGTGTTTTTCTTTAGAAATCGTTTTTCACCGGCATAAATGATTGATGATGAACCTGAGATTTTCTCATGATGATTATTTAGGACAGGTGTGCTTAATTGATAAAAAATACACGGAATTTAATGTAATAGCGAAGTCACAAGAACAGTAAGAATTCTTGAGTAACCAATTGTCTGGCACTATCCTTGGGTACTCCTTGTACCAAAAAATGAACATGATTTTTATCCGTTCCTATTTCCAAAAATCGGATATCGTATCTTTACTCAGATATTTTTATCTCTTCGTCTACGCCATCAAGAAAAACAACCCTCCTGTATTTTGCTAGGCACACGAAATAGTATATCAACACCGAGACATTATGTAATTTGTGAACATACTCACTCATTTCATTCGCGAGTATACCCAGCTCTTTCCTTTTTTTCAAGAACGCAGCAAGCTGCGGGGAATTAAAATCTGATCACTAAGGGCAAATAACTACCTCCTTCAAAACGTTCCAGTTCTAAAAATGAGGTTTTATCGGAAGCAGAAATCGTAGAAAATAACTTACCTTTTCGAAAATCAATATAGAAGCTATAGCGTTCAGGGGCATTAGTAATTAGTGCAATATTATTTAACTCAAATGATTTACGTAATGTATTAACAGGTATAGTATATACATAACGAATACCGTAAATATTACAGTCAAATATCCATTTTTTGTTATCTAAATGGGGATTATTTAACTTGTGAAGTGCAATATTCATCCAACAACGATCAGGATTCATCTTAGCAGGACTCATACTGGCAACGACGTTTGATTTATACCAAGAGCACTTAAATGGATTTGTTATCATTATAGTTAAAATTAAATTAAATGTTCCTTTTTCGAAAAGATGATTAATACAATCGGCAACAGATCGAGAAAATCTATAGTTAACCTATCCTTCGTGTATCCTATATTGACCGAGTAGTCAATCTTTTATTTTGGTTCGTTTACTAATTTCGCCAGTAAAAACAAGCAAAGCATTGATAATCAATGATAACTTATTTTTACAAGACGCTACATTTATTGTCTTTCCATTTTTCCGATGAAAACCGGGCAGATATTAAATAGTTGGTATTTTAAGGCATCAAACATATTTATTTACAGTATGTAATGTAATGTACGCACTACCTATTTAGTGCGAATATATACAGAAGAATATACCGTAAATTGGTGCAGAGCTCAAAAAGTACGAAAAAATGATTTATGGCGTACTATAAACCCTACGATGAGAAATTGGGGGAAAGTGAGCATTTATAAGGATTTTCAGAAGTCAAGAGTAGCCATTTTTTTATTTTTGCTCGTTTGAGCACTCATTCGCCTCTCATTATCTCCGAAATGAGAGGAATCAAAAACATAACTCACGTTCTCATTGTCAAAGGGCAAGAGATACGGCATAATGACCTCCTGTTATGCGTAAACGTCGTGTAGTCATTCTTGGATCCACAGGCTCCATCGGAACCAGCGCCCTAAAAGTAGCTCAAGACATCCCCGACCGGATGGAAGTTGTCGCTCTTGCAGCGGCGACGAGTGTTGAAGCTCTCGCCACACAAGCTCGAGAAACTGGGGTCAAACGCCTTGCTATCTTTAACCCACAATACGCCGACGCACTCAAAAACCTCGTCGATGACGATGTCACTATCTTTACAGGAGAAGAGGGGCTTTGTGAATTGGCACAGACGGTTGAGGCAGATATGGTACTCATCTCGATCGTGGGAACCGCAGGTCTACGCCCCGCCCTTGAAGCCATCAAAGCAGGTAAAGACCTAGCTATTGCCAGCAAAGAAATCCTCGTGATGGCTGGTCAAATTGTCATGGAAGCAGCAAAAAAAGCAGGCGTTGCCGTCTTGCCTGTCGATAGTGAGCACAATGCTATTTATCAATGCTTACAAGTCAATCATCAAGGTCCCGAGCAAGTCTCTCGACTCATCGTCACCGCCTCAGGAGGTCCCTTCCGCACATGGAGCGCAGAACAGTTGAAAAAAGTCACGGTTGAGCAAGCACTCCAACACCCAACTTGGTCGATGGGTAAAAAAATCACGGTTGACTCGGCAACTCTCTTTAATAAAGGACTAGAGATGATTGAGGCTCGCTGGCTCTTTGATCTACCCATGTCTAAGATTGATGTCATCGTCCAGCCCCAGAGCATCGTTCACTCGATGGTTGAGTACATTGATGGGTCGATTATTGCACAAATGAGCGAATCTGATATGTGCTTCCCCATTCAATATGCGGTCACATGGCCAGATCGTGTTGCCAACTCTCTCAAGCCACTTGATTTGGCAACACTCGGACAAATCATTTTTGAAGCCCCCCGTACAGATGTTTTCCCTGCGCTCAATCTCGCACGACGAGCGGGCGAAATCAGTGGCACCATGCCTGCTGTCTTAAATGCCGCTAATGAAGTCGCCGTCGCCGCCTTTTTTGCTCGCGACATCGGATTCACTGACATTTGGCATATTGTCGAGCAAGTCATGAATCGTCATCAAGTCATTGATCCTCAAGGTTGCCTTGAGCCTATCCTCCAAGCAGACTCTTGGGCAAGGGAGCAAGCTACTCTCCTCTGCAAAAGCATCCATCACTCCGGTTAAGGCGCGATGAACCGCATTTTCCTCCTCGATTCTCTGAGAGCATTAGCTCTTCTCGGTATCGTCATCGTTCATTCTCACGACCATTTTAATTTTTACGTCTATCCTCCAGATACTGGGGGATGGATACTCCATGCCAACTTTATTGCCACATGGATTTACGAAAATCTCTTTGTTAGTAAATCCTTCCTCCTCTTCTCCTTCCTATTTGGAGTCAGCTTTTTTATCCAACTTGATCGTTCTGAAAAACGTGGCGTCGATTTCCGTGCACGCTTCATCTGGCGACTCATGTTGCTTTTTTTACTGGGATTGGTACACACGCTTTTTTACGACGGCGACATCCTCACTATCTTTGGCATCCTCGGGGTCATCCTCGTCCCCTTATACAAACTACCTAAATGGTTTTTGTTAACGCTCTCAGGGCTTCTTCTCGTCAACATCCCCTCCCTTATCGAATTTTTAACATCTCTCCATACAGGACCACAGATTCATCATCCTATATTTAGCTATGATTGGGAGACAACTGGCTCGACACGCGAACAAGTGGATGCTGGAGGCTCATGGCTACATGTTGCCTTATGGAACATGACTTACGGATTAAGCGGTAAATGGAAATTTTTCATAGAGAGTGGACGTATTTGGCAGACTCTCGGACTTTTTGTCCTTGGCGTTTGGGCTGGACGTCAGCGTTTATTTGAGCAAATTGAGGTCAATAAACGCCTCTTGATTCAGATATTATTGATGGGGAGCCTCCTTAGCTTGATATGTATCGGGCTCCAGATGTATCATTCTGCACTCCCTCAGCATCTCATTGACCCCTCAAATGCACTCCTCACTACATGGGGGAGCCTCGCTTATTTTGCCTCTTTTGTCGCCTTCATCTCCCTCCTCTCGATGTGGAGACCTGCCTCCAGGCTACTCTTCCTTTTAGCTCCTATTGGTAAAGTTACTCTCACTTGTTATATCAGCCAATCAATTGTCTTTACCTTTATTTACTTTGGTTGGGGACTAGGGCTCGCCTCGCATTGGGGAGCTTTTATCTCTGTCATCAGTGCCATCCTCCTCTTTATGATTCAAGGTGTCATCTGCACAATCTGGCTAAAGTATTTCAAATATGGTCCTTTAGAATGGCTCTGGAGATCGGGCACTCAATGCAAATGGCAACCCATGAGACTCAAAGATCAGGAGCCTACGCCATTACAAAACCATTCGCCAGTTTCGCCAAAAGGGAATTGACAATAAACATGCGGAAAGTACCACTTCGACACTGCCCACAAAAATAATAGTCGTTGGTACTCCGCAAGAATCAATCATACTCCCCCAACCTAGAGCAGCTAAGGGTTGCGCCCCGACGCTCACCGTTGTGAAGAGCCCCAATATCGCAGTTTTTTGTCTCGGCGCAGCAAGCAACTGCACCGTCGATGAGGTCATGACAAATAAAGCGGAGGTTGCCAATCCTGCCAAGAAAAAACATACTTGTTGAATATGTAAAAAAGGAAATACCCCTGCACATCCGATCACGCCCCCCATCCACAAAGTACCCAACGATAGCTTTAACCCAACACGAGCACTTGACCTGATAAATGGCAGTACGCATAAGATACTCACGACAGCCCCCGCACCAATGGAGCCAAGAATCAGCCCCGTTGATTGTGGATCTCCGTAAGTAATGGCAGGTACAATCTGATAAAGAGCCTGCCCAAAAACATTTTGCACGAGCGCACTCACCATAACGAGCAACAAATGTTTGTCACCTAATACAGCTCTTAACCCCGATTCTTTAGCTTGTGCGTGACGAGATGCAATAGCTACCCCAGAATGTCGATACCCTTTTAACGAAATCAAGACCCCTAGTAGAGGTAAGCAACACACGGCATTCCCCCCAAAAGCAAGAGTTGCCCCCCCATACACAAGGACTAGTCCCCCTAGAGGAGGCCCTAACGAACGGCATAAATTAAAAACGAGAGAATACATCCCCACCCCTTCCAGCAACAAATCTCGTGGCACTAAATCAGCAATAAATGCTTGTAACACGGGAAATGCCGTACTCTGAGCCAGCCCCATCATCAGCCCAGCTACATACAAATGCCATAGCTCAAGCGTCCCCATTAAACTCAAGAGACACAACAAGATTGCTACAGCTATTTGCATCAATTGCACGACCAATAATAATTTTTTACGGTCAAATCGATCGCCTAAAGAACCAAGATACATCCCTCCCAACAAAAAAGGTGCGGCATTGAGTGCAGAGAGTATTCCTACCGCTGCCCCAGAGCCCCCAGAATACGAATAGGCTAAGATGCCCATCGCCGTGACTTGGAGCCACATTCCAATCAGAGAACAGGATTGCCCCGCCCAAAAAATCCGCACATTGCGAATCCTTAACGGCTTAAAAAAGCTAATCCAATCCTTAAAAAAATTCGCCATTTCCTTTTTATTTCTACCCCATGGAGCCCTCTTCGTCCCATCGAGTCAAGCAGAGATACATGCACTACTCAAAATACGTCGGCTCTACGTCGGCTCTACGTCAATAAAATACTATTTTAACTGAACGCATCATGTGACGAGAATGTCACAAAAAAGATACTACTTTTTAGATAAGTGGAATCTATTATTTTCAGTTATGTCAACCCCCTCGCCATTACATAAAGCCCTCAATGAACGGCTTCGTACGCTCATCAGTTTCTTTTTTGCTCTTATTTTGATTACTACCCTTCTCTTTGGTGAGACAGCATGGCACACAGCACCTCTAACAGAGGGCATTCTCATGTTATCTGGGTGTTTTTTTGCTGGGATTGGAGCATTTGGTCGCATCTGGTGCTCTCTTTATATTGCTGGCTATAAAAATACCAAGCTCATCAAAAGTGGTCCCTACGCACGATGCCGCAACCCCCTTTATTTCTTTAGTTTCATTGGTAGTATCGGCGTTGGTCTTGCCACCGAGACATACACAATCCCACTGTTAATCATTTTAGCATTTGCCTCTTATTACCCTGCTATTATTAAGAAAGAGCAAGGTCGTTTACGCGAAATCTTTGGCAAAGATTATGATGACTATTGTCAAGAGGTTCCCTCTTTTTGGCCTCGCCTCTCCACCTCAGCCAAAGCGCCCGAAACATACGTCGTCGATCCAAAAACCTTCACACATAATCTCGTCGATGCCATTTGGTTCATTTGGGCAATCGGATTACTGGAAATGGTTGAGGCTCTCCACGATTCTGGCATCCTGCCCATTTTTTGCCCACTCTATTAACAGAGACCAGGCATCCATACTATGGTAAGAATTCAAAGACTTGCCGTTAGACTTAACATCAGGCATAATTTTGGACATGAAAATCGCTGTTATTGGAAAAGGCGGACGCGAACACGCCTTAGTCCGTGCCCTAAAAAGCTCCCCCTCCTCACCTGAACTCTTTTGCTTCCCCGGGAGTGACGCCATCAGGCAACTTGCTCAACCCATCCCTGCAAAAGATTTGCCGACACTCATTGAGTGGATGCAAGGTAACAGCATTGATCTCTGTGTCGCGGGCGAGGAAAGTTATCTCGTTAAAGACGACGGGCTTGCCAATGAATGCGAGCGCGTCGGCATCCCTTGCTGGGGACCAGTCAAACAAAGTGCCCAACTGGAGGCGAGTAAGGAATTTGCCAAAAACTTCCTCCTTCGCCATCACATCCCAACGGGAGGAGCCACCATAGCAGACACCATCGAAGAAGCTCGTGCAGCCATTGGGGGTAAATACCCAACTGTCCTCAAATTTGACGGGCTCGCCGCAGGTAAAGGGGTCGCGGTCTGCCCCGATCAAGCCTCTGCGGAAGACTTCCTCAAAGAGGTTTTTACTGACCGCCGCTTTGGCTCAGGTCGCGTCCTCATTGAAGAATTTTTGACAGGTCCAGAGATATCCATTTTTGGAGCACTCGTCGATGATAACTATCTCATCCTCTGCCCAGCACGCGATTATAAACGCCTACAAGAGGGAGACGCAGGACCCAATACGGGGGGCATGGGGGCAGTCGCCTCTCGACAGCTCGTCTCGACTGACCTTTTAGCTGAAATTGAAAGAACCATTGTTGCCCCAACCGTTGAGGGTCTCCGTCACGATGGACTCCCCTATCGAGGATTCCTTTATTTCGGTCTCATGCTCACACCTCAAGGACCTCAAGTCATCGAATACAACTGTCGCTTTGGAGACCCTGAATGCCAAGCAGTCATGCCCCTCTTGCAGGGCGACCTTGCCCAATTTTGTCTCAAAGGGGCACAGGGACAATTTGAGCCATCCCTTATCTCCTTTACCGACGCATGGAGCGTTTGTTGCGTCCTTGCCTCAGCGGGATACCCTGCCTCCTCTCATTCTGGAGATACCATCCGTGGACTAGATGACGTCAAGCAAGGATTCGTCTATCACGCAGGCACTCAATGGAATGATAAGACCCATTGTTATGAAACAAATGGAGGTCGCGTCCTTGCTGTTGTAGCCCAAGGAGCCAGCCTCGATGAAGCTCGTAAACTCGCCCACGCTGAGGCCTCACTTGTCGATTTTGACGGAGCCCAACGTCGCGCTGACATCGGTTACGCAAGCTTCTAATCCAACCCCTTATCACAAGAGCAAAAAGCCCAGACACTCTCACGAGCATCTGGGCTTTTTTTATAATCTTTTTTCGAGAATTAGAGGAAAATTACCTCATTGATCACCTTACCTACTTGAGCACCTTTGTAAGTCAAACGCACTTGAGTAACCCCAGCTGGCAAGGCTAATGTTTTAACTGAGCCAGAATCCTTTTTACCAATGGTGACAAACTTACCATCTGCTTTTGCCACTTGTATCGAGCAATTGGCAGATCCGACGATCATCACCTTTTTGGCACGAGGATTATCAAGATTAACGACCGTTGCTGTAAGAGGCTCATGACAAGCGTAGACTGTCTTCAAATCGCCATCAGACAGCACTGCTTCATCTCGACTTGGATCACTCGGTGGGACATCCAACTTAAACGTTGTCAACGGGATATCAACAGCCTTGTTGCTCTTATTGACCAGCGTCATCTTTTTAATCCCCTTAGGCAACTCATGCTCTTTGGCAATGAAATTATTACCTTGGGCATTCACCTTTTGCAAAACGGGCTTACCCGATGTTGTCGTCGTCAAATAAACCTCACCCCATTGATTCAAATCAGGACTTTCAACATTGATCTCAAGCCACGTTGCATCAACTGGTTCTGGCAATTCGAGCGATATAGAATCTCTAGGATTCATCTTCGACACCTCCATAACACGATTGATCCCTACAAGCTTATCCGTCTTTTGCACCATGAGATTATTCATCCCCTTAATCGTCGAGCTTGCCTTAATCGTTGGTGGCGTATTGATGCCAAACTCGCGCACTGCCAACCAATTCCCCTTACCCTCGGTAAGACGATAGCGCACGGCACGTACAGAGAGAGGCTTGGGCGATTGCCAAACAACATTGAGCCCTGAGGTCTCATCCCCTAAGGGAATCCATTTTTTAAGATCAACGCTCGCCTCTAACTGCCCTTTCTCGGCAAAGTCCTGATCGCCATCATTGCGCCCCATCAGCAAATTGACATTGCGAAGAGGCACCTTATCACCGAAATCAAGACCAAACCACTGATCCTTTTTCTGTTGCTCTCCTGAATGCCAAAATGTTGCCTTTTTCTTATCGCAATATTGATTTGCGGTATCCACGTTACCACTGCTAACAATGGGCTTTGCGGTCATCGAATTCTTCTTCGTCAAGCTCTTATAAATTTGTGGTGCTACAATATCCACGATCTCTTGAATAGCTGGCGTCATGACACGTGAGCCCACTTTAACCCCTGGTTGATACGGATTAACATTATTTACCTTCCCCACATGCTCCATCATCGCAAGCGCACTAGTCGCCTCGACGAGCGCATCAACGGTCGCTTGATTCACCTGCTTATCTTTGACGGGTTGATTCAATGCCTTTAACGCCCATACCCCAGCTTTCCCTAATTGTTCAAAGGAATCAAGCCAAGGACCCACTTCCTTCAAAAATCCAGGATTATCAGCATTGGCTCGAATCACAGCAGGAGCCTTAACCATCTTGACCAGCTCACGATTAACCGAGGCAAGCGTCTCTTTTTCGGGGGATTCACCCTTGCGAATAGCAGCCATCATCTTATCTATAGCTGGTGTAATCGCGACAGACTCCTCCTTACGATAGCCATGTCCATTAGGACCATGATCCGAATTGTGATCGGCAAAAGTCTGAATCGCCTCTGCGCATTTTGGGAAAATACGTTTAATCCCTTCCTTCCAACTCGGGTCTGACTCAAATCCATTGATATTCCATGCATAATCAGCAATACCAAATAAGGTAATCTTCGATGCCTCGGGCTTATCCATCGGATTAGAAACAAATCCTCCCATCGACTCTTTAGCCCCTTTTTCTTGAGATAAGCCATACACGCGACCAAGACACAAATGATCGCGCACAAAATCCGTCACAGGGAAATTCCACCACACATACGAAGGACGCTTTAAGCGTTTATTCACCCAATTTTGCCCCTCAAGCGTAATATCATGCACGACAGAGTCCCCCGTCCACATCACATGAATAGACGGATCTAGCGTCGTCCCTAAAACATCAAGATAATCACCACTCGTCCATGACCGATTATATTGAGTTGGACAAACAACCAGCTGAGTCACATCGGGCTTTTGAGAGACAAACTCTTTATGAATCATATTGAGCAACTCGGATTGCTTATCCGCTCGCGTACCCTCTCCACCAATATCATCAAAAAAGACAGCAAACGAACGCACCCCTAAATCATACATCATCTGAAACTTTTTGATGACATTATGCATATCCTCATCCGTCCATTTAATATCCTTCCCTGGGTGAATAGCCCAAACAAAATCAACGAAATTCTCCTTGGCTACCTTTGCCAACTCTTGAATCTGCTTCTTTTGATCGGGCGGATAAGCCTCACGCCACTTGGGAGAAGAATGATAAGGATCATCCTTAGGACCATAAATATAGGTATTCATCTTATTTTGCCCATAAAAGCGCAATTGACTCAAGCGAGCCTGATGACTCCACGGCGTCCCATAAAACCCCTCAACCGTCCCACGAAATTCAATATCTGGCCAATCAGAAATATCGCAAGAGCTCAATTTGCCCGACGCATCTTTAAGCTGCTTGAGCGTCTGCATTCCGTAAAAAACGCCTCGATCATCATGCCCTGCAATCACAATCGAGCCAGGCTTGATAATCAATCGATATGCTCCAGAAATCTCTGGAATATCCTTGAGCAAAGCTTTCCCCTGTGGCTGCGACCTCTTCACCGTCACCACCTTTGACTGATCAACTAATTGCCCGGAATAGCTCGCCTTTTGCGGAGCTGGATACACAGAAACAGACTCTGCAACAGATACTGAGGGAAACGACACACACGTCATCGCCAGTCCCAGAGAACATAAAAAAAGAGGATTATTTTTCATAAATCTTATTGATTCTAAACATTTGTCATATACGCGCAAGGAGAAATGAATCTTTCATAAAAAACAGCCATTAGAAAAAGACTCATGAATAGTAAAATTACAGCTCTGACAGAGGTCTAAATCGCAATACAGTTAATAAAATTCTCATAATTCTTCGTATAGACAAACTTTGTGAACAAAAAAATAATCGACGAAAGGGAGCATTGGATTTGGATGAGTACTATCTTGGTGCTCGAAGGGGAACGAAATAAGCTCGGAAGAGGATGGTTTTATATCCGCATTATTAAAAATGATATTATACGAAGTACAACCACCCTGACAAAATGCCAAGTGACACGAGAGTACAAGGCAATCCATATTTGAAAAATACCTTGAATGTAATCTTTAATCCTGCCTGATGAGCAATCTGAATCATCATGAGATTAGACAGACTACCCACGAGAATCATATTACCCCCCAATGCATTTGACATGGCGAGAGCATAGGCCGTCTTCACATGCTCTTGCAAATCAACCACGTTCCCGAGCAACATCACCGCAGCGGCATTATTGATCATATTACTCAAGCCAGCAGAGGCAAACGTCATCACCAATGGGTCATTTAAATCCAAATTAAAACGATCTAACAATTTCACCATTTGCTCTCCAAGTCCGTTAATATTAAATGCCCCCACAATCACAAATAGTCCGATAAAGAGGAGAATTGTTTGCCAATCAACTCGTGAGAGTATCTGACGGCTCGACAAAGTCTGACTACATAAGATACCCCCCGCGAGCGTTAGCGAAACAATGCCACGATCCCAATCGGTAAAAATAAAACAGAAAATCAAGATAACAAGCGCCCCTAGTCCCTTAATCGTACCACTCTTGCTATACTCTTCATCCTCCAACGTAATATCATCCTTTCCCTTAAAATCAGCAGGCAAATAAATAAAGTGGCGACTCAAGAACCAACAGATACCAAAGCAAGCAAGACAACAAAGCATCACGGGGACAAAAGCATAAACAGCATAACCAATAAACGAAATATGCCCCAACTGAGCAACTACCACGTTTTGCGGATTGCCAATAATTGTCAAGCATCCGTTATTTGCCATACATAGAGCTAGTAAATACGGTACGGGATTCATCCGATGCTTGATTAAAACAGAGGCTAATAATGGAGCAAATGCCAAGGCTACTACTGAATTATTTGAGAATGACGAAGCAATTGCCCCAGTCATCATCACAATCAACATCAATAACATCGGACGATGCAAAAAGCGATCAAGACGTTCGCCAATTTTGCGATAAAATCCTGCATAATGCAACTGTGCCGAGATCACCATCAAACTAAATACGAGCGCAATTGTATGAAAATCAATGCTATTGATCGCCTCCTCAAAGGTAATACAGCCAAACGTTAGCATTGTGATGCCCCCTAATAGGGCAAATCCCGTTCGGTCAAGACGCACTGAGCGACCATGACCAATCCCGACCCACAGATAGGTATTGATAAAGAGGAGTAACGTAATCAGAACCTTCCATCGCTCTAAAAAATCAAAAACATACTGCATCATACGATGAGCAAAACATATCATTGAATAAAAAAAATGCAACTCGCCTTCATTGACTCTTGCAAGAGTTGTCGATTTGTCGTTTCATATCCTTAAATCAAGGTCATGGACAATTCGGACAGCAATCATCAGGGCAATGAAATCTTCACTTGGGAGAAGGTGAAACTTGCTCTGGATGCAGCAGAAGAGGGCTTTTATATTTGGGACATCAAGCAAGGTATCATCCATTATACAAAGCGATGCCTCACCATGATGGGCTATCCTCTCGATCAACCAGCACCAAATATTTTTACCGAATCAGCTCAGCTCATTCACCCCGAAGATCGAACGTTTTTTGACAATGAGGTCAGACGCTACATGGATGGTCACTTCATCAACCCCATGAGAATTGAGATACGCATCCTCAATAACCAATCAGGGGGCTGGCGTTGGGTGCGTATTAACGGACGACTCGAACGAGGAGAAAATCGCATCCCTGAGTCTCTCGTCGGCGTTTTTGTTGACATCACACGTCGCAAAACATCAGAATTGCGTTCAGCAGACGAACGAGAGCTTTTCATGGCACTCATTGAGCGCATACCCAACAACATTTACGTCAAAAATAGAGAATCTCGATTTATCATGGCAAACACCTCCACAGCCAAAAAGCTGGGGGTTCCCACCCCATCAGATCTCATAGGCAAAACAGATGCCAGCTTTTTTGACCACACCATGTCAGATGTTTCTCGTCAAGAAGAAGTACAAATCATGGGATCAGGTAAAGCCATCACAGGACGAGTCCACCATGAGACATGGCAAGATGGTACTGACACTTGGGGGCTTGTCAGCAAATTTCCTTGGTACAGTAGCGATGGTGCCATCAAAGGCATTGTCGGTATCTCAAGCGATGTGACCAAACTAGTCGAGGCAGAGAGAGAAGTCAGCAAAACTGCGAAACTCCTCAAAGAACGCAACGAAGCTCTCGAAAAAGAGCTCGATCTTGCCCGAGAAATTCAGCTAGCACTCCTTCCCTATGCCATCCCATCGCGGAGTCTCTCACAAGAGGGGCAACAACGTCGCGTTGACTTTCACAATATTTTTGCCCCATCAGAGGGGGTTGCAGGTGATTGGTTTAATGTCTTTCCCGTTGGTAATGAAGGTATTGGTATCATTATCTGTGATGTCATGGGGCACGGAATCCGCGCTGCCCTCATTGCCTCTATGCTACGCGGACTCATGGAGCAACTCTCCGAGCTAGCATCCCAGCCAGCCCCTCTCCTTACCTCACTTAACCGACAACTTGCTCGCATCCTCTCGCATGCCAACACCACCATGTTTGCATCAGCAGTCTACGCCTACATCGACCTCCAAAAGAAAAGCGTCAGCATCGCGTCAGCAGGTCACCCTGCCCCCATCCTCCTCAATGCCGATGGTTCTGCAGAAAAGCTCATCCTCCCACGAGGTATGGCAATGGGGCTTTTAGAGAATGCTACCTATCAAAGTATGGAAATGCCCCTCACCTCTGGCATGAGCCTCCTCCTCTACACAGATGGTCTCACCGAAGCTGCCGATGCCACTGGCGACGAACTCGGTCATGAACGAGTCATCCAACACCTGGAAAACGCCCGTCCAACTCAAGTCAAAGAGATGATCCAAGGCACCCTCAAATTCGTCGCAAAATTTACAGGTTGTTCGCAGCTAGATGATGACATCTGTATGCTCGGCATGAAATATACTGAGGAGGAACTAAGAGCGCTTGATGTTATTCCCCTTAACGCATCAGAGTCCTAACATTTTTTTGAGGGCTCCCTCCTCCATCTTTTTGCGTTTGGAGTAATCCTGTAACTGATCGTCTCCCAAAGGGTTGACCGAGAAATATCTCGATTCAGGATGAGAGAAAATGAGAGCAGAGACAGACGAGACGGGTTGCATCATCCATGATTCGGTCAAGCTCATCCCTGCCGACTCTTGGGCACCTAAAAGCTCAAAAATACTAGCTTTCTCTGAATGGTCGGGTTGCGATGGATAACCACAGGCAGGACGAATGCCAACATCAGAGCCAATCCCCCATAATTCTCTAACTTTACCATGTGAAAATTCAGCAAGAGCCTCGACGAGGCGATCCGCGAGAGAGGCCACCAACAAAGCGCGGTAAGAATCACCCTTTTCTTCCCATTCTTGAGCCCACTTACTCACCCCATGAATACTAACTGCCATAGCACCGACGTAATCCTGTACCCCGACAGGGGCAATAAAATCCGAAAGGCATAGCATCTCTTTATTGTGGAGAAGCTTTTGCTGACGCATCCCATAAAGGGTACATTGACGAGTTTGACGTTTATCATCAGCCCATACAGCAAGGTCATCCCCCTCCGCATTGGCAGGGAAAATACCGATCACTCCACGTGGTTGATAGCGATTCTCACGGACAGCTTGGTCAAGGAGAGCTTGAGCATCACGATACAATTCACTCGCTGCTTGAGCCTTCACGGGATCATCCTGACGAAAGCTACCGTTTTGAGCATTCCATACCGAGTTCATTTCCCATGCATGGAAAAATGGAGTCCAGTCAATCAAAGCGACTAAATCCTCTAAAGAGACAGAATATCGCGGGGCATCCCCACAGCAACTGCAAGATGAACCATGAGTAAAGGCATAACCAATTTGCACAACTCCCGTCTTATGAGGGATGGGGGGCGTATAATCATCCCAATGCCCGTTCCAAGCATGTTGACGAGCCTCTTTAATCGAATACATCTCTTTCACCGTCCTATCCGTATAGTTGACTCTTAACGATTCCTGATGCTCTTCATGATTTTTAATATATTCCCCCTTATTGACTCCAACAAGAGCAGCGGCAGCGGGCACAGCCTGCGAAGCATCAATGGTATGTACAACAGGGTGAGAATAGTTTGGTGCAATTTTTAAGGCAGTATGCAGAGCTGAGGTTGTAGCCCCACCAACCATCAGAGGAATCGTCATTCCTCGACGTTCCATCTCAGAGGCGACATGAGCCATTTCCTCAAGCGAAGGGGTAATTAAGCCTGAGAGCATCAACAAATCAGCCTGTTCTGATTGCGCCACATCCAAAATAGTATCGCATGGCACCATCACACCTAAATCTTTCACATCAAACCCATTACAACTCAGCACAACCCCCACAATATTTTTACCAATATCATGAACGTCACCCTTCACCGTTGCAATCACCGCCTTACCTGCCTTGGAGGCGCCGATTAACTCTTTTTCCATAAAAGGATTGAGCCACGCGACAGATTGCTTCATCACGCGCGCACTCTTCACCACTTGGGGTAAAAACATCTTGCCATCACCAAATAAACTGCCGACAACTTTCATCCCATCCATCAAGGGTCCTTCAATCACAGCGAGCGGAGAGCCCAAGAGAGCCATTGCCTCCTCTGTATCACAATCAACGTATTCAGTTATTCCCTTCACAAGGGCATATTCTAAACGTTTACCAACAGCTTGCTCGCGCCACTCCAACTTAGGCTTAGCATGTCCCTCAGTTATCCCCTGCTTTTCTGCCGCCAGCTTTTCTGCATAATCAGTCAATCGCTCTGTAGCATCCTCTCGGCGATTGAGTAAAACATCCTCGATCAACTCCAAGCGTTCGGCAGGGATATTATCATAAATCTCTAACATCCCTGCATTCACGATACACATATCCAAGCCTTGCCTGGTCGCATGATATAAAAAGGCAGAGTGCATCGCCTCACGTACGGGATTATTGCCTCGGAACGAGAAGGAAACATTAGAAATCCCTCCAGAAACATGCACATGAGCCAAATGGGTAGTAATCCATCCCGTCGCCTGAAAAAAATCTTTGGCATAATTGGCATGCTCGGCAATCCCCGTGCCCACAGTCAGCACATTCGGATCAAAAATAATATCTTCAGCAGGGAATCCCACCTCATCGACTAAAATTCGATAGGCACGCTGGGCAATGCGCACGCGATCTTCATAATTGGCAGCTTGTCCATTTTCATCAAACCCCATCACGACGACGGCTGCCCCATATCGACGAACGAGTGTTGCGCGGCGTCGAAACTCGTCCTCACCCTCTTTTAAGGAGATAGAATTGACGATACCCTTCCCCTGCATACAACAAAGCCCCGCCTCCAAAACCTCCCATTTTGAGGAATCCACCATAAAGGGCACTCTCGCAATATCGGGCTCGACACTCACTAAATTCAAAAAACGAACCATTGCCTCAGCTCCATCAATCAAGCCATCATCAAAGCAAAAATCGAGAACGCTTGCGCCATTCTCCACCTGTTGACGAGCAATCGACACCGCCTCATCAAATCGCCCCTCGCGAATCAATCTGGCAAATTTGGGAGAGCCTGCCACATTACAACGCTCGCCGACAAAAAGAGTATTTTTCTCCTTGGTGTGATTATACGCCTCATATCCCGACAAACGCATGGCAGGCGCTTGAGTTGATAGAGTCCTTGGTTGAATCCCCTTCACCGCATTGGCAATGGCTTCGATATGCTCTGGAGTTGTTCCGCAACACCCACCAACAATATTCAACAATCCCAACTCCGCATATTGACGCATCAGTTGCCCCATATACTCGGGTGATTGATCATAGCCAGTTGGACTCAATGGATTAGGCAAACCTGCATTGGCATAAATAGAAACGCGACAAGTTGCCAAACGAGATAACTCCTCGGCAAAGGGCAACATCAAATCCGCACCCAAGGCACAATTAATCCCGACAGAAAACGGATGCACATGTCGAATCGAATTCCAAAACGCCTCAATCGTCTGCCCCGACAAAGTACGCCCTGCTCGATCCGTCAAGGTCACCGAAATCATCACGGGGACGCGACTCTCGGGCTGGGCATCAAAAATCTCTTCAATGGCAAACAATGCTGCCTTGGCATTCAGCGTATCAAAAATAGTCTCAACCAATAATAAATCAACCCCACCCGATAACAAAGATTCGACTTGATCGTGATACGCGACACGCAACTGCTCAAAATTCACCGAACGAAATCCAGGGTCATTAACATCTGGCGACAGAGAGCAAGTCACGGGCATTGGTCCAATCGATCCTGCCACATAACGCGGTCTACCATCCACAGACTCGGCATCATCGCAAGCCTGACGAGCAATATTGACCGCAGCGAGATTCATCCCCTGCACGAGCTTGCGCATCGTCGCATCCTCGACAAGCTCTTGAAAAAACGCTTGATCTTTACACCCTCTCCCCTCGTATTTATGCCAAAAATAATCATGCTGCCCGATACTCGTTGCACCAAATGTACACGTCTCAATAATATCCGCCTGACCAATCGTCAAAAACCTATGATGAATATCCTGAATCACATCGGGACGAGTCAACACGAGAATATCATTATTATTTTTAAGATCCTCTGGGTATACCTCTCGATTAGCAAAAAATTCACCACGATAATCAGACTCCTCAAGATGAAACTTCTGGATATTCGTACCCATCGCACCATCGAGAATGACAATGCGTTTTTCCAGAGTATGGGTCAGTTCAGTAATTCTTGAGGGAGGTATCATCGTACACAAAAACTAACCTCTCCCATACTTGTGAGCAAGATTTATCCATCCATCATAAGACACAAGTGGCGTCATGACAGTCCTTAAAAACCGATTGCAATTGAATATTATAAACATTCGGTTACTTTATTCCGCGTGATTGCCGACACCATCATCTCATTAGCCTTCATGGATCATCTGCCCCCTGGATTTTATTATGAATCCCTCATGATCATTCTTGGACTCATCCTCATTGAGGGACTCCTCTCAGTTGACAATGCCCTAGGGATTGCCGCCATGGCATCACATCTCCCTAAGCACCAACAAAAACCAGCCCTGCGTTGGGGCATTATTGGAGCCTATCTCTTCCGAGGCATTGCACTTGCCACCGTGGCATGGCTCATGCACAACATGTGGATCAAATGGTTCGGTGCATTTTATCTCGTCTACCTCGCTGCCAACCACCTCTCCCCTAAATATGAGGCACACCCCGATAACCCCTCTACCGCAAAATTGGCAGGGAAAAGCCTCTTAATGACCATTGCCAGCATTGAGCTAATGGATCTCTCGCTCTCAATTGACAACGTCGTTGCCGCCGTTGGCATGGTCAACGGAGCCATCCACATCCCAGAAATGTACCATATTTGGGTCGTTTGCATCGGTGTCTTCATCGGCATCCTAGCCCTACGAGTCGTCGCAGGATGGTGCATTGGCATCATTGCAAAATACCCCATCCTCAACTACACTGCCTTCTTACTCGTTGGGTTTGTTGGCCTCCTCCTCATGATTGACATGGGATTAGATAGCTTAAAGGAACATGGCTACATTGAGCATGCATGGAAGGGAGGCATCGCGTTTAAATTCACCGTCATCTCCTTCATCGTCGCCATGAGCATCATCTACTCTCGCTCGGGTAGACTGCGTCGCATCCTTCGCATTCCCGTCCTCGTCTTTCGACGCTTTTGCCTCATCTTTGCCTCCATCGTCCACGCCATCCTTTGGCCCATCTCTGCCCCAGTTAAAGCAATCTTTCATAAAAATAAATAAGCATGACCGATCAACCCAAACAAACACAAGAGCTCACGCCTGAACTCATCCGCGCAGCCCTCGGAACCGTTAAATACCCTGGATTTAGCCGTGATATCGTCTCGTTCGGACTCGTTAAAAAAATCAACATTGACGACTCTAATAACGTCACCATTGACCTCCAGATCGAGAGCAAAAATGCCGACATCCCTCGATACATTTTTGAGGGTGTCCATGGCGTAATGAAAGAGATACCTGGCGTTAAACATTGCGAAGTCAACATCGACCATAAAACCCCTGCGGCTAAAAACCCAGTTAATGATGACCCTGCCTCATGGAAATCATCAATTCCAGGAGTCAAACACGTCATTGCCGTCGCATCAGGCAAGGGAGGCGTGGGTAAATCCACCGTCTCGGCAAACCTCGCCGTCGCACTCGCCAAACTCGGATACAAGACGGGGCTCGTCGATCTGGACATCTATGGTCCCTCCATGTCACTCATGTTTGGCACCAAAGAACGCCCAGGTGCCAACGACGACGATCAATTCATCCCCGTAGAGGCACATGGCGTACAAATCCTCTCCATGGGATTGATGATTGAAGAGGACTCACCCGTCGCCGTCCGTGGCCCCATTGCAACACGTTACGTCCAGCAATTCTTACATAATGTCGCATGGGATGACATAGATTTCCTCATCCTCGACCTACCACCAGGCACCGGCGACATCCAACTAACGATCGTCCAAACCTCTGATCTGGACGGTGCTATCATCGTCACAACACCTCAAGAAGTCGCACTCATCGATGCCCGTAAAGCCGTTGGACTCTTTAACAAAGTCAACACGCCTATCCTCGGCATTGTCGAGAACATGAGCTACTTTGAATGCCCCTCTGATGGTAAAATCTACCACATCTTCGGTGAAGGAGGAGGTCAACGAGAAGCAGATAAACTAGGAGTCCCCTTATTAGGTCAAATCCCTATCGACATCTTAACCCGCTCATCAGGAGATACAGGCACCCCAGTCGCACTCCTCGATCCTGCCACCAATGCTGCATCTGCCGCCTTCCATCACATCGCAGAGCAATGCGTCAAAACAGTCATAAATAAAAATTAAGCCCTCACTCAAACAAGCATTATCAACAGACCAATCCAGTAACGAGGATTGGTCTGTTTGCTTTTATCAAAATCCACTCGTGAGGATCACTAATTTGAAAACAAAGAATGAAGCGAGGATTTGAGTTGA
Organism: Akkermansia sp.; assembly: GCA_036644695.1. GTDB lineage: Bacteria > Verrucomicrobiota > Verrucomicrobiia > Verrucomicrobiales > Akkermansiaceae > Akkermansia. The sequence continues at coordinate 1,769 of JAVXPO010000037.1, read as the reverse complement.
GTTGAGTTGATTGTAACAGATAAAATCCATTCAAGCATTTTTATGTTTGCTTGTCTTGACATACTCTGCTGGCATGAGAGCTAGATATGGGGTTGTACCACCCTTGAGTTGAGAAATTTCTTCAAAAACGAACGTTAACCATTCCAGCGGATCAGCCCCAACTCGTTTGCAATCAGCAATCATCGTATAATAAATAGATGCTGTACGTCCAGCATCAGGATATCCGTTAATGATCCATTTATCACGGTCTGTTTTTACTTTGCACACCTTTCCCTCAAACGCATTATTATCCGTATATGCTTGGGGATGAGACAAATAACCGTGAAGTTTATCCTCTAATTGCATGGTCTCCTTAATCACTTTTTTAAGTATCCCACTTGGCGAGTGGAGAGAATAATACACGTTTAGTTTTTCAAAAAGATTGAGGATTGCAGGTAAATTATTTTGCCGCCTTTGACAAATTTCATCGAGAGAAATATTTTTATTTTCTCTTATATCTCTTTCTAAAGAATAAAAAGGAGTCATGGCTTCGATTATTTCTCCACAAAATTTGGAATCCGAACATTTGTCTTTTATTTCGACGAACTGACCTCTTGCCTGAGTCCAGCATGAGGCTTGTATAGGACGTTGAGCAACCATCGTAATACGATGAACCCATGAGTCGTATTTGTCATAATGCTCAGTGATGACGACTCCTTGATACGGAAGACTCGTGGAAACATTGTTTTGTCGCAGGAGATAATCAAACACATGGTTCGAACAACTTGTTGCCCAATGATAATAAATTTGTTTACTTTGACACCCTCTCATCAACAAAATAGAGTCGAGAGATTTCTCTTGCTGACGGGATAGCACAGGGGTTTCATCAATGCAGAGAACATCCTCTTTCAACAGTGAAGCATGCACAATATTATAGAGTGGCACTAAATTTTGAGACCCTTCCTCTAACCACTGGTAAAGACACTCCTGAGTAATATTTGAGACCCCCATGCGATCAAGCTCCTCTAATTGACATTCCCTAGATAAATCAAGATCGTATTGACTTTGGACGAGATAAGCTAAGAAACTTGCACTAACGATACTATCAGAAATAATCGTCTTAGGAACAGGAGCACAAAAAATAGCATTCTTTTTGTATTCATCGCTACTAAGCAAGGAATGTCGAGAGACCTGATTACTGGTAATTCCGTTATCAGAATATTTACCTTTTTTAAGCTTTTTGCTTGGTTGAGCAAAGTTGACATTTGGCGCCTCTTCTTTTGAGGGAATATCAATCATGTAATCGAATACGCCTTGTATGAGAGCACTTTGGTGGGTACTTTTTTTGCTTTGGCTATCAAAGAACATTTTCCGATAGAAATTGTATTGCTTTGTAAGCTCTGCATTTTGTTCCAATAACATTCGATGCTCTCTTAAAAGTTCAATTTCTTCCTTCTGGTGAGATAAGGCGTTAAAATCTTCTGAATCAGTGAGTTCGGACATACAGCTAAAAATTGAGAACTCAGAGAGAATGTTATAATTCCCTTAAGTTAGCAAGAGAAGAACGTGTACCCATTGGTAATTTACACTGCGATGAGCCCGCCTCTTGGGCTTAGGTGGGAAGCTGATGCCAACACTCCGCTTTGCTACGTTAACGCAACACGTTCTCCCCCAGACTCCAGCCCTCCACAAAGAGAAAAAGAGCAAGTGGGAAGCTAACGCAACACGTTCACCCCTCGACCTCATTCCTCCATAAAACAGAAGAAGCCCCATACTAGCTACAGTATGGG
>JAVXPO010000036.1:0-21348 GCA_036644695.1 Akkermansia sp. | reverse complement strand
AGCTGCGGAAGCGAGTGACTGTTGCGTAATAGCGTGGCATCCCGAACTTTCACGACGACCATGCTTCGATTTGATGTTGGGCGGTGAGTTTGTTGTGATGATTATTTAGGACAGATACCCCGATTTTTTATTGAGGGAGCATACTCAAATCTTGACAGATTTAGCGAACGATACAAAGTAAATACAAAAAGATGATGAAATCAATTTTATTTCCAATCTGTGGGTTTTGTTTGCTGTTGGTCTCCTGTTCTTCGACGCCAGGGGATCGCATTTATGAGAATATGACAGTTTATCAAGCTTTAACTCCTCACCAGCAAACTGAGGTTCGTAATGGGCGCATTGAGAATGGGATGCCCCCCGAGGCTGTCCTCTTGGCATGGGGGGATCCCAATTATAAGTCAAAGGGCAATATTGATGGTAAATCCAGCGAACGTTGGTCTTATGGCAATTCACGTTCCAATGTTTCTTTCGGACTGGGGGGAGGGTACGGAGGGTTCTCACGACATTCAGGAATGGGGTCTGGAATAGGGACGGGAATCAATATTCCATTGGGTGGTAGCCCATCAGTCCCAGAGAATTATGTCTTATTCATCAATGGTAGAGTTGTCGCATGGGCTTGGGATGGAGAATTTAAGCAGTAATTATCATTCTATGTGGAAATACTGAGTTTTTTAGAGGTTACCTGACCAGGAAGAGTTTGTCGGTGGGGATTTTATCTGACTGGAGTCTCTATCTTAATTTTTGGATCAAGGATTTGAATTGACGAGACTTTGTTGGGAATGCTCGGTGCGATGCTCCAGATCACTTTTTTATCGGGGGTGATTTCAAGGACGGCAGGTCCCTTGGTGTTGCCGTGTCCGCCCCAGTTGCAAAGGATGGTGTTGCCGTTGGGGAGTCTCTGGAGGCCTGCTACAAAGCCTAGAGAAATATTGGGGAGGTCATTTTGTTTAACTTCCCAGACGATTTGATGGTCTGGAGATACCTCAATGATGCGATGAGCGTCTCCACAGGCAATGAGGGTGTTGCCGTTGGGGAGTCGCAGGGCAACGTAGCGTCCATCGGGGAAGCTGCGGATGAGTTTGCCTGAGGAATCAAATTCGAGGGCTTTGCCTCCGTTTTGTTGTTGAGTCACGAGGTAGGTTCCTGCGTTTGTCTTCCTGATTTGTCTAAATGTGCTGTGGGCACCACCAAGATTGGGGAGTTCAATTGTTTTGAGCGTATTTCCCGTTTTACGGTCGATTTCACGGATGAAGGATTTGTTGTCGTGGCTCTCGCCAATGAGGATTTTTTGATTGGGGAGGGGTTGGCAAGTATGGACTTCGCCTCGTTTGCCGTCGAGGAGTGGTGCAGTCCATTTCCAGATGATTTCTGCCCCTTTACCAGAGGTGTAATTCGGTTTAATCTCTTGAATTCCCTCAGTTTTTACTGAGTGTAAAATGTTGCCATTTGGCAAAAGGACGGCATCAGAGACCTCATCTGCAATGGGGTAGCTCCATTCAATCTCTTGATTTATCCCGACAATGGCGATTTGCCCTAGTCCACAGCCTGAAATGAGAATGCGATGATTGGTTGAGGTTTCCGCATGAGATAGAGGGCAGAGAGCGAGGAGGATAAACAGGAGAAGGGGGCGTGTGATCAGAGATAAGAGCTTCATGAGATTTTACGATGCAGAGTATGCGAGGGAAATACGAGAAAAGGGAGAATAATATTTCAGACTTCTTTTTTAGTGTCAGCAATGGGGGATATGTCTGACAATGAACTTGGAATGATTCCTGATAATAATTAGGGTTAAGGTATGCGAAAAAGAGAGCAGGAGTTTATCCGAATTCGTGGTGCAAGGGAGCATAATTTACAGGATGTCGATGTGGATATTCCCTTGGGGGCGTTGACGGTGGTGACGGGGCCCTCTGGCTCGGGTAAGACGAGTTTGGCGATGAATACGCTGTATGCGGAGGGGCAGCGGCGGTATGTAGAGACATTTTCTCCCTATGTGCGCCAGTTTATGGATCGTATGGATAAGCCTGACGTGGATGCCATTGAGAATGTATTGCCTGCGATTGCTCTGCATCAACGCAATTCCGTGAGGACTTCTCGCTCGACTGTCGGGACGATGACGGGGCTCAATGAGTATTGGAAGTTTATTTTTGCCCGTCTTGCCGTAGGGCATGATCCCGTGACTGGTCGTGAGGTGAGTCCTAAGACGCCATTGAGTATTTGTAGAGTTGCCCTTGAGATGTGGGGTGAGGGGCAAGATGTCCTCATTGCTTTTGGCGTCAAGCAGCCAGATGGGGTTGATGATGAGTTGATGCGTGCTGATCTCGTGGCTCAGGGATATATGCGCCTTTTTGCTCAAGGTAGACCAGAGCGTTTGGATGATGAGGGGGCTCTCTCGTTGAAGAGTGGGGTGAGTGCGTTAGATGAGGATGGCAAGGTGCTGGTTATTCAGGATCGAGTGAAGCTCGATGTGTCAGAGCGTGGACGCATGATGGAGGCGGTGGAGGCTGGGCTCAATTTGGGCGGATCGGCTATTTTCTTGATTCCTCGTGATGGAGATGGGAATGGTGATGGTGATGGGAATGGATGGGGGGCTCCTATTGAGTTTCGAGGGGATTGGTTCCCATTGATGGAGCCGACGCCAGGCTTATTCTCCAGTAATTCACCCTTGGGTGCATGCCCAGAATGTCGAGGCTATGGACGGATGATTACGATTGATTATTCTCGTGCGATTGTCCCCACCTTGAGTTTAAAGGAGGGTGCCTTATCTATTTATGAGACGGGGCGAGGGACGGAATGTAAGGAGGATTTGATGCGAGCTATTGAGCGACGTGGAGACATTCGAGCCGATGTGCCTTGGCAGGATTTAAGTAAAAAAGAGCGTGATTGGGTGATGGAGGGCGATACGCCTGATTGGGAGGCAGCATGGTCATCGGGTCAGTTGTGGTACGGGGTGAAGGGGTTTTTTAAGGCAATGGAGCGTCAGTCTCATAAGATGCTCGTGCGAGTGTGGTTGAGTAAATTTAGGGTGTATAAGGTGTGTCCCTCGTGTGAGGGGAAGCGATTGCGCTCAGAGGCAATGATGTTTACTATAGGGGGCAAGACTTTGCCAGATTTACAAGCGATGCCGATGGATGAGCTCTTGGTCTGGGTGAATGAGTTTATTGTGCCACATCGAGGAGAGGATAGTTCGCTCAAGCATGCAATTGCCGAGTTACATTCGCGCATTGCGTATTTGAATAAGGTTGGCTTGGGCTATATAGCATCGAGCCGAGCGACACGCTCTTTGTCGGGGGGCGAGATTGAGCGTGTGAGTTTGACTACTTGTCTTGGGGCATCATTGACCGATACTTTATTTGTGCTAGATGAGCCGACCGTCGGTCTGCATCCACGAGATACGGGGAGACTCATTGAGTCGATGATGGACTTAAAGAGGAGGGGGAATACTTTGGTGGTCGTCGAGCATGAGGAGTCAGTGATGCGCGCAGCAGATTATATCGTGGATATGGGACCTGGCTCGGGGAGTGATGGGGGGGAGAAGGTGTTTGAGGGAGAGCCTGGCTTGATTGAGGCATGCTCTGAATCGATTACTGGCGATTTTTTGTCGGGACGACGAGGGATTGCGCTTCCGACGAAACGGAGGAAGCCGACTCAATGGATCAAGGTGCGAGGGGCAAATCGGCATAATTTGGTCAATCTGGATGTCGATATACCCCTAGGTGTCTATGCTTGTTTAACGGGCGTTAGTGGATCGGGTAAGAGCACTCTAGCCCATGATGTGATTTATCTGAATGCTTGTCTTGAGAAGGGAATGAGTATTGATGAAGAGCCCGCTGTGGTGAAGGGTATCCGAGGGTTGAATCATGTGGATGAGGTGGTGATGGTCGATCAGAGTCCGTTAATTCGCACCCCACGCTCTACGCCAGCGGTGTATGTAGGGCTTTTTGAGGAGATACGCAGTCTCTTTGCCAAGACGGATGTCGCTAGGGCGAGAGGATTGGCTCCAGGATTTTTTTCTTTCAACCATGGGGATGGGCGTTGTCCGCGTTGCGCTGGAATGGGGAGTGAAAAGGTCGAGATGCAGTTCTTATCAGACATTTTTGTCCCATGTCCTCTCTGTAATGGCTCGCGCTATGGGCAAGAGGCACTCTCCGTTTTGTTGAATGGGAAAAATATTGCAGGTATTTTGGCGATGTCGGTGCGCGATGCAATTGACTTTTTTGCGAATCAAGACGGTTTGTCAGGCATGTCAGGCATAGCTGGCATGACTGGGGCAACAGGACGACGCATCGCGACGAAGCTCGATTTATTGATGCAGGTCGGGTTGGGGCATTTGGTGTTGGGGCAACCGCTTAATTCTTTGTCTGGGGGTGAAAATCAACGCTTAAAGCTCGCCAAGATTTTATTGAACCAAGAGAAGGGCAAATCCAAGGCTAAAGACTCCGCGTTACCTCAAGCCAAAGGTAAGCTATTGATTTTGGATGAACCCGGGACAGGCTTACATTTCTCTGATTTAGAGGTTTTGATTCGTTTATTTGAGAAGTTGGTTGATGCGGGGCATTCATTGCTCGTCATTGAGCATAATCTTGAGCTGATTAAAGCCGCCGATTATCTGGTAGATTTAGGTCCAGAGGGGGGGATTGGTGGTGGGCAGGTCGTTGCCACGGGGACACCAGAAAAAGTGGCTCAATGCGACAAGGGGTTTACCAGTAGGTATTTGAATGATGTCTTTCATGGCTCTGGTCGAGGTGTGCTGATACCAGAGATTGTCGAGGGCGTCGAGGTTGTCGATTGTTTCAATGAGGAGGATGAGATACCTCAAGGGGTCATTGCGTTGCGAGGGGCACGACATCATAATCTTAAGAATGTAGATTTGGATGTTGTGCGTGGCGAAATGACCGTGTTGACGGGCTTATCGGGGTCGGGGAAGAGTTCGCTTGCCTTTGATATTTTCTTTGCAGAGGGACAACGTCGCTTTATGGATGTGATGTCGCCCTATGCGCGTCAGTTTACCGAGCAAATGGAGAGCCCAAACATGGATCGCTTGACAGGATTACCCCCGACGGTTGCCATTGAGCAAAATCTCTCTCGCGGTGGGTCTAAATCGACGGTGGGGACGGTGACCGAGATTTGGCAGTTTTTACGCTTGTTGTATGCGCGTTTGGGGCAGGCATATTGTCCTCATTGTCAAGTGCCAGTCGGTAAAAGGTCATCGGGTGAGGTCATCGAGATGGTGAGCCGTCTGATTGCTCAATATGGCAAAGTGGCACTCATGGCACCCGTTGTCCACAACCGTAAAGGGCATTACGCTGATCTCGTCCGTTGGGCACAGAGTAAGGGCTATGTTGCGCTTTGGATTGATGGGCAATGGGTCAATATCGATGATTTTACCCCTTTGGATCGTTATGCCAACCATGATGTGGATTTGGTGACGGCGCAACCAGATACAGAGCTCTCACCAGCAGATTTATCGACTCAGGTTCATGACGCATTAGAGTTGGGCGAGGGGTTTTTACATGTTTATGCAGAGGGAATGAGAGAACCTGTCTTGATGGGAACCAAGCTGGCTTGCCCCTCATGTGGCGCCTCTTTCCCTGCCCCCGAGCCATCTACCTTTTCGTTTAACTCACCGCGAGGGTGGTGCCCGACATGTCGGGGGCATGGTCGCGTCTCATCAGTGCAATTAAAGGCGGATGATGCAATATCACTGCTCGATGCAGAATTGCGATATGATCGGGACATCGAACGACAAGGGGTGGATGATGAACGATCTCAAATTTGCCCCGATTGTGGAGGATTCAGATTAAATGACTTTGCTCGTCATGTACGCTTGCAGGGGATGACCCCATGCGAATTGGGCAGGCTCTCGGCAATTGAGGCGGTCAAGGTGGTGAGAGAATGGGTATTTGAGGGGCGCGACGAATTGATTGCTCGTGATTCCGTCAAGGAGGTTATTCAGCGATTCAACTTCCTTGACCGTGTCGGTCTGGGATATTTATCCTTGGATCGTAGCGCGACGACGCTCTCTGGAGGTGAGACGCAACGAATCAGATTGGCCGCTCAGTTGGGATCTCATTTGAGAGGTATCCTCTATGTGCTCGATGAGCCAACCATTGGGTTGCACCCACGAGATAATGAACGCCTGCTGGATACCTTGGATGAGTTGAAAAAACGGGGAAATACCTTGTTGGTCGTCGAGCATGATGAAGAGACGATGGCTCGTGCCGATCATATCGTCGATTTGGGACCAGGGGCAGGGATTCATGGGGGAGAAATTGTTGCTAGCGGGAGCTTGGAGGAAATTATCCAAATGCCAGAGTCGGTGACGGGACGCGCCTTCCTCCAAAAATCTGCACATCCTTACCGAGGGACGAGACGGACGCTACCAAATCCTCGCGAGGCAGGAGCCTGGTTGCGAGTGACGGGGTGTTGTCTGCATAATTTGAAAAAGATTACAGCTAAAATCCCCGTGCAGAGATTGACCGTCTTGACGGGGGTGTCTGGTGCTGGTAAGACGACGCTCATGACAGATACCATTCAAAAGGTAGCTGCTCATACTCTTGGTGCAAAATTAAGCAAAGAGGAGAGACAAGCTTGGGATAAGAGTAGCGGATTTGAACAATTCCGTGCCGTATATAGCGTAGATCAAAGTCCAATTGGTAAGACTCCTCGCTCAACACCAGCTACTTATGTGGGGTTTTTAGATGATATTCGACGTTTATTTGCTCAAACGGAGGATGCCAGACGATTGGGATTTGAGAGTGGGCGATTTTCTTTCAACACCTCTCCCGGAAACTGCGAATCCTGCAAGGGGCGTGGATTAGAGAGGTTAGAGATGGACTTTTTACCTCCATGTTACGTCCCTTGTGAAACCTGTCGCGGGACTCGATATAATTCGGGCACCTTAACCGTGAGGTATAAGGGGAAAACGATTGCAGATATTTTGGAGATGAATTTTGAAGAGGCAGCGGCATTTTTTGAATCTCAGCCTCGCATCGCGGATGCCTTGCAACTCCTCTCAGATACGGGGTTGGGATACTTGACCCTAGGGCAGGCATCCAATACCTTGTCAGGCGGAGAGGCACAACGCTTAAAGTTGGTCACCGAGCTCATCAAAGGTAAACGCGTGCAACGTCAGGCAACGCTCAAGGGGAGAGAGCTCCCCCATGACCTTTATTTAATCGAAGAGCCCTCCATTGGGTTGCATCCTCACGATGTGCGCCTCTTGGTCGATGTCTTGCATCGCCTCGTCGATCAGGGACACACCGTAATTGTCATTGAGCACAATACAGAGATTATGGCAGAGGCGGATTATATCCTTGATATGGGACCTGGTCCTGGAGAAGAAGGGGGCAAAATCGTTGCGTCAGGGACTCCTGAACAGATTGCGTGCAAGGATTCACCAACAGCACTCTATATCAAAAAAGAGTTGGAGGGAGCAAAATAGTTCCTTCCAGTTTGATGACATTCGAGAATTAAATGAATAGCACCTAAAAAAATCAATATTTTTTATGTCCTTTGTCAGTGCCTTGGTGAAAGAGGTGAGCAAGGTTGACTGATGGAGATTTTTATGTCAAAACAAGGCGCACCTGACCCACTATGTTTTCTTTGCTCGCTGATAAACTGGACGATACCTTCCGCAAATTGCGCGGATTGGGAAAAATTTCTGAAAAAAACATTGCCGATGCCCTGAGGGATATTCGTCTTGCCTTGCTTGAGGCAGACGTTGAATTTGGCGTAGCACGAGAATTTATTGCTCGTGTCAAAGAGAAGGCAATGGGACAAGAGGTACTCAAGTCCATCAAGCCTGGTGAGCAAATTGTTAAAATTTTTCGCGATGAGATTGCAGCCCTTTTAGGGGATGGTGAGACGAGTCTCGATTTGACAGATCCCGCATATATTATGGTTGTGGGCTTGAATGGTGCGGGTAAGACGACGACGAGCGCTAAATTGGCTCTCCGACTAAAGAATGAAGGGCGTCGCCCCGTTCTCGTTGCCTGTGACTTAGTGCGCCCTGCCGCTATCGATCAGTTGGCAACTTTGGCAAAACAGATTGATGTCCCCATTTATACGCCAGCACCTGATGAAAAAGATGTGATTGCCGTGGCTCGTGAAGCTTTGGCTTGGTCGCGGAATCAGATGGCGACGGTGACTATTTTTGATACGGCTGGTCGCCAAGAGGTGGATGAAGCCCTGATTGATGAATTGCGCCGTTTACACGAGTTTGTTCACCCACGAGAAACCTTGCTCGTCGTCGATGCGGCGACTGGTCAACAGGCGGTGCAAGTCGCCAAGACATTTGATGAGGCGGTTGGGGTCACGGGGATCGTGTTGACAAAGCTCGATGGCGATGCTCGTGGTGGTGCCGCTCTCTCGATGCACTCTGTCACCAATAAGCCTATTAAGTTTGCTGGGGAAGGGGAAAAGCTCGATCAATTTGGTCCCTTTGTCCCAGACCGTATGGCTGACCGTATTTTGGGCATGGGGGATATCGTTGGATTAGTGGAGCATGCCGCCGCGCGTATTGATGAAAAGCAGGCGATGAAATCTGCCGAGCGCATGATGTCTGGCAAGTTTGATTTCAACGATTTCTTAGACCAGATGCGCATGATTCAAAATCTTGGCCCACTGGAAGGATTGCTCGGCTTGTTGCCGGGATTTAATAAAATCAAAAAGCAAATCCCTGAGGGGGCACTCAATAGTGATAAAATGAAATTCATGGAAGCCATTGTGCTCTCCATGACGAAAAAGGAACGGAATCGTCCCGAGTTGCTCAATCCCTCTCGTCGTCGTCGTATCGCTCTAGGCTCTGGCAGGTCTTTGGTAGAGGTCAATAAACTCATCAAAAACTTTAGCGATATGAAAAAAATGATGGCAGGCAAGGGTAAGATGGGTGCTCTCATGAAGCAAATGGGAGGACCTGGAGGAATGATGGGGGGCGGAATGCCCAAACTCCCCAAATTACCAGGAATGGGCGGATTTTTTGGTAAAAAAAGATAACTCTTGCCACAACCCTACAAGTAAGAGTCACGGCAAGAGTTACGAAGGTTCATTCGCCCTTATTTATCCAGCAATAGCATCATCCAATGCCTTGATGATGTCCTCTGGGTGCTCAAGCCCAATGGAGAGGCGGATGAGGTCGGGGCTCAGTCCGCTTGCACGTTGAGCCTCCTCACTCAATTGAGAATGAGAGGTGCTAGAGGGGTGCAAGATAAGACTTTTGGCGTCCCCAACATTGGCTAAATGTGAGAAGAGGGTAATACGATCAATGACTTTGACCGCAGCATCATATCCGCCCTTTAATCCAAAGACAAGCATGCCGCCAAATCCTTTTTCGAATAGTTCCGAGGCAATGGGATAAGCCGGATCATCTACTAATCCAGGATAACGAACCCAAGCCACTTGAGGGTGTTTTTGGAGATATTGAGCGACGAGTAGGGCATTCTCCGCATGTTTTGCCATGCGGAGAGGGAGGGTCTCTACCCCTTGTAAAAAGATCCAGGCAGAGTCTGGGGAGAGGGTCGCCCCAAGGTTACGCAGTAAGACTGTCCTCATGCGGAGGATGAAGGCAAGTGGTTGCAATTCCCCTAGATCATGGGCAAAACGAAGTCCATGATAGCCCTTGTCAGGTTGATTATAGAGGTCAAATTTTGGATCAGTCCAATCAAATGTCCCTGCGTCTACGACGATGCCGCCAATGCCAGTCCCATGACCCCCAATCCATTTCGTGAGGGAATGGATGACGATGTTTGCACCATATTTGATGGGGTTAAAGAATGTTGGGGGGCTAAAGGTCGAGTCAACAATGAGAGGTAAATGATGCTTTTGCGCGATTCTTGCGTATTCTTTTATGTTAGCGACATCGAGCACGGGGTTGCCAATGACCTCAATGTAGAGGGCTCGCGTCTTTTCTGTAATAGCTCTCTCGACCCCGTCAAAATCATTAAGTTGTGTGAACTTTGTAGTGATTCCTTGTTGAGGCAGGATGGCATCAAACATGGTATAAGTACCGCCATAGAGATTGTTGGCAGCGACGAGTTCGTCCCCCGATTTGAGAATATTGAGGATGGTATAATGAATGGCTGCCGTGCCTGAACTCAGAGAGAGAGCCCCGACGCCCCCCTCTAATTGAGCGATTCGTTGTTCGAGGACGTCGTTGGTTGGATTCATGAGTCGAGCATAGATATTACCCAGCTCTTTGAGCCCAAACAGATTGGCTCCGTGTTGTGTGTTTTTGAAGATAAAGGCTGATGTCCTATAGACAGGTACCCCACGAGAGAGGGTATCTGATTCAATGGGTTGCCCGGCATGCAGAGCAAGTGTTTCGGGATGATAGGTGGGGTGGCTCATGGTAATGATTCCTTTCTTAGTGTGCTTTGTTAATGCTAGTTAGTTAGTGGATGTTGGGGATGGATACCTTGGAAACTTTGATGGCGGCGACTTCTTCGCGTGCTTTGTCTGCGAGAGGTGTTGATAGATAACGCTCTGTCGCTGATGCAGCGACCGTAACAATTGTTTTACCCGCGAATTCAGGGCGTTTGGCTAGCTGGAGAGCTGCCCAAACATTAGCCCCACTCGATATCCCGGCAGGGATGCCTTCTCGTTCAGCGAGAGCTTGAGCAGTTTGGATGGCATCTTCATCCGTCACGGTGATGATTTCATCGAGAATTTCCAGATTGAGATTTTTGGGGATGAACCCAGCTCCGATTCCTTGAATCTTATGAGGTCCAGGGGTTCCACCCGAGAGGACGGGGCTTGCGGCTGGCTCAACTGCGATGATTTTTGTTAAACCATGTTCTTTGAGATAGCGACCTGTGCCCGAGATGGTTCCGCCCGTGCCTACACCTGCGATAAAGGCATCGATTTTTCCTTGAGTCGCGGCATAGATTTCAGGACCTGTCGTTTGATAGTGCGTTTCTGGATTTGCTGGATTCTCAAATTGCTGAGGAGAGTAAGCCCTCTCTGCGTATTTCTCTAATAATTCGAGAGATTTGCTAATGGCTCCCTTCATTCCTAATGCACCTGGAGTCAGGACGATATCTGCGCCGAGTAAACGCAAGAGTGTTTTGCGCTCCAAAGACATGGTTTCTGGTAAGACGAGGATGCACTTGTACCCCAATGAGCCAGCTAACGCGGCCAGAGAAATACCTGTGTTGCCCGATGTAGGCTCAATGATGATACCCCCAGATTGGAGCTGACCTGATTGCTCTGCCTCTCGAATCATGGCTCGCGCAACACGATCTTTAATGCTGAAAAGAGGATTGCGAAATTCGCATTTCACGAGGACTGTCGCCTCAAGCCCCTCGGTGAGATGATTGAGCTTGATGAGGGGCGTATTGCCAACGGTATCGATGATGGATTCTGATGTATCTGCTGTCATAATTCTATTGTTGAGTAAATCTATATATAATGTAATGTATGGATGTGTTTTGCCTGAATTTGTGGAGAACACAAGAAAAAATCAACAGTAAGACACAAAAGTTGAGTGAATCGCTTTTTTTACTTCAGAATAGGGATTTTTTTTGTTAGAGGAAGACATGAAGATTGTGCAAAAGTTGGATTATGCGGTGCGAGTGATGATACAATTAGCGTTGAGATACGATCATTCGACCTTATCCCAGCTCGATGATTTAGCCGAGACTGAGGCAGTATCCGTTCATTTTTTAGCCCAGATACTCAATGAATTGCGACGTTCTAATCTAGTCGTGAGTAAGAGGGGAAAAAATGGAGGATATCAGTTAGCTCGCGAGCCAGGAACGATTACCTTGTACGATATAATTGCCGTGATGGAGGGAGAATTGTTGGATCACGACAAAACGAATACTGGCGCATCAGGGGAGGTAGCGGCGAATGCTTGGTCGAGATTAAATAATGTTTTGTCAATTGAGGCGCAGAAAATGACCTTAGAAACACTTTCAGGCAAGACCCAGGCACCCATGTTTTTCATTTGAAATCTATTTTTTGAGGAAAACTCTTCTTTTCCAATGAAAAAAGAGTAGAATAACTAGAAATATGAAACGTTGGGCGACAATTAGTTTAGGGTCAATTCTGTGTTTGACGATAGTATCGTCCACGGCTTTGGCAGATGACGTGAATCCTGCCACTGTGCCGACAGCAGTATCAGATCAACTCAACCCTGAACAACAAAAAGAACAGCAACAAAAAAAGACCGAAATCTCTGCCCTCCGCAAAGTAGCTGGCTATGGGGTTCTTGGCTTTTTACTCGTCTGGCTCTTCCTTCGCGGTAAAAAAAAGGAAATGCCTGTAGAAGAGAGTGAAGAAGAGGGAACGAGCGAGAGCGAAAATGAGAGCGAAAATGAGGATGGAATTTTGGAAGATGCCTCAACAGAAAAAGATACGAGTCGTCCTTGATTTTTGATAAGAACTGGTGTCTTGTAAAAGAACGATGAAATCTTTTGTTTCCCCATTTACTCGCTATTTGCTCCCTGTAACATGCGCTTTTTTATCATGCCTCGTGGCTTTTGCTGGAGATATTGAGTTACCAGCCCCTGTAACTCAAGGCGGTAAACCCCTCCTCGATACGTTAAAAGAAAGAAAAAGCGAGAGAAAATTTAGTGCCAGAGAATTGACATCAAGCGAGTTGTCGAATCTACTCTGGGCAGCGGATGGCATAACGCGTCCAGATGGTCGCCGTACGGCTCCGACGGCGAGGAATGCACAAGAGATTGAGCTCTATGTCGTCCTCAAAGATGCCGTTTATCTTTTTGATTACGTCAATAATAAGCTCAAACTCGTTTTACAGGGAGATATACGCCCAATTATTGGCAATCAGCCATTTGTCACCAAGGCCCCCGTCAATATACTGATGGTCTTAAATTACGATAAAATTAATTGGATGCCCAATCGAGCAGATAAAAAATTGTACGGCGCAGTAGATTCAGGATTTATCGATCAAAACATCTATTTGTACTGTACCTCCGTAGGAATGAGTAGCGTTTTTAGAGCAGCTGGTCTCCAACGTGAAGAGATTCGCAAAAAACTCAATTTGCCCGAATCATACGAAGTTCTCTACGCCCATACAGTCGGATTCCCCAAAACCCCTATTGCCCAATTGCCCTCCATCTGACCTGTTGTTTTTCAAAAACGAGCTTTTTCAGGGTCGGCTAGATACATTACTCGGAGGTTTACTCTACGCTATACCGTTGGATATTCTCAATCAACAGGAGTATCTTGGATTAAGTGTCTGATGATTTCGCAATTTGCTTTGAATAGGATATCTGCCACTTTTTCATAGGCATCTTGATTGTAGCCTATCGGATCGGGTACATCTTCTTTTGATGAATACTCGGTGACTAGGTGAATTTTATCGGCATGTTCTGGGTAATTGGCAAAGAGAATGGCTAGGTGAGCTTGTGTCATGACAAAGATGTCTGTGGCGTCTTCGATGAGGTCATCACGGATGGCTTGGCTCTTGTGTTGCGTAAAATCAAGATGAATCCTCTGGAGGATGATGACGGTTTCTTTGCTGGTGTAGTCTCCATCAATGGCAGAGATGCCTGCTGAGGCGACATTCCACTCAGGGTTGTGTTTGTTTAGGTAGAGGAAGAGTCCCTCAGCCAAGGGGCTACGGCATGTGTTGCCTGTACAAACAAAAAGAATGTTTCTGGAGTTCGTCATCTGGACTGGTGATCTGGTGATAGATATGAAATGGAGCAATCTTATTGTCTCGTCTGCGACTTTTTTTGCCGAGTTTTATCTTTAGATTTATTTTTAGCCTTTGTTTGCGGAATGGGGATTTCGCTTGGCTCTTCATAATCTTGTTCTGGTTCGGGCATGGATGGCTCGCCCTCTTTTTTCACGTATTCTTTTTTTGTGGAATGGGGGAGGGATGATTCGCGGTCGTTATCGTTGTCCTCATCTTCTTCATCAATTTTTGGAGGATGGATAAAATGAGATGCGAGACAGATGACGATGAGGGCGCTTAGTCCCGGGGTGACTGGTAGCCATTCGCCATGCTGCATCCATTCATAGAGGGCGATTAACGGGATGATGAGGATGCAACTGCTTAAAATGCCTTGTCTGAGCCATCCTCTAAATCTCAATGCCCAGAGTGCAATCACGAGAAGGTCAAGTAAGATGATCCATTGGATGGTATCAGATACAGGATGAATGGCTAAGGGGGGATTCGGGGTGAGGGTTGAGAGGAGGTTTTTGATGGTTTTACCCATGAGTAAGACGGAATCAGAGACTTGATTTGCGCCTAGGGGAGCCTCTGCAACGAGGACGGTTATGGCGTTCCCCGGCAGGCTGGCATGCGCGTTTTTGTTATCTGGTGTTTGTTGTCCCTCTCTCAATGAGGATAAAATATCTGTTGGCGAGAGGAGTTCGCTTTTGAGCCCTGGTCGTAGATTGATGCGAGCAGATTCATCAATAGCAATGGGGGCTCGATCCCCCAAGCGCAGAGCACCGCCAAAGTAGACATGTACGTCTGCCAAGGATAGATTAAGGGCGTCCAAGGCGATTAGGAGAGGGAAGGTGGGGAGGATTTGATGATTCCAACGAATAAAGAGCGGCATCGATTTGTCTGTTTGCTCATTTTTAGCGAGGGTTACGAATAAATCGTCGTTCTCAATAATGGAGGGGACGGGATGGAGCTCCTGGGTGATTTGAGGGGTTTCACCGTAGAGTTTATTGGCAGGGGGGATTTTTGAGATATCTCCTGCATATTGAGTTTGTGGCAAAACGAGTTTACTCCATTCTTTGGGGAGGATGCTGTCGCGAGCAGATAGGGAGAGAGTCCTCCCGATGCGAGCATGCGGATAAGAGATGATTTCGTACGATAAGGCATTTGTCACGACCTCATCGGGGGTCTTTTGCCAGACAAAAGGCGCGAGGATACCGATATTGCGAACTCCATGATTGCGTAATTGATAGAATAAGACTGTTAAATCCATGGGCTCTGGTGGGTATGTCGCAAAACATGGAGCGCAGGATTGTTTGTCGAGCGATAGGATGGGGACGGGGGGGGGCTCTGAATACTGATAGGGGGTCATCTGGATCACTCCTTGAGGATCGATGCCATTATCAACGAGACTAACGTATTTAGCGTTTTCTCCTTGTCGGAAAATCCAGCTATAAAAACTGACTTCACAGGGTTGCAAGATGCCCCCCATAATGAGTCCTATCCCTAGGGCTATTTGGAAGAGTGCAATAAATAAGAATGTCCGGGGCTTTAAGAACATGGGGGCAGTGAAGCGGGGGCAGATTCTAGTATAGGGAGGAGGGCTGATTCAAGGCTGGATGTTGGCGTCAGCTCAATGAGTGATTGAATCGCGGTAGGTAGATGACTACGGTACCATTTATTGGTGCCGATGATTCCTAATTTTGCATAAGCCCCCGTTGCTTGCATCAGGCGTTGGAGGGCGCATTTGATGAAAAGCTCTCGATTGAGTGGTGAGCCCTCTATGTTTTCCCATTCTACAATGAGTTGCTCTCTCTCTTGTTGATTTAATTTGGCGTAAGGATCGTATAAAAGCGAGGCTAGGTCGTATTCTGGTAATCCGTATCTCATTCCTTGAAAGTCAATGAGCCATGCCTCCTCATGGACGAGATGAATATTTTGAGACTGAAAATCTCGATGCAGTGGCTTCCTCGGTAAAGTAGCTAATTCACAAGCTAATTGACGACAAGCTGGATGATTGAGGAAGTGAGTCGTATCACATTTTAAGACGCCTTGGATAAAATATTCTGCGAAGTATTCTTGTTCCCAACGGTAGAGAGATTCATCAAATGGGGGTTGGAGTGGGATAGAAATGGGGGCTTGATGCAGGAGGTGAAGTTGTTGCAAGGCTTTGGTGTAATATTCCTGTTTTCTTTCGTCAGGTGATCCAGCGAAAGAGAGCAAGTTGATGTCTCCCAAATCTTTAGTAAGAGCCATCCCACAGCCCTGACCAGAGGGGAGGTAGTCGATGATGTCTGGGACATTGACGCCAGCTTTTGCCAATTGTCTCGCGACTCCGACAAAGGCATCGTTATCAGGGCGGTTATTTGTCCAGCTAATCCCCATAATGGATTCGTTATCAGTGATAGCAATGCGTACAATGGTCCTACCTGATGCCCCTTGTACAATGGGGGTCATCCTCTCTTCTGACACGGGTATCCCGTAATGTCTGGATGCCAATGAGGCTAATTCCTGGAGTGCATGAGTCATAAGAGAAATAAAGACGACGTGAGGCTAAGCCGTGAGGAGGGCATCATCTGAAAAATAAGCAATTTCTCAAGCAAAAAGCTTTTGAGTGACTCACCTCAAAGACGGTTTTGTCATACTCATCCTCATTTTAACGAGGCATTTTGAACAGATTTGTTGAAAGATTGTCGAACCCTTATCAGTAATATAAACGAGTATGATGAAAGAGAGAGCGTCATAGTCACTCAATAAAAGAGATTTGCTGATTTTCATAGGTAGTAAGTTGGAAATGCCCGCATGGATGCTTCGCGCAACATGCGGGCATTTTTATTTCTAAAATATCTTGATCAATCGATCGAGTTAGTGTAGATTCCTTCACGTCTTCGCGAAAGCTAAGACGAACAGCAAATTAACGGAGTGGTAGCTCAGTTCGGTTAGAGCGCCAGCCTGTCACGCTGGAGGTCGCGGGTTCGAACCCCGTCCGCTTCGCCATTTGTTGATTAAACGCCGCCAAGGGGAAACCTGAGGCGGCTTTTTATTGTCCATGGGCATATCCCTCTCCTTTCGTTATGTAAATGTTACGTCTTTTAGCTTTTCATTAGGCATAACTTTGATTGAATGGGTGTAAGTCCATGACCCCCTCCTATTATATTTTACTCGCCGAAGATGAAGAAAGCATTAGGAATATCCTGCGAGATGCTCTTGAGATGGCTGGATATCAGGTGCATGCGGTTGATAATGGCATGGCTGCCATACGCTTTGCCCATGTCGAGGCGTTTGATTTAGCTCTACTCGATGTGGGGATGCCAGAGGCGGATGGATTCCAAGTGTTGTCGTTTATCAACAAGGAGAGACCAGGGGTACCCGTTATTATGTTGACGGCTCGTGGAGAAGAGGATGATCGCATTAAAGGGCTTAAACTCGGCGCAGATGATTATATCGTCAAGCCATTTAGCATGAAAGAGTTGATAGCTCGCATCGAGGCCGTCCTGCGGAGGTCGCCAGAGAGACCCAGGCAACAGGTGTCTCAGGCAAGCATCCCGGGGGCATCTCTCGGTGATGATCATCGGACTCTGCGTTTCGTCAACGGTGAATCGACTGTTTTAACCTCAAGAGAATATGAATTGATGACTTATTTGGCAACGCATCCTGATCGTATTATCACGAGAGAGGAGCTCTTGCGGAGGGTCTGGAA
The DNA here is from genome assembly GCA_036644695.1 of Akkermansia sp. Taxonomy (GTDB): domain Bacteria; phylum Verrucomicrobiota; class Verrucomicrobiia; order Verrucomicrobiales; family Akkermansiaceae; genus Akkermansia. The sequence goes on along the minus strand of JAVXPO010000036.1, from coordinate 4,012 downwards.
TGTTGATCCTCGCCTGATTGAAACTCGCTCTGTTGAGATGACTATTGCTCGGCTTCGTGAAAAGCTGAAAGCCTCTGCCTCTGTTTTAGAGACTTTCCGTGGGCAAGGGTATCGTTGGAATCTGCATCAACACCCGTTATGAAAAAACATTTCGGTATCTATATTCTCTGGGGTTCACTCCTTTTGTTTTTTATCATTCTAGGCTGGCTCTCCTATGCTCTGATTTCTTCTGAAAAAAAGGCAAAAGAGACAGAATGGCATGCCAGGCTTGATGGCATTGCCGCAATGGTTGGCATCGATGTCGATGCAGCCATGATTGCCATCATTAAAGAGGAATCGGCAAAAGGCATCTATGAGTACATGCCTGCCTCTATCCTCACGGGGGGGGGTCAGACAGACCAAGCTCTCTCAACATTAGCTTCAGTATCTAAGCCAGATTATATCAAAGGGTATTTTCAGATAACTCCTGAGGCTATTTTGATGACTCCCGAGCCTGATTCTTCTTGGATGGATCCTTATTTAGCTGACGAAAAAAAAATAAAATACATTTATAGCGAATCAAATAGAGTAGTTAAATACAGGAACTTAACTAGTATAGCCAAGTATGACCCCCGTTTAGCGCGAATGGCGATCAAGGGTCATATCAAGCCATCCAATCAGTCAGGGTGGGTCAGGCTACAGGCGCCAGATCAGGGGTTTGCCTTTGTGTGGGATGACAATAATCTATGGGCATTGCTCAAAGTAGCGACGGACAATGAGACTTATATCCAAGGGATGTTATTCGATTGGACACGGCTAAAAAAAGTGCTGATGCAGAGGAGTGGGACGCTATTGCCCGATATGGATTTAGTCCCAGGCACCCTCACGGGCTCGCTTACCGATGGCATCACCATGAGCAGTATCCCAGCCAGTTTGATTTATGGGAAAGAGTCTCTCCTTTTATCAAATGAGAGTGGTAATTATTTGACGCTTGTGCTGGGCTTGATTTGGCTAATTGCCTTAGTTGCCGCCACAGGTGTTTTATGGCTTGTGTTAGCGATGCTCAAACTGGAACGCAGGCGTGCCTCCTTTGTCTCATCAGTTACTCATGAATTGAGAACGCCATTGACAAGCTTTGCTCTATACTCCGAAATGTTGGAGGATGGGCTCGTCTCGGAAGATAAAAAGCAGGAATATTATTCTGTCCTCTCTCGCGAGAGTAAACGCTTAGAGCGTCTCATTGAGAATATCCTATCGTATTCACAACTGCAAAAAGGGGCAGGGCGGCATCGCAAAGACACATTGACCGCTCAAGAACTATTTGAGCCTATTGCTGACAAAATACGTGGACGATTAGAGCGGGCAGGGCTCGCCTTTTCTTTTGCTCTCTCGCGTCAAGCAAGTGTACAATTGCTTGTAACAGATAGCATTGCGGTTGAGCAAATTATTGATAACTTGACGACCAATGCCATTAAATACGTGAAAGTCGAGCATCCAAAAATCAAGATGACCGTCCAAATGACGATGGGGAAAATTGTCGTGAGATTCCAGGATAATGGTCCTGGCATTTCGATAAAAGACAAGAAATCTATTTTTAACGCCTTTCAGCGATCAAATGATGCCATTGCGAGTAAAGCCCCCGGGGTTGGATTAGGTCTAGCCTTGTCAAAAAATATTGCTCTATCTTTGGGGGGCTCGCTCACACTTGAGCAAGGGGCTCTCAATGGGGCTTGTTTTAATCTGAGCTTGCCCCTCGGGCTCGCCAAATAAAAGGATTGTTTGATTGACCTCTCGCCAAATAAGGGCGTAATATCCTAAGAACGAATAAATATTTTATCATGCGAATTAGACATATTTGTTATACGTTGCTGACATTAGTTATGCTATGTGGCGCGAGCCATTCCTCTGCTAAAAGCCAGACTCAACCGCCGGCCAAGGAAGACCAGGTAAAGGAGGAAATCCTGACAACTAATCAGACCGAGGCGCGTTTCGATGGGATTCAATATGTCCCTTGTCGGTTCAGAACTGCTCTTTGCCCAGATAAATGCGGACACGCGAAAACCCTTGCCATCTTTACGATTACTAAATATTTAGCCTATGAAAAAAAAGGTAAATACGGGGATGATAAACAGGATGTCTTTTTTGTCGATGTAGGCACAAAAATTGCCCCTGATTCTCCCCAATGTCAAATCAGGAGAGATATTGCCAGTCTGACAGTTGGACAAAAAGTTTTACTCAACTGGAATCATCTTTATGTGACGGAAAAAGGGAATTCTTACCCGAAACGCATCGTCACCTTGCTAAAAATTTGCGATGGCGCAAAAACTCCAACTAATTCTGCGCCCATCAAGTGAGTTCTTGATTTATCTCATGGCTTCCTCTATTCTATAGGAAGCATGAAGATTAGTTTTTGTGGTGCTGCCGGCACGACAACCGGCTCTCAGCACTTAATTGAAGTGAATGGTTCTCGCATCCTTTTGGATTGTGGGATGTATCAAGGGCGTCGCGAAGAGGCGCAACATATTAACAGGGATTTCCCTTTTTTTGAACCAACGACGATTGATCAAGTCGTCTTATCACACGCTCATATTGACCACTCGGGCAACTTACCCAATTTGGTCAAAAAAGGCTTTAAGGGGAATATTTATTCAACCTATGCGACGCGCGATTTATGCCAAATCATGTTGGCAGATGCTGCACGCATTCAGGAGCATGACTGTGCTTTCGTCAACAAGATGAATACACGTCGAGGGATTAAGGCACCAATTGCAGAACCTATTTATACAGAGGAAGATGCCGTTGCGAGTATGAGACTCTTTGTCAATATTGGTTATGAACGTCCGCTCATGATTGCCGATGGGGTTAGCCTGACCTTTTTTGATGCGGGACATATTCTTGGTGCCGCCCAAGTATGCTTGGATATTGTCGATCATGAGGACGGGAATAAGAAAAAACGACTCTTATTCTCTGGGGATGTTGGACGAGGTAATAATGAATTATTGCGTGATCCAGTCGTGGTCCCCAATGTCGATATCCTTTTGATGGAAACAACTTATGGCGGTAGGTATCACGAAGCCCCAGCTAGAGACGATGATACCTTTAGAGAATGCATCAAAGAGTCATTAAAACTCGGTGGGCGAATTTACATCCCCTCCTTTGCTGTAGAGCGTACCCAGCAATTGCTCTACTTATTAAATAAAGCCTATCACGAGTCGGCTCTGCCCTTGCTCCCCGTTTTTGTCGATAGTCCTATGGCAGTGAGTGCTACGGAAATATTCCGACTACATCCTGAATGCTTCAATAAAGAAGTCTACGACTTTTTATTCCAAGAGAAAGATCCCTTTGGATTTGAGCACTTGAGACTGATTCGCTCTGTTGCAGAATCACAAGATCTCAATCGCTTATCACGCCAAGCCATCATTATCTCAGCCTCTGGCATGTGTGAAGCAGGGCGTATCTTACACCATCTTGCCAATAGTATTAGTAATCCCAAAAATACCATTCTCTTTGTCGGCTATTGTGCTGCCAATACCTTGGGACGTAAGATTATGGACGGATGGAAAAAGGTACCTATCCTCGGCAAAGACTATGAGGTAAGAGCCTCTGTCAAAGAGCTAGACTCATTCTCTGGGCACGCTGACCATGGCGAATTACTCTCGTATTTCAAAAAAATGGGGGGGAGCAAAGAGAAGGTATTCCTCGTTCACGGTGATTATGACGCCTCAGTCGTCTTTGAGAATGAACTCCGTCGCATCCCCGATAAACGAGAAATCCACATTGCAGAACGAGGAGAAACGGTAACAGTATAAAGTAGTATCAGGCGCAACTCTGCGCCTTTTTTCTTCTTGCGGCGGGCTAGGGGAGAACGTGTTGCGTTAACGGAGCAAAGCGGAGTTTTTTGGCATCAGGTTCCTACCTAAGCCCAAGAGGCTGGCTCATTGCAGGGTAAATTGAAAAAAGCGGCGGGGAGTTTGTTGACGAAATAAGACGGCGATGAAAACGGTTCAGGCGGGAACCTGATGCATCGCCTTCG
>JAVXPO010000035.1:14489-22345 GCA_036644695.1 Akkermansia sp. | reverse complement strand
CCAGTCAAATGTCGTTTTTTTTATGAGAAGAGAGTGAAAACATCGGATTCACAAACCGATGTCAAACTTTTACAAGCTTTATCTCATAATAAAAAGAGAGCATGTATTTCTTTTAAAAAAACTCTACCTTTCGACGAGAAGTCTTCATCCCCATAGGTATGATATCGGATTGTGAATCCGATGTTTTCACTCTCTTCTCATAAAAAAAACGACATTTGACTGGACGGATAGAAATCTGCGAGCATAATTGCTCTGCATTATTCCACCCGGACAGGCACGGATATCCCATGAAGACCAGTATAAAAACTCTCGCAATCCCCGACGCGAACGCAACAGCGGATTACCTTGCAGAAACCTCTGATACTCTAGGCGAAACGATGACGCTCAATATGGGGCCATCGCACCCAGCTACACATGGTGTGCTGCGTCTTATTTTGGAGCTTGACGGTGAAGAAATCATCTCTTGCGATCCCGTCGTTGGCAACTTGCATCGCGGTATTGAAAAAATAGGTGAAACCATTCAGTATAATCAGTTTGTGCCTTATACCGACCGCTTTGACTACTTGGCGCCCATGTCCAATAACATCGCCTATGCGTGTGCGGTTGAGAAGCTTCTTGGCTGGGAATTACCTACCCGTGGTCAGGCATTACGAGTTCTTGCTTTAGAACTTTCGCGTATGGCATCCCACTTGTTAGGTGTTGGCGTTTATGCCATGGACGTTGGTGCCATGACCGTTTTCCTTTACTCTTACAATGAGCGTGAAAAGATTCATAACTTTTACGAACAACTGACAGGGGCGCGTTTCACCTCATCTTATACGCGTATCGGGGGACAAACTCATGACATCCCCGATGGAATGACTGAGCAAGTCTTGAGATTTTGCGATGAATGCGCAGTCACGATTGATGAAATCGAAGCATTGCTTCTCAAAAACAACATTTTCACCAATCGCCTCAAGGGCGTTGGAGTTATCTCTCGTGAGGATGCCCTCTCCTACGGTCTGACGGGGGCAAACCTGCGAGCATCAGGCGTCAAGCGCGATTTACGCAAGTTGACCCCGTATTTAGGTTACGAACAATACGAATTTGACGTACCTGTCGGAGAATATGGCGACTGCTATGACCGCTTTATCATCCGTGCAGATGAGATGAGACAATCGCTCTCCATCATCCGTCAGGTGATTGCCACGATGCCCTCTGGTCCCATCAATCTATTGGATACAAAAGGACGTTTGCCTGAAAAAGCGAAAGCCATGGTCGGCATGGAAGAATTGATTCGTCAGTTCATGACCACGACCGTTGGAGTCAATGCACCTGCTGGGCAAGTCTACTTCTCCGCAGAGAATCCAAAAGGCGAGCTTGGCTTTTTCCTCGATTCAAAGGGGGGGGGCATTCCTAACCGTTTGCGCATGCGCTCACCTTCGTTCTGCACGCTCTCCATTCTGCCAAAACTCCTCCCGGGGCATTTGATCTCGGATATTCCCGCCATTCTCGGTTCCTTTGACTTTGTGCAAGGTGAGTGTGACCGTTAATTGAACCCCATTTATTTCCTTTTTACCCTATTTTCCCATGTCAGAGTCTAAGCAAAATGCGATCGACGCCACCATCGCTCATCATCCATCACCAGGCGAACAATACTATCCAAAGTTTGAGGTTACCCCAGAATTGGATGCGGCGGCAGATAAATTGATCGCTCAATATCCCGAAAATCGCAAGCAATCGGCAGTCCTCCCCATTCTACATGAGATTCAAAAACGCTTTGGTTATCTCTGTGGTGATTCCATCGTCTGGACTGGTGAAAAGATTGGTTCAAGTGCCGCCCATGTACTTGGCGTCGTCACTTTTTACCCAGGCTTACGTCAGCAGTGCCCTGGCAAGTTTCACATTCGCGTCTGTCGTACACTGGCTTGCGCCATGGCTGGTAGCGAAGACCTCGTCAATACTTTATGCGAAAAGCTCGGCATTGATCGTAGCAAACTGACCCCCGAGAATCCCATTGGCGTCAGTTCATGTGGTCAATGGAGCATTGAATTTGTCGAATGCCTCGCCAACTGTGGTGGAGCCCCCAATGTGATGGTCAATGAGCATCTTCATCAAAATATTACGCCCGACAAGGCTGATGAATTGATTGGGCAATACAAAAATGCTTAAATTCGCTTAAGAACGTCTCCATCAATCCTTTTTTCATTATTCCTCTCGATCTCCCAACCATGAGCATCACTTATCTTCCCGGCAAAGAGCCTCATCCCAAGGAACACCGCATGATCTTCAAAAATGTGGATCGTGAAGGGTGGACTCCGTCTATTGAATCCTATCTTGCAGACGGCGGTTATAAGCAACTGAGAAAAGCACTCGCCATGGAGCCTAAAGACATCATCGGCGAGGTCAAAAAAGCAGGCTTACGAGGTCGTGGTGGTGCAGGATTCCCTACAGGGGTTAAATGGACATTCATCCCCCCCAATAACACAAAGCCCGTTTATCTAATTTGCAACTGCGATGAATCCGAACCTGGAACGTTCAAAGATCGTTTCGTCGTCCATCAAGACCCTCATCAATTGCTTGAGGGCATGATCATCTCATGCTTTGCCGTCGGGGCTCACCTCGCCTATATTTATATGCGTGAGGAATTTCCGATTGGAGCAGAGATTGTCAACAAGGCATTAGATGAGGCGCGCGCTCACAACTATCTTGGCAAAAACATCCTTGGGACGGGATATGACCTTGAGATTCATCTTCATCGCGGTGCAGGTGCCTACATCTGTGGGGAAGAAACTGCCCTCATTAACTCGTTAGAGGGTGTACGCCCCTATCCACGCATCAAGCCCCCCTTCTTCCCAGCTGCCATCGGTCTCTATGGTTGCCCGACGATTGTCAACAACGTTGAATCACTTTGCCATGTCAAACACATCCTCGATATGGGTGGTGAAGAATATTCTAAAATGGGAGCTCAACGCTCACCAGGCACACGCATCATTGGCGTATCGGGCGACGTGAAAAAGCCAGGGTATCACGAAATCATCTCTGGCTCCATCACCTTTGGCGAGCTCCTCTATGATCTTTGTGGAGGACCTAAAGATGGACGTAGCTTTAAGGCAGTCATCCCTGGGGGCTCGTCCTCAAAGGTGATGCGTTGCGATGCTAAACATATCCTCAATGGCAAAGAAATCTCTTTCTTTGATATTCCGATGGATCTCGATAGTATCTCGCAATGTGGCTCTATGTCTGGCTCTGGTGCCGTCATCGTCATGGACGATTCGCGCTCGATGCCCAAGATACTCAATAATATCAACAAGTTTTATGCTCATGAGTCTTGCGGACAATGCACGCCTTGCCGCGAAGGTTGCCCATGGATGCTCAAGCTAACTAATCGCCTTTTGGCAGGTAAAGGTGCCCCAGAAGATGTCGATTTACTCATCCAAGTTGCCAATCAGATTGAGGGCAAGACTGTTTGTGCCTTTGGCGAAGCCGCCTCATGGCCTACCCAAGCCATGGTCTCAAAATACCGCGATGAATTTCTTGCTCTGACGCAACCGATCAATGCCCTCTTACCTCATACCCCCGAGGCGAGAGAACAAATTAAATATCTCGTCCGCGACTAACCCCACTCGGTAACTCCTCCAACCCATTTCCCCGCATAACCGCACCATGAGCGAAGATACACAAACACTTCCAAAGGACATCGCCGCAGCCCAAGGCAAGGTCAATGTCCAAATTAATGGAACTTGGTACCAAATTCCCCGAGGCACACGCATTATTGACGCCTGTGAGTCTGTTGGCATTTTTGTCCCAAGATTTTGCTACCATCCCAAGCTAGTCATTGCAGGCACTTGCCGTATGTGCCTCGTTGAGCAAGGCATGCCCCCACGCCCAGCACCAGGTCAAGCGCCAAAATATGGCAATGACGGCTATCAAGCCATTCAATGGATGCCACGCCCCATCATCTCGTGTGCCAATACGGTCTGCGAAAATATGGGTATCCGCACTAATAGCGATCTCGCAAACGAAGTACGCCGAGGCGTCCTCGAATTCTATCTGACGAATCACCCACTTGATTGCCCCATCTGCGATCAGGCAGGTGAATGTAAATTGCAAGAGTTCTCATCTGACTATGGTCAGACCTTTAGCCGATTCACGGAGACCAAGACGAAAAAAGGTAAAAACCTCAGCGTCGGTCCTCGCATCAATCTCGACCAAGAACGTTGCGTCCTCTGTGGGCGTTGCGTGCGCTTCATGAGAGATATCGTCGGCGATGAAGTCCTCTCTATGTCTCAACGTGGCACGCACAATGCGGTGACCATTTTCCCTGGACGCGAGCTAGACAGCAATTACTCGATGAACGTCGTCGATCTCTGCCCCGTCGGTGCCCTGACCTCTAAGGATTTCCGCTTTCAAATGCGCGTTTGGTTCCTTAAAGAGACCAAGACCATTGACGTCAATTGTGGGACGGGAACAAACATCAGCATTTGGACACGCGAGAGCAAAGCCTTCCGCATCACACCAAGACAAAATGACGAGGTCAACTCTTGTTGGATGCCTGATTCACATCGTCTGAATTACAAGTTTATCAACTCCGACCAGCGTCTCCCTCAGCCTGTCGTTCGCACCGACATCAATGCACCACATCGCGCCTCTACCTGGGAACCCTGCATCGCTGGCGTTGCTGCTGCCTTGAAGCGCGTCGAGCCCAATCAAATCGCCGTCATCGCCTCAGGTCGCATGACCAATGAAGAGCTCTTCCTTACTGGCAAACTCGTCAAATTAATTGGCACCGACAAGCTGGATATCGTCTCTCGCATGGGTGAGGGCGACAATATGCTCATCGCCACTGATGCCAATCCCAACACAAACGGAGCTCGCCAAATCCTCGGGCTTCAAAACCCTGGGGCAAGCATCGCTAACATTCTCACTGGCGTTCGCAATGGCTCAATTAAGTCACTCGTCGTCCTCGGCGAAGACCTCATGAGCGACGCAGGCTTCACTGAGGATGATCTCAAGAAACTCGACTACCTCGTCACCATGAATCACACGGCAAATCCCATGGCTAGACAGGCAGATGCCGTCCTCCCGGGAGTCACCTTTGCTGAAAAATTTGGGACGATGATTAACATAACGGGGCGTCTGCAACGCCTCAACCGCGCCATCATGCCTCTAGGCGATGCGCACGACGACTGGCAAATCCTTCGTGACTTGTGCATCGCACTTGGTGGGGACAAGGAGGAACTTGCCTCAATCATCAGTACACAAGACATCCTCAGCTTAATTGCCCGCGACATCCCTGCCTTTGCAGAGATCACCTGGGGCAACATCGGCGACCAAGGCAAACAACTCATCGACACGGGGGTCACCATCCCCCTCATTGAGCGCGAAAAGGCAAGGAAAGCCAACTAAGAACATCTGACAACGCTTTTATTCAGCCATGATTGATACCACTCTGCAATTTCTGGACAACCTCTTCGCCAACCCGATTTGGTTTTACCTCATTACGCTCATCATCAAGATCGTTATCTGCCTCGCCATCACGATCGCCTTTGTCCCCATCTCTGTCTTGGTAGAACGCCGTGTTGCGTCGTTCATTCAGGACCGTGTCGGTCCCAACCGTGCAGGCATCCCCCTCTCTATCTTTCGTCGATTTGGGAGTAAGGCAGACATCCCACTTCAAAGCTTACTTGATCAATGGGGCTTGCCTCACGATGGTAAAGTCGCTTCTCTGTTTAAATTTTTGAGAATGGACAAAGATATCCCCATTCTCGGGCTTGTCCAACCTGCTGTTGACGGGGCAAAATTGTTCCTTAAACAAGATTTTACGCCTCCTTTCGTTCGCAAATGTTATTTTTGGATTGCTCCAGCCCTCGTGCTTGCAGCTCCTCTTATGACCGTTGCTGCCATTCCCTTTGGTGGAACGCTTGAGACCCCCTATGGCAATGTCAACATGGTGGTTGCCAACTTAAATATTGGTCCCTTATGGATTTTTGCCATTTCCTCTATCTCTGTTTACGGGCTCGTCCTTGCAGGGTGGGCATCTAATTCGAAATACCCTCTACTAGGTGGCATTCGTTCCTCGGCTCAGATGATTTCTTATGAAATCTCCATGGGCCTCTCGATCATCCCCCTCTTGATGATCTATAGCACTCTTAATTTGCAAGACATCGTCCAATACCAAGCTGATAATGGCTGGTTATTGCTTCCCTTCTGGGGGGAGGGCTTGAGCATGCAACGCTGGGTGCTTTTAATTCCGATTGCCATCAGTTTCGTCATCTTCCTCTCCTCTGTTTTTGCTGAGACTAACCGTACGCCCTTTGATATGTCTGAGTGTGAAACTGACCTCGTCGGTGGCTATCACACAGAATATTCATCAATGAAGTTTGCCCTATTCTTTATGGGTGAATATGCCGCCATGGTCGTAGGCTCTGCCTTCGTCGTTACCCTCTTCCTTGGGGGATGGTCGATGGGCTTTGGTCTCGACGGGCTCGTTACTGACCTCATCGGCAACTGGGCTGCCGTGATCCTCCAAATCATCGCATTTGTCGTCAAACTCTTCTTCTTCGTCTTCTTCTTCGTTTGGGTACGCTGGACTCTGCCCCGCTTCCGTTACGACCAAGTGATGAAACTTGGCTGGCTCGTCTTCTTTGAAGCCGCTCTCGTCAACATATTCATTACCGCCGCCATCCTCTATTTCATCAAGTAAGCCACTATCCCCTTCTATTATCATGGCCTTTAAGACAATCAAGCGTCCCAAGATCAAGTTCGAAGACAGGTTCTACCTGAAAGCGCTCTTTGGTGGACTCATCATCACCTTCCAACACATCTACCGTTCTCTGCGTGGAACCACTCGTGGCAAAGAAATGCTCGGTGGCTCTGGTACGGGGATTACGATGCAATACCCTGAACACCGCTGGGATAAACACCTGCCTAGTTATTATCGTGGCATCCCCTCACTCGTCAGAGGCGAGGACGGACGCGAACGTTGTGTCTCGTGCCAAATGTGCGAGTTCATCTGCCCTGCCCGTGCCATTACTATCGTCCCTGGAGAGATTGATCCCGATTCTCCCTGTCAAAAACAAGAAAAAGCACCTAAAAAGTTTGAAATTGATATGCTTCGGTGTATCTATTGCGGCATGTGCGAAGAAGCCTGCCCCGAGCAAGCCATTTTCTTGAGTCAAGATTATCTCATCACCACGAGTGATAAGAAATCGACCATTTACGATAAGGAAAAACTCTACGCACTGGGAGGCACGAAAAAAGGTCTCATCAACAAATGGAACCAGTACAAATAAACGTTCACTCCATCATTCCCCCCTTAATTACACTCAACCCACCGTACATTCATGGACATCTTAACGAGTGACATCCTCTTTTACATCTTCGCAGCCCTTGCGGTAATCACCTCGATTCTCGTCGTGATCAAACGCAATCCAGTAAGCGCCGCCATGTGCATGGCACTTTCCTTTGGCTTCTCTGCGGCAATCCTCTTCCTCCTCGGGGCACATTTCCTCGGAGTCATCCAGATCCTCGTATATACGGGAGCAATCATGGTTCTCTTCCTCTTCATCATCATGCTCTTGAAGGTGAAATCAGAGGAAAGTGCCTTTCGTCGCCCTCTGCCCATCATCATTGGTCTGATTGTTATCGCCGTGTTTATGATGCAATTAGGTGGCGTCATCTACTCTATCCCAGGAGCAGATAAGAGCCATCGTTGCCCGATGAATAATCTCGACAACGCACTTGATGAGCTGTGCGTTAATGATAAGGAATCTGCTATCAAATACGGTAAAAATGAGATTACCCTTACTTGTGCCTCCCCAAAAGTACAAGTTAAAACAATCCTCATCAATCGAGAAAATACAAATGGATCGCCT
>JAVXPO010000035.1:0-14389 GCA_036644695.1 Akkermansia sp. | reverse complement strand
TACAAATGGATCGCCTATTATCGCTGAAGAAATCTTGAAACAGATTGGATTCAAAGAAAGCAAATCCTCTACTGGCACTTCACAGACATGGACGCTTACCATGCCTAATCAACCGAACAATGGCGGAATCAACATCAAAACGATTACCCTATCTAATTTTAGCTCACTGATCCCAAACGAAATCCCTTGTCGTACGCGTTCTATTGGTTCTTCCCCTCAGATCAATCTGCCAGCAATCAATCCCCAGCTCTCTGCCCAGGATTATCCCAAAGGCTCTGCCATTCGTACGGCGATTGACAAAGGAGAATTCCCCGATACGTCGTTACTCGGTCAACGTCTTTTCTCGCACTTTAATGTAAGTTTTGTCATCGTCGGACTCGCCCTGCTCGTCTCAACGATTGGCGTCGTCGTCCTCTGTCGCCGTTACACCAAATAATTCAGCTAATTTAATCATTTTACTTTCATGGAAACACCTCTGACACATTACCTCATCCTTTCGGGACTACTTTTCTCGATTGGGCTTGCTGGAGTCATTATTCGGCGAGACCTCATCGTGATCTTTATGTGCCTCGAAATGATGCTCAGCGCAGCAAATATTTCGCTTGTCGCCTTCTCACGAGCTCAAGGCACGATGGGACTACCCAACTATGATGCGCAAGTCCTCACCATGTTTGTCATCACCATTGCAGCCGCCGAAGTTGCCATTGGACTTGCCCTCATCATCGCCCTTTACAAGGCACGTCGCACCGTCAACACGGCAGACCTCACCATCCTCAAAGACTAACAACCCACACAAATCCACACCATGCCTACTCTGGACCCGCAATACACATGGATTCTGTTATGCCTGCCGTTGGCAATTGCTGCCATCAACTGGTTGTTCCTTTCCAAAAAAGCGAATATCGTCTCACTGACCTCGACATTGAGTTGCTTTGCCACCTTAGTGATCTCTATTGGTCTGTTGGGACAAACCGCGACTGAATCAGTCGAATGGTTGCATATCTCGCCTAGTTTCTCTATCAACATCGGTTATTTACTCGATCCGATGTCAACCCACATGATGGTTGTCGTCACGGGCGTTGGCTTCCTCGTTCACCTTTTCTCCCTCGGTTATATGAGGGATGATGCGGACAAGGCACGCTATTTCACGGGATTAAGCCTTTTTATGTTCTCCATGACAGGCATCGTCCTCGCCAACAACCTTGCCATGACCTTTGTCGCGTGGGAATTGGTCGGCTTTTGCTCTTATCTGCTTATTGGCTTTTACTATCGCAAAAACTCTGCGGCAGATGCCTCGAAAAAAGCATTTATCACCAACCGTGTCGGTGACTTTGGATTCCTCGCTGGCATCCTGCTAACATGGGCAATCGTTGGTTCACTCAACTTTTCTGAATTGCAAATGCCTACGGGTACGAGCACTTGTCTCATGACCTTAACGGTGCTCTGCCTGTTTTGTGGGGCAGTTGGCAAATCAGCGCAGTTCCCTCTGCACGTTTGGCTCCCCGACGCCATGGAAGGACCAACGCCTGTTTCGGCGTTAATCCATGCGGCAACGATGGTTGCAGCTGGCGTCTACATGATGGTGCGCATTCAATACTCGATGGGGACGACAGCCTTCACCGAAACGGCTTGCACGGTTATTACCGTCATCGGTGCCATTACCGCCATCATCTCTGCCTTTATGGCAACTCAGCAGAATGACATCAAACGCATCCTCGCTTACTCTACTCTTTCTCAACTTGGCTATATGGTCATGGCTGTGGGTCTACTTGCTGGAGATGCAGCCATGTTCCACCTCTACACACACGCTTGGTTTAAGGCACTCCTTTTCCTTGGTGCTGGTGCCATTATTTTTGCCTGCCACCACGAGCAGGATATTTGGAAATTAGGGGGCATTCTTCGTCGTATGAAGGGGACTTCCCTCTCCTTCCTCCTCGGTACTGCCGCCTTGATTGCCATCCCTGGTACCTCTGGCTTTTTCTCAAAAGAAAGCATCCTCGTTGCCGCGCTTGAGAAAAACCCTGTCTTTTTCTGGATTGGAGCTGGGGTCGCACTCCTTACCGCCTTTTACATGACTCGCCTCGTTCTCGTCGTCTTCTTTGGCAAAGAACGTAGCGAAAATGCCGGACATGCTCGCGAAGTGGGCGGTACGATGCTCATCCCTCTGCTCATCCTCGCTGTGATGGCAGTTTGCTCGGGATACGGAGTCGTCGCAGAGAAACTCGTCCCCCATAACGACTTTACCCCCGAAGCCTTCCATGCAGGGATGCCCTTCTACGTTTCTCTCTGTGCTTTAGGGCTCGGCGTCATCCTAGGACTTATCTTTTACGCAGGCTCGCCCGTCAAAGACAAACTCTCGGGCAACTTCATCTCACGCTCGCTCGCCAACAGACTCTATATTGATTGCTTCTACGACAAGGTCATCATCAAAGGCATACAAGGTAGCTTTGCCGCTATCGTTGACTTTATTGATCAATTCATCATCTCGGGACTCCTCGTCGGAGGCTCGGCAAGAATTGTCATGGGGGTCGGTGCTATCCTTCGTCGCATTCAATGTGGCAATCTAGCCGTCTACGCGGTCATCTTCGCCGTAGGTATCCTGACCGTCATCTATTTCATGGTCTATTTCGTTCGCTAACCTTTTATACTCATTCATCCCATGCTTATCTGGCTCGTACTCATCCCTCTAATCTCCTCGGTCCTCATCGGGCTTTGCAAGGCTCCCGCACGCCCAACCGCCCTCTTGAGCGCCTCATTGACGCTCGCTCTTGGCATTTGGGCATTAGTTAGCTTTGATTCTTGCCCTGAATGCTGGAGTCAGATTGGAGATACCAATCTTCAGTTGACCCTAGCCCCTGGGCTTGCCAAGCTGATGATTCTCTTGACCATTTTGGTCACCTTTGCCACCGTCCTTGGCACCAGAGCGCCAGAAGACGCTCAGGCATCTTGGTACAACTCAGCACTTCTCATCTCAGCTGGGGCAACAGGCGCTTTCCTCTCGGATAACATTATCTCGTTTTTCGCCTTCCACGAGCTCGCGCTCATTCCAACCTTTGTGATGATTGGTCTCTATGGTCGTGGGGATAAAAAGACGATTGCTTGGCGTGCAACCCTCTACTTGGGACTTGCCTCGATGGTCTTACTGACAGGGCTCTTGCTCTTGGGCTCTCAACTGGGCTACACCTTCTCTGCTATCAATGCCAACATCGCCAACGGTGATGAATTGAGATATGGCACCCTCATTGCAGGGTTGCTCCTTGCGGGTTTTGGTACGCTCGTTTCTCTTTTCCCGTTTCACTCATGGGCAGCACCTGCCTATGCTTCGGCACCTACACCCGTCGCCATGATGCACGCGGGGGTTCTTAAAAAATTTGGGCTTTACGGTCTTTTCATGCTCCAACCCATGTTAAGCAGTAGCTTTGCTGCATGGAATGAAACCCTTCTCATCCTCATTGTTGGCAACATCATCTGGGTCGGGTACGTCACGGTCAACCAGAAGAGACTCGATCTCATGCTTGGTAACTCCTCGGTGATGCACATGGGCTACATCTTCCTTGCCTTTGCCGCACTCATTGCCAGTGGTGACGATGCCAACCCCATCGCTTATAAAGGTGGTGCTCTGCTGATGTTGGCTCACGGCTTATCCATTGCCATGCTCTTCCTCTTCTGCGGACAAATCGAAGCCAAGACAAAAACGCTTGAGCTGGGTTCCATGGGCGGACTTGCCACTAAATTGCCTAAACTCGCCTTCTTCTTTGGATTAGCAGGGATGGCATCTATCGGTCTGCCAGGCTTAGCTAACTTCCCTGGTGAGTTCATGATTTTTTTCAGTGGGTTCTCAACCTTCACGGGGAGCTTCGGCACCCTGCAAATCGTCACGGTCATCTGCCTCTGGGGCTTGGTGATCAGCGCAGTTTACATGCTGCGCGCCTACAGGGACATCTTCCTTGGCGAGACATCTTTGACGTGTGGGCGCGTTACTGGCGACCTCACCGCCTCTGATCGTGCAGCAGGCATCTTCCTTGCCGCCTGTCTGCTCCTCTTCGGGTTTGTACCAAACATCGTCCTGAGCCTCATTAACTAAACCTTATCATTCTTCATTCATGCAAGCGTATACACCGGAATTCATCCTCGTCGGCATCGCATTGGTTCTTTTATTAGCCGATGCTTTCCTCAAACGCATCCCTAAGGGAGCTTATGGGATTATTGGCGCGCTCGCCACATTAGCGACCCTTGTCTTTTACACGGCAGACATCTACACCAATCTGTATCCTGTCCTTGCCCTCATCTCTACAGCGTTGACCCTCTTGCTCGCTGTAGACTTCAGGAGCATCATCAATAAAAGCTCTAACGATAGTAAGACAGAAGAAGGGACGGGGGAATTCTTCATCCTGCCCCTCATCGCCTGCGCTGGCATCACTGCCATGTGCAAGGCAACTGACCTTGTTACCCTCTTTGTTTCACTTGAAGTCCTGACGCTGACCTCGTACATCCTCGTGGGGTACTTTCGCCGTAACTTAGGCTCACTTGAGGCAAGTGCCAAATATCTCATCCTTGGTGCCGTCAGTACGGCAATTCTCGTCTTTGGGATGGCTTGGTACTTTGGGATGACGGGCACCTTCCAAATTGGTAGTGACGTAATCTCGGCAACAATTCGCTCGGGTAACAGTGCAGGTCTCTATTTTTCGCTGGCATTGCTCTTGCTCGGTGGGGCTTTCAAAATTGGTGCCGTCCCCATGCAAATGTGGATTCCCGATGTCTATCAAGGTGCGCCTACCCCAGTCACCGCCTTTCTCTCGGTCACCTCAAAGGTTGCAGGTTTTGCGTTCTTAACCATCATTTTAACCCCCTTTGCGGCCCTCTCTTCACCTGCCATCATTTTTGTCATTGCGCTCATGACGGCTGCCACCTTGCTCGTTGGTAACCTTGGTGCAATCGCTCAGAACAATATGAAACGCCTCTTGGGGTATTCATCCATTGCTCAAGCGGGCTTTATCCTCCCCTTCTTCCTCATAGCCTCGCCCATCACCAAGGGATATGCCATCAACGCTGGCGTTTACCTCGCTATCTACATGGTCATGACCTTTGGTGCCTTCTTTGCCCTCGCCATGATTCGCACACAACGCGGTAGCGAAGAAATCTCTGCCTTCCGAGGACTTGGCAAGACCAATCCCCGTCTGGCATTTGCCATAACGGTCATGTTTGCCTCATTGGCTGGCACCCCTCTCACGGCAGGTTTCCTCGCCAAAATGGCATCCTTTATGCACGTTATCAAATTGGGGCAGTTTGGCACATGGTTACTCCCCATCATGATTATCTGTGCGGCAACAGGCTTTTATTATTACTTTAAGGTCATCCGCTCCATGTATTGGGAAAAACCTTTACCTGAAGATAAGCCACTCCGCATCCCTAGATTGACAGCGGTCATTCTTACCGCCTTTGTTATCTTCTTACTCGTTGCTGGTATAATGCCCCTCTTTGTCAACCCCATGGGCATCTGACTTAGCTCATTACGCAATTATTACACCCTTTAAAAATCCCTCGTTCGCGTCAAGCCAACGAGGGATTTTTTCATGGTCATCTCTCCTATAAAATGATAGCATAACACCATAAATCTTAAAAATACCCCAATCACGATGAATAAAACAAATAATCAAGAATTAAACCAAAAACCTCGCGGAGAAATTCTACTCTATTCATCAGAAGACGGTAAAATCAATTTAGAGATTGCTCTCGAAAATGAAACCTTGTGGTTAACCCAAGCTCAGATGTCTCAGTTGTTTCAGACGACCGTGCAAAATATTACCATGCATGTGAAAAATATCTACCAAGACAATGAGCTTCAACAAGTTGGAACTTGTAAGGATTTCTTACAAGTTCGACAAGAAGGCACGAGAACAGTCAATCGTAACGTAGATGCTTATAACCTCGATATGATTATTGCCGTCGGGTATCGTGTCAATAGTATACGGGGGACTCAATTCCGAATTTGGGCAACTCAACGACTCAGTGAATACTTGGAAAAAGGATTTGTCATGGATGATGAGCGTCTTAAAAATCTTGGTGGGGGCATCTACTTTGATCAATTACTTGAACGAATTCGGGACATTCGTTCTTCAGAGAAAGTCTTTTGGCGCAAAGTTTTAGACATCTATGCCTTGAGTATTGACTACACCCCAAAATCTAAACAAAGCACCCACTTCTTCCAGACCATGCAAAATAAAATGCACTGGGCTGCAAGCGGACATACAGCCGCAGAAATCATTTATGCTCGTGCCGATGCCAATAAACCTTATATGGGACTCACGACCGCATCTAGCAATCACATCACAAAAGCAGATACGCAAATTGCCAAAAATTATATGACAGAGGAGGAATTAACGACCTTAAATGGGATGGTCAGCTCTTTCCTTGAATATGCAGAGGTTCAGGCAAAACGCCACGTTCCCATGTACATGCAGGACTGGATCAATAAACTTGATTCCTTTGTCGAGCTATTTGGTGGTGAGATTCTGAACGGAGTAGGGAAAATATCTCATGATATTGCCATCCAAAAAGCGACACGAGAATATGAAAGCTATCACCAAAAAGAACTCCTCGCCCCCAGTCGTGGAGAACTTGATTACCTGGACTCAATCGTATGTAAAGTACAAGAAACAATCACCCCTTATCATTCATCTGCAACAGCCACATCATCTCACCAGCAACCCCAGCAACTCTACGAAGGCAAATTCTTAAGACTCATCAAAGAAGGTAAATGGGAATACGTAGATCGCGTTCGTGCCAATGGAGCCGTCATGATCGTAGCTCTCACCCCAGAGCGAGAGCTCTTGCTCGTTGAGGAATTTCGCGTACCTCTCCATGCCTATAGCATCGGTCTACCAGCTGGTATCTCTGGAGATGAAGGAGAAGAAGCCTTCATCGAATCTGCTAAACGCGAATTACTGGAGGAATCAGGCTACATCGCCGACACATGGAGTCATCTCTTCATGGGCTCCTCATGCCCTGGACTCACTACTGAAATGGTCGCTTTTTATGCAGCAACTAATCTCCATCGCATCACAGAGGGGGGGGGCGTCGATAACGAAAATATCACCGTTCACCGAATCCCACTGGATTCTATCCATTCATGGCTTTTTGAACAAATCAACGTAGGTAAAATAGTTGATCCCAAAATCTTCATGGGGCTTTACTTCTTAGGTCAACTCTGCCCATCCCCCATCACTAATCCACGTTAAAAAGGTATTTTATCCTTTACCCAACAACAAGAACCTTGTACCAATGCTCCTGCCGGTCAGGTTCGGGTGATCGCTGTGTATTCTCTTGAGAATGCGTAGAGGAAAGTCTGGACATCACAAGGCAGCGCGTCCCGTGAAAGCGGGAGACGATGGGGTCACAAGCCCCATTGGACGGAAAGTGCCACAGAAAACAAACCGCCAAGAGGAGCAATCCTCTCGGTAAGGGTGAAACGGGGAGGTAAGAGCTCACCGCTCCTAGGGCGACCGAAGAGGCAAGGTAAACCCCACGCGATGCAAGACAAACAGGGGAAGGGTTGCCTGCTCGCTGAATCTCCGGGTATTAGTCGCATTCGCCCCTTTAACAAGGACGAACGGAGTCAAGACGCAAGTCTTGCCTCTGAGAAAAATGATCACACAACCAAGTCTCACCCTTAGGGGAAAGACAAGGCGGACAAAATCTGGCTTATAGAACCTGACCGGCTCTCACTCTCTCGACTACCCCATACAAAAAAGAAGGCAATCGTCTCTAACAATCGCCTTCTGTGCTCAAATCACGTCAATCCTGACGTCAATGGATATATCCCATTTATTCACGGCGTTTCCGATGCATGACAAAGCTCAAGGTAACAAGCCCCAATAGTGCTGTCGTCGTTGGTTCAGGAATAGCCCCATTGTTGCAACGTCGAGCTGCCTCGCTCGTACGAAGTTGAAGATCTGCTACTGTTACTGGAGTATTATCTGTCCTTGATAGTGAGTAAACATAAGCATTATCAAGCGTGTAACTGCCATCAATAATCTTAGTTTTTTTATTTGTCATGTCCCCAATAACATTTTTTCCCAAAATCGCATTACCCAAAGACTTATCCTTATTATCTACACTATAGTTAGATTGTACAAGTTGCGTTGAACCATTCACATAAAAGAATAATCCTGCAATATTATTAGGATATATTCCTTGATGACCAAAGGCAATCGTTAGCGGTTTCGTGCTCAATTGACTCAAATCCATTGAGCTACTTACAGGGTATTCAATAATTGACCCGCTCGTATTTTTAAATATGCTCGTGAACTTCACTTTATTAAGACCTGCACTCGTATCAAGAGCAAATGCAAGTATCCCTGGCGAATCCCCGGTTAAAGAGTTAGAGACAAGAATCTGTAATCCGGCTTTTTGCGGGATATCCTTAATACTCATCACATACATGAACCCATTATTAGTTGACCCTTGAGTAATCTTTCCTTGGAAATTGATTTCAGTTTGTTTTGATGAATCTACTTTAAGGTCACCATTCACAATATTGGGATTATTTAGCTCTAATTTGGTCATTTTTGATTGATCGCCATCTGCACAGTTAAGCTTGAGGGCGCAATCACCTTTTCCTGGGGGGTGATTGAAGCAATCCCAGCCTCCCTGATAGGTGTAAGTTACTTCTGCTTGTCCTATTCCTGACATAATTGAGGAAAACACGATTGTTTTTGATAATATATTCATATTTTTATAGGTTAGTGATGAATCTGCTGAACCATTGGTTGTGATTACATTACAATGATTTGTGTTCAACAAATATCATACAAATCTTCGTTTTGCTTGACATTGTCATACAAAATATGCGCATTTTCCAATTTCTAAAAAATCCGTTTTTTATGAAAAAAACATGATTAAATAATAGTTTTTTGGGAATACATCCCTCCCTAATTATTACACGAATCCGTGCAATAAAAAAACTTTGTCATTTTTTTGAACGCGACATAATTATGACACAAAACATTGGATATACATCCCCCCTCAATTCTGTTATAAGCGAGGCGTGATTTCGAGGAATTCTGGAATATTATTGCTCTGTTGCCTGCTTGTTGCCTGCTCACAGGAGGCGAAGCAACTCCCACAACAGCCACTCAAGCCCAATTTTATTGGAATGGTAGATCATGTTTATCCTAAGCAAAAATACGTCCTCATCCGCATTGCGGGTTTTATGCCTAACGAAGGCACGACTTTAATCTCACAATCCCCTGAGGGAGAAGGAACCCGCATTGCCAACCTCCTCGTCTCAGGGGAACGTCTCGGCAACCTTCGAGTCCCGGCCGACATCAGAAGTGGCACCATCGAACAAGGGGATCTCGTCTTTGCCTATCGAGGCTTATCCTCTCCAGATAGCAAAAACACACCCATCTCTCCCGACCAAGAGACGGATGACAAAAAAAGCAAAGAAGACCCCCATGGAGACGCTGATTCTCCGACTCAACCCAAGCCAGAGTTTAACCCACTCCCCGGGGGCGATGGACTCATCCCCATCAAACAAGATGACTCAATGCCTGTGGCATCGCCAGCAACACCAACGATAGAGACCACAATCCCCCACAACATCGACGACGCCCCACCTGTCTACTCTTCAGATACTACCCAAAAACAAAATTAATCTCCTATTCCATGCCGAGATGACATTAAGTCTCTCCTGCCTTCTTGACGCTCGTCTCAGAAAAAACTAGATTACCTTATATGTTTGATAACTTTTCCCTCTACATCCCTACAGAAATCTTTTTTGGTCCTGGCTCCCTTAATAAAATGGGGGGAATCGACCTCCCGGGCAAAAAAGCCCTCATCGTCATTGGAGGCAACTCAGTCAAACGTCATGGCTATCTCTCCAGACTCGAAGCTCTATTAAGCAAGAATGGCGTTAACTCCGTCATCTTTGATGGCATCCGCCCCAATCCACTAGTCGATGACGTCATGACAGCAGCAACACTCGCGAAAAAAGAGAATTGTGATTTTGTCATTGGGCTCGGTGGTGGTAGCAGTATGGACTCTGCCAAAAGTATCGCCATCATGGCAACAAACCCAGGCACCTATTGGGACTACATCCCCTCTGGCAGCGGTAAAGGGCTCCCCATGCCCAACAAGCCTCTCCCCATCATCTGTATCACAACGACAGCAGGAACAGGCACCGAAGCTGACCCATGGACGGTCATCTCAAAGCAAGACACCCATGAGAAAACAGGCTTTGGATGTCGCGACACCTTCCCCCTCATCTCCATCGTCGATCCAGACCTCATGACGACCGTACCACCGATGCTCACTGCCTATCAGGGATTTGACGCGCTCTTCCATGCCATCGAGGGCTACATTGCCAACATTGCCTCGCCCATCAGCGACTTATTTGCCCTGCAATCTATCGAATATGTCGTCAAATACCTCGCGAAAGCAGTCAAAGAGGGCAACAATATTGAGGCGCGCAGTTACATCGCCCTTGCCAACACTCTCTCGGGACTTGTAGAATCAACCTCTTGTTGCACCTCAGAGCACGCACTTGAGCATGCCATGAGTGCCTACGCCCCAGAATTGCCACATGGGGCAGGACTTATCATGATTTCTCTAGCCTATCACAAGCTTTATGCCCCGTCTTGTCCAGAGCGTTATGCGACCTTGGCACGCATCTTTGGTCAAGAGCCCACCGCCGAGGGCTTCCTCAAGGGACTCGCCCAATTACAAATCGACTGTGGCGTCGATCAGCTCAAAATGTCAGACTACAACTTGAGCCCAGATCACTTCACCGACTATGCCTTCACAGCTCGTGATACCATGGGTAACCTTTTTGCCCTCGATCGTTGCACATTCACCGATAACGACATCGTCGCTATTCTGCAACAATCCTATCGTTAATCTCATCTCGCCTTCCCTCTAAGCTAAATGAGCCAAGAACGCTCCAATATCCCCATCCTCATGGCGGGGACAATCGCTCTCGACACGATTATCACACCAACAGCTACGGCAGATAGTGTCTTGGGGGGATCTGCCAGCTTTGCGGCAACAGCAGCAAGCCTATTTGCAAAAAATATCAATGTCTTGAGCATTATTGGCGATGATTTCCCCACCTCTTTTTGGGAGGAACTCAATGCCAGAGGCATCAATCTGGCTCATGTTGATCACATCGATGGTCCCTCCTTTAGCTGGACGGGCGAATATGAGAATAACATGAACCATCGTCAAACGCGTGCCGTTCGAGACTCAGTCATGCTCGGATGGAAAGTCCGCGTCCCTGAATCGCTACAAAATAGTGCCATCGTCGTCGCCACCTGCATGGTACCAGAACGACAAATGGAGCTTATCACTCAATGTAAAGCCCCTACTCTCGTCTTGAGCGATTCCATGGACAAATGGATTACTCGACAACCCGAATGGCTCGACCAAGTCATCTCACATTCGGACATCACCATGATGAATGATGAAGAGGCAAAAGCATACGCCAACACCTCAAACCCCATTACCGCTGGCGAATACCTCCTCTCCAAAGGGGCAAAACATGCCATCATCAAACAAGGAGAATATGGTTCTCTCCTCTTCTCAAAATCATCTCAAGACGCCAATTCAGCAGACATCCCAGCCCACATTTTTAGTTGTCCCGCATGGCCACTACGCCAAATCATTGACCCAACGGGAGCTGGCGATACCTTCCTGGGGGCTCTCGCTGGATACCTATCGACCTTACCAGACTTAAATCCCACCTTTGAGGACATGAAAAAAGGCATCATCCTCGCCACCATTGCCGCATCTTTCACCTGTGAATCATTCTCTGCCGATGCCCTTTTTGCCATGGATCGAGACGCATACAATCGCCGTCTATGCGCCTTCCTTGACATGCTTCGCATTCCCGACCTTACCATTGAATAAAATTAACACTTATTGATACATTTCATTATATTTAACCGTAAAGATTACAATGAACTTTCCCTTTTTCCTTACACTCACCCTTTCATGCATGGGGAGCCTTGCCTTTGCCACACCGCAAAAATGCGTTTGGGACTTTAATGATCTCAAAGGATGGAGCTATGAAAGCCAGGATAAAAATCCAGACAAACAATGCGCCATTGCCAATGGATCCCTAAAAATCTGGACAAAAGCGGGATCTGTTGACAGAAAAAAGGTGCATACTACCGACAAAATATACACCTCAGGCAGATATAAATGGCGAACCTTTATCTCACCCATGGGAAAAGGAGACCAGGCAAGCATTGGTTCATGGATTTATTGCGACGACCAACACGAAATTGACTTTGAGGTCGGTTATGGAACACAAAAAGCTCGGCAACAACTCAAAGCAAAAAATAACGAGCTCATCGTCTACATGACCAATCAGGCTCATCCTTACTCAAGCATCACGGCAACCATCAAACCAGGATGGCACATCTTTGAAATTGACCTCTCAGTCGTAAACGGGAAGTACAAAACGCAATGGTTCATTGACGGGAAACTCAAACACACTCTCCAACAAACATTTGGCCCTGAAATCGCCTTCCTCATTTATTGTAGCGTTGAGAACCTCTCCTTCCTCGGAGATCATCGAGCCACAAAAGACAATTACGGCCTTTTTGACCGCGTGGAATATACCCCACATCCCTAAAATTCATCATCATGAGATCTCAACTCTATTCAATCCTCCTTTTGGGCTTAATGTCGTTCATCCCATGTTCGTTTGCCATCTCACCCCAAACGACATCACAAAAGCCTAACATCATCCTCTTCCTCGTCGACGATATGGGGTGGCAAGACACCTCCCTGCCATTCTGGCACGATCAACAAGGCAAACCCGTCAAAACATTTCTCAACAATCGTTACCGTACCCCCAATATGGAAAAACTGGCAAGTCAAGGGATGAAATTTACCAATGCCTACGCCAACCCCATTTGCTCACCCTCTCGCGTCAGCCTCATCTCAGGCATGAGCGCAGCACGTCACCGCGTCACCAACTGGACATTAAACCGCGATCAATCCACAGACGCAGGGGATCCAAGAATCAAAGCCTCCCCCGATTGGAACGTTAACGGCATTCAGCCAGCAGGCACACAAATGAAGGGTAAAACAACCATTCCTCTCACGAGAGCCCCCCTCAACTACAGCATGGCAAAGCCATTCGTAACGGCAACCTCCCTCCCAGAACTCCTCAAACAACAGGGCTATACCACCATTCATTGTGGCAAAGCTCACTTTGGCACCAAAGACACCCCAGGGGCTGACCCCATCAACTTTGGCTTTGACTACAACATTGCTGGCACAGAAATTGGGGGGCCTGCCGATTATCGCGGAAGCCAAAAATATGGACAAGGAGCTTTCCACATCAAAGGACTCGACGAAAACAACTATTACAAAGATGACGTCTTCCTCACAGAGGCACTCACCCAAGAAGCCCTCAAACGACTTGATCAAATCCGCGATACTCCTCAAGAAGCCAAAAAGCCATTCTACCTCTATATGGCTCATTACGCCATCCATTGCCCCTTTGATCAACGCGGTTACGACAAACGCTTTGCAGAGAACTACAAAGACCCTCACGACAATCATCCATGGTCTGACAACGAAAAACGATACTCAGCACTCATCGAAGGAATGGATAAAAGTCTGGGAGACATCATGAGCTATCTGAAAAAAAATAAGCTTGATAAAAACACCATCCTCATCTTCATGTCTGACAACGGGGGACTTGCCAACCAAGGACGCCTGGGGGACAAACTAGCCAATTATCCACTCTCCTGTGGCAAAGGATCTCTGCGAGAAGGTGGCATCCGCGAACCCATGATCGTCAAATGGCAAGGCATCACAAAACCAGCATCCACATGCACGACCCCCGTCATTATCGAAGACTTTTTCCCATCCATCCTTGCCATGGCAAAAGCAAACAAGCCTCAAACAACTCAACAAATTGATGGACAAAGCTTTGTCCCGCTACTTCTTGGTAAACAAAGCAAAAAAACACGTCCCCTCCTCTTTCACTCGCCAAATATTTGGATTGGCTGTCAAGGAGATGACAACAACTACGCCCCAGCTACGGCATTGCGCTTCGGCGATTGGAAACTCATCTACTCACACCCCACACAACGCTTTGAGCTCTTCAACCTCAAAGACGACATCAGCGAACAACATAATCTCGTTGATCAACAAGTAGATAAAGCAAAATACCTGGCAACGCTCATGACAAAAATGCTCAAAGAGAGAAAAGCCCTCATGCCCCTTTACAAAACAAATAATCCCTTCGGACTCAAAGAAGGCACACCAGTCCCATGGCCAGATCAAGCCTTCCTTGCTAAAAGTAAGAAAAAATAATTTATGACACACTATAGACACTACGTTGAGAAATCGAAAAAGTGATCATTTATAAGGG
>JAVXPO010000034.1:0-22423 GCA_036644695.1 Akkermansia sp. | reverse complement strand
TCCCAGAAAAATATGAAGCAAATTTATCATATGATATTTTTTGGTTTTTTAAAATAATTTCTTTTTGATTCCCATGTGTAGATATATGTAAATATCGATAGTTTGATTTTCTAAATGCCTCCGAAATATAACTAAGCTGATCTTTATCTTCGAAAAATATATACCTAGGATTCTTTTTTAAGGATTTTAATAAATCATATAATATCTTGCCTTCCAACAAACAATTTTCTTCGCTTCCATCAGAAGGACTTTCAATGATGAAAATTTCGGATTGGCTATTTTGGATTGGGGAAAAGTCTGATTCCATATCGAGACATAGATAACATATTAAATTGTTTCATTGTAAGGGGAAATGATTTATGACACACTATAGATCACACCTATCCTAAATAAAAATTCTCTCATTTAGGGTGGGATAAGGCTATTGTCGAGGTCGTTGGCGCTCTGTTTTTGGTGTGGGGAACAGAGGCTGATGGGAGGGGAGGTTCCAGTTCCAACGAATGGCGGCTAGACGTGCCGCTAGGGTGACGCAAAAGCCACAGATGAAGCATAGGGAGCTGTCCCACTGAAAGGCATCCATGGTTGCGTAAACGACGCCTCCCAAGAAGGCGGCAGTAGCGTATAATTCACCAGGGCGGAAGACGAAGGGGACATTCCCCGTTAAGGCATCGCGGAGCAATCCCCCCGCAATCCCCGTACAAATTCCCATGGTGATGGCGACTGAGGGACCAAAGCCATTCATATATGATTTTTCCGTACCAATCATGCCAAAGAGAGCCAAGACGATGGCGTCGGCAATGCGGATGGTGCCGAGGGGCGGGGGATATTTCTGTGCTATGAAAAAAGTGATAAAGCACGAGAGGATGGCAATGAGGAGATAGGATTCGCCCGTGGGGAGCGTCCAGTAGATAGGGAGGCCTAAAAAGATGTCTCGGACGGTACCGCCCCCTAGTGATGCGACTGTACCACAGACGATGACCCCGAAGAGATCCATCTTGTATCTCGATGATGCCATTGAGCCAGCGACTGCACCTACGATTGTGCTGATAATTTCACAGGTATAGAGAAACATGGATGTGAGGGTTAGGGTGCAATGTTAATCCAGGGAAGAATCTCGTGCTGTCTTGAGCAGTGGAGGGTCGTTGTTGAGAGTCCGATGTCGATGAGGGTTTGGCTCATTGTCGTGCTGGCGATTGTCTCGGTATTGCTCTCACCGCTGAGGTGTCCGAGGACGATTTGTTTGAGCTTGGGAGAGGCGATGCGAGTGACGAGGGCAGAGGCTTGCTCGTTAGAGAGATGCCCATGGCGTGAGGCGATGCGTTGCTTGAGTGGCCATGGACGTTTGGGGGTGATCTCTAAAAGGTGGGGGTCATAGTTTGATTCGACAAACAGGCAGTCAAGCTCACGGAGCTTTTCTGCCATTCCATCGGTGACATGCCCTGTGTCTGACAGATAGCCGAGGGTTGAGTCACCTGCCTCGATTCTAAAACCAACGGGATCGACGGCATCGTGAGAGATTCCAAATGGGGTGATGATTATCTCGCCAATCATGAAGCTTTGCTCTTTTTCAAAATAGCTCCATGTCGCATTGGGGGTAGCCTCGCGCAGGGTCATGCCTGTGTGATGGGTGCAATGGACGCGTATTTTATATTTTTTGGTGAACTGGGCGAGTCCCAAGCGATGATCTCCATGCTCATGGGTTAAGAGGATGGCGTCGAGTGAGGATGGGTCGACATGGACTTGTTCCATTCGCTCGCTAAGTCTTTTTGCGCTAAATCCAGCATCAATGAGGATTGTTGTTTGCTCAAATTGCACGAGGGATGCGTTCCCAGAACTCCCGCTTCCTAAAACGCAAAACTTCATCATGGAGCGCATTTTACGCATGCTCGTGGCGAGTCGCAAGCGCAGATATCATCTAATTGCAATATATTTTTATGAAGAACAATTTTTTTTGATGAGATGGATTGACATGTCGTGTGTATTAGAGTGTACTGAGGTTACTTCAAAGTGTATTAGAGTGATGCTCAATGGTATTTCAAGTGAACTTCGTAGCAAATACGATCATAAACTCGATGCGAAAAATCGCATTGCTGTTCCTTCCGAATGGCGTCCGAGTGAGGGTTGTTGTCTTTTGCTATTGAAGTCTTCGCGAAAATTATTGCCGATGATTAAGGCATTGACTCATGAGAAGTTTCAGGAGTACATTGAGACGATTCATTCGATGTCGTACAATCCTGCTCAAAAGGATATGTTGATTGGTAAGTTGCACTCTGATTGTGTAGAGACGACTGTTAATGCTCAGGGGAAAATGCTGATTCCTAAAAAAATGTGTGAATTGAGCAAATTGGGGACTGATGTTAAATTGGTCGGTCGTGGGGGGTATTTTGAGATATGGAAGCCCGAATTATACGATGAGGTAGAGTTGCTTGAAGCCGCTGAGCTTGAGGAACTTAATGCAGAGCTTGGTATTTTTTGACAAATGAGCAACCTAGGGCAAAATTCAGTATGCAGAGGCGCTAGTAAATCCTTGCGCTCTGGGTGGATTATGTCCAGTGATGGTCTCGCTGCACGCACGGGCGCAGAAGCGTACGCGCCCGCGTATGAGGTGATTTTTTGGACGGCGACGGCACTTGCTCCCGAGGTGATGGCGGATTGGTCAACTCGCAAGGCAGAGCACTCTGCCAAGTGTGCCGAGATTGGTCAAAAAGGTGCTTATGGCAAACTCGCTGCGCTGAATCACGAGTTTCAAGCTTCATTTGATGAGTGTATTTGCGAGGCGTTGAATCGTCGTTGTGGTCGTCTCATGGATGAGTCAGAATGTTTTGTTATGGCGGAGGCTCTCGATGAGTCACAAGGGTGCGAATTGTTGGCATGGGAGGTGTGTGGTAATCATGTCCGTGTGCTGTTGGCTCTCTCAGGCGAGATGGGGATTGATGGGTTAATCGCTGGCTGGCAGGCGAGCTTGCCTCATGTTGATTGGGCTACTACCTCACATGTGCAAATTGTGATGCCCGATGAGTGTGCCGAGAGGATTGATGAGATGCTCGACTCTGTCGTATCGAGTGCGGATCCAGTTTATGCCAAAGATGATGCCAATGAAGAGGGTATGTTGATGGGCGGATTTAAGCACATTACCGTGCTTTTGCAGGAGAGTGTCGATTTGCTCGTGCCTTGTGAGGGTAAGGTAATTGTCGATGCAACTTTAGGGGGTGGCGGTCATACAGAGATGCTTTTGGAGCGTGGTGCCATGGTGTTTGGGATTGATCAAGATCCCGATGCTCGACGGGCTGCCTCGGCGAGATTGGCTCGATTTGGTAAAAATTTTAAGGTATTGTCTGGCAATTTCCGTGAGATTCAAGGCTTGCTTGAGTCACAAGGGGTGACTGAGGTTGATGGGATTCTTGCTGACTTAGGCGTGTCTTCACACCAGGTTGATACGATTGAGCGTGGTTTCTCCTTCCGAGAAGCAGGTCCGCTTGATATGCGCATGAGTCCAGAGATTCGTCGATCTGCTGCCGATTTGGTGCAGTCTGCCTCAGAGGAAGAGCTCGCACGGATTATTTGGGAATATGGTGAGGAGCGTGGTTCAAGAGCCATTGCCCGCATGATTGTCAAAGCGCGTACCGAGTCACCTATTACTACAACGAAGCAACTGGCTGATATCGTGGCAACAGTCATCCCTCGCAAGGGGAAACAAAATCCTGCTACGCGCACCTTTCAAGCATTGCGCATTGCAGTTAATGATGAGCTGGGCGCACTTGAAGATTTATTGGCTGCGTCAGTCCCTCTCTTAAAAAAAGGCGGACGGATGGCAGTTATTACCTTCCATAGCCTTGAGGATAGGATGGTTAAACAGTTCTTTGATGTGCATAGCCGACCAGAGATTGACCGCAAAGAATGGCCAGCTGCGCGACCCAATCCCGATTATTGTTATCGTCTTCTCGTTCGTCACCCACTTGTTGCTGGTGATGTTGAATTAACCTCTAACACAAGATCTCGTAGCGCAAAGCTAAGAGGGGTCGAAAAAATCAATTAAATATTATGAATAATCTCCATCATAAAAGTAACGCTCATCAGGTAAGCCTCGGAGCAATCATTTGGCTTGTTTGCTTTGCCTCCATCCTGTGTGGGGCAGGGATTTGCATTGGGGTGTTGAAAAACCGTCAGATTGATGTTCGTCGTGATATGGAACGCATGCAGGTGGAAATTGCAGCATGTAATTTGAGTGCAGATCATTACAAGGCAAAGGTTGCCTCTGA
This sequence comes from Akkermansia sp., assembly GCA_036644695.1. Classification (GTDB taxonomy): domain Bacteria; phylum Verrucomicrobiota; class Verrucomicrobiia; order Verrucomicrobiales; family Akkermansiaceae; genus Akkermansia. The sequence continues at coordinate 18,164 of JAVXPO010000034.1, read as the reverse complement.
TACAAGCCGATGGTCTATCCGTGATCGTCTCGCTCAGGATAAATCTACGTTGCAAAATATTCAAACTGAGCAAATGGAGTTTGTCCGTCGGGATGTCGATCAACCTGCTGTGGTAATTAAATAATTTTCTATTGTCCTCTATTCTATTTAGCCAATCGTGCCTTCCTCGCGCAAATCAATTTTTGCTAAACGCAGTCTTATTTTATGCTGCGTAGCGGGGGCTGTCGTTATTTGGCTGGGGTGTCGTCTTGTTGATGTCCATATTATTAACGCAGATCATGTGAGGCAAGGACCTGGGGGCGGCAGGGTTGATGTTGAGATTTCTCCTGCACGTCGAGGCATTATCATGGATAGTCAAGAGGAGGTGCTGACAACCAATGTGCAAAGCGCAGAGCTTATCGGTGATAGATACCATTTACGTGACCCCAAGATTGTTACTTGGGGTCTTGCCTATTCAAAGGCGGTGCATTCAGGCAAGTGGGGACAGATGAATGAAACCGCTAGAGATAAAATGATTGTCAACTATCGCTCTCGTTTGTTGAGGCAGGCAGCATCCAAGGAAGATGGTAATCAGGATTACAAGCTCGCGCGCGTGCTACTTGATGATAAATCTGATAGTGCCGAGTCCAATAACGGATTGGATGAAGCTCATGAAATGCTCAATAAATTATACGATCCTGAGATTGCAGAGCAGTATATCAGAGAGCATGAGGAGTATGCCGCACAAGTGATTTCCCCATTTATTGAGGATATGACCTATGAGGAAATTTTGCAGAAAATACGTCAGGATGGTGCAGAGAGACCTAAGCAACGCATCGTTATTACCAAAAACCTGACGGAAGAAAAAGCCGAATTAATCAAACAGGCATTGGAGGATGCTCATGTCCAAGGATTTAAGTGTGAGAGCGTTTGGAGTCGTGTCTACGTGGCTCCTCAATGTTTGACTCATGTGTTGGGCTATGTCGGTCAGGTGACAGAGGGGTCACCATTATTGACTGGTATCTCAGGGTTAGAGAAACAATTAGACAGATATTTACTCGGTCAAAACGGGATTAGAGAGTCTCGCCGCGATAGCCGAGGTAAGATTATTCCCTCAAAGGAAGATCGCTTTAAACCTGCGGTTAATGGGCTCAATGTCCGATTAACAGTCAATATGGAGGCTCAAACAATTGTGGAAGAAGAGCTCGATAAAGGCTTGGAGCATTATCATGCTCCCCGTGGGACTATTATTGTCGTTGAACCAAAGACGGGTAATATCATGGCAATGGCAAGTCGTCCTCAGTTTAACTTAAATACTAAAGAAAACATGCAAGAGGGCGCATTAAACTATGCCGTCCAAGGCTTGTATGAGCCAGGCTCAACTTTTAAGATTGTCTCGGTGACGTCGGCCGTCGATACGGGGAAGGCGACCTTTGACACGATGATTAGCTGTAGTCCCGTTCCTGTGCCAGGTGCACGTCCCGTCAATGATGCTCCGCGCAGTTATGGCGGGTTAAGCGTTGCGGGGGTGCTCAAAAAATCTAGTAATCCAGGAGCATTTAATATTGCTCGTCGAGCAGGGGGATGGTCTGTTTATAAGAATTATTTGAAGGCGTATGGCTTTCGCGATAAGACGGGGATTGAGTTGCCATCTGAATCCAAGGGTCAGAGCCAAGATGGGGCAAATTATGTGAACTTTTCTCGCATGACCTATGGATATTCGATTATGACGACACCACTTCACATGGCGATGGCATATGCCGCGATTGCCAATGATGGCGTGTTGATGAAGCCTCGTCTCGTGGAGGAGATTTGCGATAGTAATGGCGTGATTGTCGAGCGTCGTCCTCCACAAATGGTGCGTCGCGTGATGAAGTCATCGATCTCCAGGGATATGAGGATAGCTCTTGAGGGGGTTGCCGCTCCTGATGGTACCGCTAAACGAGGGAATGTCCCAGGGTATGCCATTGGTGGCAAAACGGGGACGGCGCATAAGGTTAAGGAAAAAGGAGGGGGTTATTATGAAGGACGATACACCGTTTCTTTTTGTGGATTATTGCCCGCGCGTAATCCTGCCTTTATTTGCATGGTGGTGATTGATGACCCACATCCCACTGATTGCAAGGCTGGGGGTGGGACGGTGTGTGCCCCAATTTTCAAAAATGTCGCAACTCGTCTTGCTGCTGCCTTGCATATTCCAGAAAACGGTTTTACATCCGAGCTCGTTACAGCACCAGAGGAACAAAAGCCCGAGGACGACAACAAAAAAGATCAGCCAAAGAAGGAGAAAAAATCGACTTCTTTGACATCTAAAAAATCTCGATCGACGATGGCAAAAGTTTCCTCTAAAAAGCTGAAAGCCAGTTCTTCTAAAAACAAAAACTCCACCAAATCAACTGGACGTAAATCCAGACCAACCCCATCAAGACAGTAAAAAAGCCCCCCATGAAATTGAAACAATTACTCCAAGATTTGCCCGATATAAATGTTGCCGGAGATGACAACGTCGAGATCGACTGTGTACAGGTAGATAGCCGTTTAGAGCAACAAGGAGCGTGCTATATTGCCATCCCTGGCACCAAGGTTGATGGTAATTCCTTTGTCTCTGATGTAATGAGTCGTGGTGCCCATGCAATTGTCTCAGAGCGAGTTTGCCCTACAGAGGCTCGTGAATTAGGTGTAACTTGGGTACAAGTAGCAGATGCTCACCGTGCGGTTGGAGTGATTGCCTCAGCATGGAATGATTGCCCCTCTCGTCATTTACGGATGATTGGTGTGACGGGGACGAATGGCAAGACGACGACGACCTTTCTCATTCATTCGCTCTTTAAGAAAGTCTGGCAACGTGCAGGGCTGATTGGCACGATTTTTTGTGATGATGGCAAATGGAAGGAAGAGTCTCGACAGACGACCCCTGGAGCCCTTGATTTGCAAAATATGCTAGGCAAGATGGCAGAGAATGCCTGCTCGGGTGTTGCTATGGAGGTTTCATCTCATGCTTTGGTGCAAGAGCGAGTGGCTGGGGTTGAGTTTGATGTCGGTATTTTTACCAATTTGACGCAAGATCATTTAGATTTCCATAAGACGATGGATAGCTATTTTCAAGCAAAGGTTGCCCTATTTGAGCAAATGGCAACTCAAGGCGGCAAGAAAAAGCCTATTGCCTTAATCAACATTGATGATTCCTATGGGAGACGTCTTGTAGAGATGTTCTCTAGCCGATTGACGATAAAGACGTATGGTTCATCTTTTGGTGCGGACTTCCTCATGCAGATCAAGCATGTCAGCAGTCGAGGGAGTGCGTATGAGCTGACCTATAAAAATAAATCTTATTTTGTTCAGATTCCTTTAATTGGACGCTTCAATATTTATAATAGCTTAGCAGCTCTTGCTGGTGCTGTGTGTGCAGGGATGCCTATCCGTGAGGCAGTCGCGGGGATGACCAATTGCCCTCAGGTGCCAGGACGTCTCGCCTTGGCTGGCAATAAAGAGAGTATCACCGCTTTTGTTGATTATGCTCATACACCAGATGCACTGGAGAATGTCTGCTCGACACTCAAAGGCTTGTGCCCCAGACGTTTATTAGTTGTCTTTGGTTGCGGTGGTGATCGCGATTGTCTCAAACGTCCTCAAATGGGTGCTGTCGTCGCTCGTATTGCTGATGTGAGTATTGTCACCTCTGATAATCCAAGAAGCGAAGACCCAGAGGTCATTATCAAAGAAATCATGCAAGGGATGCCGAGCCAAGGTGTGATTGCGGTGACGGATCGCGCCGAGGCGATTATGACTGCTGTCCAAGAGGCTCGCAAGGGCGATGTCATCCTCATTGCTGGCAAGGGACACGAACGCTATCAAGAACTTGCTAATGGAGAGCGTATTGCGTTTAATGATATGGATCAAGTACGCCACGCATTAGCTGAACTCGAAGAATTTAACAACACTCAATTCGAATAAACGATGGTATCACTCACGGCAATCACCTTATGTGACGTCATCCATGGACAGTGGATGAGAGGACTCTCCGATCGCGTATTAAGCGGTGGTATCGGGACGGATAGTCGTGCTGTCGTGCCTGATATGGCGTTTTTTGCGTTGAGTGGCGCTCATTTCGATGGGAATGCTTACGCAGGGGATGCCTCTCGCAAGGGGGCTGGCGTCGTGGTTGTGAGTGTGCTCCCTGACGATATTGCTGATTTTTGTGGTGTGATTCTCGTACCAGATGTTCTCGTAGCTTTACAGACGCTGGCAACGTGGTGGAGAGGACGCTTGAGCAATCTTGAGGTCGTTGGCATTACGGGGTCTAGTGGTAAGACCTCTACAAAAGATTTGACACTTAGTGTTTTGTCACAAGCGTTTAAGCTGACCGCAACCCGAGGCAATCTGAATAATCATATCGGCGTACCTTTGAGTATTTTGCGTGCAGAGCCATCCGACCAAGTGGCAATTTGGGAGATGGGCATGAATCATGCAGGTGAGCTTGCGCCTCTGTGTCAAATGGTGCAGCCACGCATTGGTTTAATCTCATCTATTGGATCGGCTCACATTGAATATTTGGGGACGAGAGATGCGATTGCAGTTGAGAAATGCACCTTGGCGCGATCTTTACCTGCTGATGGGGCGATGATTTATCCTCTGTCCTGTGATTATGCTAAGCTGATTGAGTCCTCAACGTTGGCTCGTTGCATTGGTGTCGGGATTGGTCTGGGGGGCGAGCAAGGTGTTGTCCGGGCAGAGAATCTTGTTTTAGATCAGATTGGGTCATCTTTCCGATTAGTGATTGATGGATATTGTGACCAACAGGTTCGTTTGCCTCTACATGGTGAGCACATGGTCTCGAATGCATTGCTCGCGGCTGCGACGGGGTGGTTCCTTGGGCTGACCCCTCAACAGATTGTGGCAGGTCTTGAATCAGTTAATCTGACGGTCGGTCGTCTTACCTGTGAAATGAAAGATGGCATTCTCGTTATCGACGATACCTATAATGCGAATCCAGAATCGATGGCAGCCGCCTTAAAGACGCTTGCCACGATGGAGTGCAGAGGCAAGCGCTGGGCAGTTTTGGGCAAGATGGGCGAATTAGGTACTCATGCTCGTGCTGCCCATCAAGAGGTGGGGCGTCTTGCTGGTGAGTATGGCATCAATTATCTCATTGGCGTTGGCTCGGATGCACGAGCAATTACAGAGGGGATCACGACTTCCCTGATGAATATGAAAATTCAGCATTTTGATACGAAAGAAGAAGCTTCAAATTACTTGAGCGATCATCTTGACGTAGGTGATGCTATTTTATTCAAAGGGAGCCGTTCGGCAGGCATGGAGCAACTCATACAACTCATTTTTAACAATAAATAACAATGGAATCATTTATTCAACTCATCTTACCTGATACAGGGTCACTGTCGATTATCGATCAAGTATGGACTCGCGCTATTCTTGCTTGTGCAGTTGCTTTTTTTGCAACTCTCTTGACGGGTCCACGAGTGATTAGATCTTTAATTTCGTTAAAATTAGGGCAACCCATTCGTTCGGCTCAAGAAGTACATAAACTAGCAGAGCTTCACGGAGCTAAAGCTGGCACACCAACCATGGGTGGCGTCTTGATTTTAGTCGGCACCTTGTTGACGACGCTTGTCTTTGCTCAATGTAATCGATTGGTGCTTGTGAGTTTAGGTGTTATGCTCGTTTTGGGCGTCCTCGGTTTTTCGGATGATTATCTCAAGATTAAAATGCACAATTCGGATGGCATCCGTCCTCGAGTGAAATTAATTGTGCAGACCTTAACGGGTATTGTGGCGATGTGTCTCTTGTATTTTATCCCTGAATCAGGGGCACGCATTGCAGTCCCTGAGTTTATCTCACAAGTGTTTGTGCCTTTTTATGGAATTGTTGATTTAGGGTGCTTATGCATTCCTTTTGGGATGCTCGTGGTTTTATCTGCCTCTAATGCGGTGAATTTGACGGATGGTCTCGATGGTCTTGCCTCGGGATGTACCGTCTCAACGGGTGTGTCCTTTGCCTTGATTGCCTGTTTAGTGGGGTGTCCTATGTTGGCGACCGAGACCTTGCAAATCCCCTATCACCCGATGGCGATGGAGTTGAGCGTATTTGCCATGTCTCTGGTGGGCTCTTGCCTCGGGTTTTTGTGGTATAATTGTTTTCCTGCTAAAGTATTTATGGGGGATACGGGGTCGTTGGCAATTGGCGGTGCCTTGGGGATGATTGCCATTTGTACGGCACAGGAATTATTGTTTATCGTCATTGGCGGCGTTTTCGTCATGGAGGCTCTCTCAGTGGTGTTGCAGGTTGCCAGTTTTAAAACAACGGGTAAACGCATCTTCGCCATGTCTCCTATTCACCACCATTTTGAATTGAAGGGATGGAAGGAAACTCAGGTGATTGTCCGCTTCTGGATGATTAGTCTTATTCTTGCTCTTTTTGGTCTCTTCCTTCTTATTACACATTGATCATGAATCTCACAAATAAAAAAGTCGCCGTGCTAGGTGCAGGGAGGAGTGGGCAGGCAGCTGCTCGGCTTGCCTTGCATCATGGGGCAAATGTGTGCATTTTTGACTCATCCGATGCGGTGACGAATATCCCTGAGGGAGTCAATTTTATTGGCGGGGCAACCGAGACCGATGGGCATGAGTATGCCGCTGACCTTGTAGTTATTTCACCTGGGATTGAGGCAAATTGCTCCTTTACTCGTTCATTTTTAGATTGTGCAGAAGAGTTGATTGGTGAGCTTGAGCTGGCATGCCGATTTTATTCGGGCAAGATTATTGCCATTACTGGGACGAATGGCAAGACGACGACGACCGCTCTCCTTGAGAAAATTTTGCTCAACGCAGGTAAAAAAGCAGTTGCGTGTGGCAATTTTGGTGTTCCCGTCTCCGAATTGTTGCTACGGGATGAAATCCCCGAAATTTTAGCCTTGGAGGCCAGTTCGTTCCAATTAGAGACCGTCAAACAATTCCACGCAGATATTGCTATTTGGCTCAATTTCGCACCCGACCATATGGATCGTTATACTTCTGTTGAGGATTATTATAACGATAAATTACATATTTTTGACAATCAAACATCTGATGATTACGCGATTATCCGTGTTGGCGAGACCTTGCCCCTTTTGCGTGCGAGAGTAGAGACCTTTAGTAGTGTTGAGTCGTTTGGTACCTTATCTTATTCAGATGGACAAATCAATGAGGGACATCAGCCTCTCCTCGACCTTCGTGGGACGACGATGGCGCAGAGCCACAATGCCGAAAATGTGATGGCAGCGTTGTTGGCATGTCGCGCCTTGTGTGTTAGCACCGAGATTGTCGCTGAAACGTTGAGAGACTTCTCCCCTCCTGGGCATCGTTGCGAAGTGGTCAAAATCTTAGATGGCGTGATATGGATGAATGACTCTAAATCGACGAATTTACACTCGACCGAGGCAGCTCTACGCTCACAAACGACAAAAGTTGTCCTCATTATTGGTGGCAAAGATAAGGGGCTCGACTATGCTCCTCTTAAGCCCTTACTTGCTGAGAAGGTGCGAGCATGTATCGTTTTTGGTCAAATCAAAGACCAATTGTTTGACGTATTTGCTCCAGTTGTGCCAAGCTCTAAGCTTGACGATGTCGAGGGGTGTGTCAATGCGGCTCGTGACTTGGCGAGACCTGGCGATGTGGTGCTTTTTTCACCTGGGACTTCTTCATTTGACATGTTTACTGGATATGTGCAGCGCGGACAGGTGTTTCGCGATGCTGTTGAAAAACTTTAACTCTTTAAAAATTACTTAAAATCATGAAACTCAATAAAAGCCGGAATCACCCTACAACGAAACGAATTGCACCCAAACAGGGCTTTTCCAAGATATTCCACGGCAAAGTTGGACGATACTGTAGCCGTATTTCCGAATTTGAAGATGATACGCCAAGTAGTACCGTGGTTCGTTGGTTATTGGTCATTCTCTTATTGCATCTCGTCGTCATTGGGGGCGTATGGTTGCGCGGAGAGTTAAAGAAAAGCTCTGCGACAGAAACTGCATCTGTGCCAGCTCATATCTCATCAGCTGGCTCGACAACGGCAACCCCACAAGTAGTGGCTGATGATCAAGTAATCATTACTGCCAAAGAGCAACTTGTCGCCGCGCCTGTTGTGCAAGCCCCTAGTGCCCCTAGTGTTCCCTCTTTGGGCTCGGGACTTGCTAATGAATCTGCCCCCGAGGCTGGACCAGCTCGTCATATCGTGGCAACAGGGGATACCTGGGAGAGTATTGCACGCGATAATTCTTGTACTGTATTAGGCTTAAAAACGCTCAATCCTGCCGCAAATCTCGTCAGCGGAACAACTCTCGTCATTCCCATGAAGGCGGAAGAACGAATCGTGATCGCCAAACAAAAAAAGGCAGAAGCGGTTCGCATTGCTGGAGAAACTTATGTGATTAAGTCTGGTGATACTCTGTCAAAAATTGCTCGTAAAAATAAAATATCGGTAGCCAAGTTGCAACAGTACAACAATATTACTGACCCACGTAAAATTAAAATTGGTCAAGCAATTCGCATTCCTTCTAAATAATTAGATACTCGTCTTATGTCCTCCAAAATCAGCATTATCTTTGTTTGGATAACCGTTATCCTCCTCCTCACAATGGGGTTGGTGATGGTTGCCAGTACAGGGGTATGGGTTGAGACGGAGGAGGAGCAATATTCCATGCTCATGCGCCAAGCTCTATTTGCAGGCGTTGGGTTGGTCGTTGCTCTATTTTTAGCGAAATGGGATTATCGCATTTTCAGACCTTATGTCTGGTGGATTTTATTGGGTGCCTGTTTTTTACTTGCTCTATGTTATGTCCCTGGAGTCGGACGAGAAATTAACGGAGAACGTCGCTGGATCAATTTAGGCGTCCAATTCCAGCCTAGTGAATGTGCCAAATTATGTATCATGATGGCACTTGCCCATTGGTATACGATCCATAAAGATAAGGCAGGTAAAGTTTGGACTGGATTTATTAAGGCAGGGGTTGTCCTCGGGGTACCTCTCATGCTCATCTTTTTTGAAAAAGACATGGGCACGGCATCTGCGCTTGGTGTTGCTGGCTTGTGCGTGATGTTTGTCGCAGGCGCTAATATTTGGTGTCTAGGCTCAACACTTGTGGCGGGATTTGCTGGCTTGTGTATGATTGTACAATCAAATGCAAACCGTATGGAGCGTATCATCGCATGGCGAGATCTTGAGGCGTATCGTTTGGGGGCAGGTCTCCAACAATACTGTGCCGAGATTGCTTTGGCTCGTGGCGGATTTGATGGGGTGGGACTTGGGAATAGTGCCTCAAAGCATGGGACCTTACCCTTTGCTCATACGGACTTTATTTATGCCCCTTTAGGGGAAGAGTTTGGGCTCATTGGGACTTTGGGTGTTTTATTATGTTTTTCCTTCTTGGCATTTTTCGGTATGTCAGTAGCGATGCAGACCAAGGATCATTTTGGACGTTTGCTTGCGGTGGGGATTGTGACTATTGTTTTTTGTCCAGCAATGTTAAATATTGCCGTGGTAATCAGTGCGTTACCGAACTCGGGTCTCCCCTTGCCCTTCATTAGTTTTGGCGGTACCAATCTCGTATTTACGTTGGCGGCGATTGGGATATTGACGAGCATTCAACGGCATTCTTCCGTTCCATTGCCTCAGTATTCATTTTCCAGAAGAGACGAACGTACAGTAAAAGTAAAATTATGACCACATCCGACAAACAATCATTGAGCGTAGTAATTGCGTGTGGAGGGACGGGCGGACACCTGTTCCCAGGTATTGCCGTTGCCCAAGAACTCAAAAAACGAGGTCATCGTGTCACCTTGTTGATTTCCAAGAAAAATGTTGATGCAGAGGCATCAGGAAAATATGGAGATTTAGAATTTAGATCCGTTGAGGCAGTCGCATTACCGAAGTTGCCCTCATTGGCAATGTTTAAGTTTTTCCGCAAATTATGGAAGACATGGCGCACCAGTAAAGCAATTTTTAAGGAGGTTGGTGCTGAAGTTGTCGTTGGGATGGGGGGCTTTACCTCACTACCCCCTGTGGTTGTGGCAAAACGAATGAAACTTAAAACATTCGTTCACGATTCTAACGCCTTGCCAGGTAAGGCAAATCGCTTGACTGCTAAATGGTGTGATCACGTCCTCTTAGGCGTAGGTGAGGCAGCTCATTATTTTGCCAAGACAAAATGTGTGGTTACTGGGACGCCAATTCGTGCAGAGATGGAGTCAATTATCTCACGAGAAACGGCAAGAGCTCATTTTGGACTAAAGCTTGAGGATAAAGTGGTATTGGCAATGGGAGGGTCTCAAGGAGCAAAAAATCTCAATTCTCTGATTATTGAGGCGGCGGGCAAATGCTCAGATTTATGTAAATTCATCATCATCACAGGGAGTGCTGATTATAATCGAGTCGCGACTCTTGCCGAGGGGATGCATCATGTGAATGTCTTATCTTTTTGCTCGGAAATGCCTATGGCTTACGGGGCTGCGGATCTGGTGATTTCACGATCGGGGGCATCCAGTTTGACTGAGCTTGCCCATGTTGGTAAGCCTGCGTTGCTTGTCCCCTATCCCTATGCCGCAGATGATCATCAGGCGCATAATGCTCGCGTTTTTTCGGCGTATGGGGCAGCACATGTTTGCCGTGAAGAATCATTGACGAGTGACTCCATCGCAACATTTCTTAGAGATTTATTGTCGGACGAGACAAAATATAATGAGATGCAGAGAGCCGTGAAGGGGCAAGATGTCCACGATGATGCTCATCGAATCGCCGACATGATTCAACAAATATAACAATTTACAATATGATTGGAGAGCTTAGACAAAGACTTTAAGATAGAGATCATCCTGCTCGTATTCACCTCATTGGCGTTGCTGGTTCCGGGATGTCGGGGATAGCTCTCATCCTTTTAGAGATGGGGCATCTTGTCAGCGGGTCAGATCGCGTCTCTAGCGCAGAGACCGAACGCTTGCAAGGGTTGGGTCTCATGTTCTCAACCCCTCATACGGCGGTCATGCTTGATGATGTCGAATTAGTGATTTATTCGAGTGCCATTCGCTCAGAGAATGAGACTTTATCAACAGCTCGCTCAAGGCATATTCCTTGTTATCGTCGTGCGGAATGCTTGGCGGCGGTGTTGAATGCTAAAAAGGGTGTGATCGTATCGGGGACTCACGGGAAGACGACAACCTCGGCTCTCTCTGCTCATTTATTGAGAGAGGGACGTATGCGACCCTGCCATTATGTTGGAGCAGAAATTCCCGTGCTGGGGGCTAATGCTCATTGGAATGAAAAGAGTGAATATCTTGTCGCCGAGGGTGATGAGAGTGATGGCACGCTCGTGAATTATATCCCCGAGCACTCTATCGTCTTAAATATTGAGGCGGAACACCTCGATTTTTATCGCGATCTCGACCATATTAAATCGGTCTTTGATCGTCTTTGCTCGCAAACGAGGGGCAAAATTTTTTATTGTGCCGTCGATGCAGGCGCTTCTGCGGTTTGCTCAAAATATGCTAATGCGGTCTCTTATGGTTGGTCAGATGCTGATTTTATGGCGACTGATGTGCGTGAGATGCGAGGGCATTCTGCCTTTAATGTGGTGAAACGAGGCGAACTCTTGGGGCGTGTCGAACTGGGTATCCCAGGGAGACATAATGTGTTAAATGCTTTGGCAGCGATTGCTTTAGTGATGGAGATTGGCGTTGATTTTGGATCAGTGTCTCGTGGACTTGCCTCGTTCGCAGGGGCAAAACGGAGATTTGAGACGAAGTATTTGAGTCCCGCGTTTCGCATTGTCGATGATTATGGGCATCATCCGACGGAGATTGCCGCGACCTTACAGACGGCTCGCTCGCTGAATCCCAAACGCTTGATCGTTTTATTCCAGCCGCACCGATATACGCGAACCAAAATGCTTGCAGATGATTTTGGGAAGGTTTTGCAAGTGGCTGATATTGTTTATGTCGCGGATGTTTATCCTGCGAGTGAATTGCCTATTGATGGGGTGAGCGGGCAACTCATTGTGGATGCGATTCATCGTCATGGTCCTGTCCCATCGACCTTTATTCCTGATTTGACCCAAGCGCGTTATGCTGTGGGTAATATTTTAGAGCCTGGAGATTTATTCCTAACTCTCGGGGCAGGGAACGTCCATGAAGAAGGGGCACATATTGCTAAAGATTTGAGTGTACTGGAGGAGATGGAGCGTTTCGCCGATCACGATGTCAAAGGACGCTTGTATGAATCGATGAAAAGCCATACCACCATGGGAGTAGGGGGGTGTGCTCAATATTGGATTGAACCCTCAAATTTTGAATCCATGAGTGGGATTGTCAATTATTGCCGTGAGCGTAGCATCCCTGTGCGCATGCTGGGGCGTGGCACCAATGCCATTGTCCGTGATGGGGGTATCCGTGGGGCAGTCGTACATCCCAGTGGTGGCGACTTTGATAAGATTGAGATAGGAGAGAATCAGACTATTGAGGTGGGGGCAGGCATTCGCTTAAAGAAGCTTGCCTCCGTTGCGATTCAAGCTGGTATTGCAGGATTTGAATGGATGGATGGTATCCCGGGCAATGTCGGAGGGAGTCTACGCATGAATGCTGGTGCCATGGGCTCAGATATGTGGAGTAATTTCATCTCAGCCATTTGTCTCGATGACGATGGTCAGATACGCGAGCATACCAAAGAGCAAATGGAGGTACAGTACCGCTCGATTCCAGAATTGATCAATAACTTTGTGATGAGTGCCAAATTCCGTGGATCTGTCGGCGATGTTGCCCAGATGCAACGACAAGTGGAAGCAAGTCGCGAAAAAAGGAAAACGACTCAGCCCTCGGGTGCAAGCTCTGGATGTATTTTCAAAAATCCCGAAGAAATCCCTGCTGGTAAATTAGTCGAGCAATTGGGACTTAAAGGGACGAGTATTGGTGGTGCTGCCGTGTCTGAGATACACGGTAACTTTATCATCAATACGGGCAAGGCCTGCGCTCGCGATGTCACCGAGTTGATGGATTTGATTCGTGCAAAAGCCTTGGAGCAACGCCAAATCCAGCTCAGTAGCGAGGCTCAAGTCATTGGAGATCGTGAATCTCAATTTTAACGCTCATTTTAACCATAAGTAATAAGAAAATGGATAAGAATACAAAGATAGCCGTCCTCATGGGCGGACCTGGTTCAGAACGCGAAGTCTCACTTGTCTCTGGCAAATCAGTTGCCGATGCCTTGAGGCAGGGTGGATTTACTCAAGTGACGGATGTAGATGTTAAAGGGGAGGAGATTATCCTCCCTGAAGGCACCCAGCTCGCCTTTAATGTGGTTCACGGGACATTTGGCGAAGATGGTCAATTACAAGCCCTCCTCGAACAAAGGGGTATGCCCTACACGGGGGCAGGGGCGCAATCCAGTCAATTAGCTTTTGATAAAGTCAAAACCAAAAAAGTTTTTATCCAACAATCGGTACCTACCCCACGGTCAGAAATACTCGATTGCTCGAATGGTATGCGCTTGCCGACCTTCCCCTTACCCTTCGTGGTTAAACCTGCATGCGAGGGATCAAGCGTGGGCGTTCATATCGTCACTAAGGGTAAAGATATTTTACCGAGCATGCAAGATGCGATGAAGTATGGTAAAGAGGTACTTATTGAGGAGTATATCAAGGGTAAAGAATTGACCGTTGGTGTTTTAGAGGGCGTTGCCTTGCCTGTGATTCACATTTCCCCTCGTAGCGGATTTTACGATCTGAATAATAAATATCCATGGATGAGCAAACAGGGAGGTACTGATTATTACTGCCCAGCTGATTTGAGCGATGAGGTGACTCAGCGAGTGCAAAAGGCGGCACTCGCAGCTTATCAAGCTCTGGGTATTGAGGTTTATGGGCGTGTTGATGTACTTTTAAGAGATGGTGACGAGCAACCTTATGTTTTGGAAATCAATACAATCCCAGGGATGACCCCATCGAGTTTGTTGCCAAAGGCAGCCAAAGCCGTTGGTTGGTCATTTGAGGGCTTGTGCGAAAAAATAGCAGAATTGTCGATGGCAACTCTTCGAGGAAATCATTGACCTGGCGAGCTCTGCTCGCTATTGTCTACCATAACCTCATCTCTTTCACCCCTTTCTGTTCATGGCTCGAAAATCTACAGCGCATCTTTCTTCCGAATCCAAGAGGAAAGAAATGCGCTTGTTAGAGAAGACATTGGCAAAATCAGGGTTTAAACCCCAGTGGTGGAAGCATTTTTTTAAGACTCTTTATCAACTCTTCATCCTCGCCGTTATTTTTTGCGTGCTGGGATGGGGAATCAAATTACTGTGGTGTAATTACATCTCTACCTATGACGGACTCGTTGCCAAATATGTCGAGTTTCGCTCAAATGGCGTTATCTCTAAACATCAAATCCTTGAGATTATGGGTATTCAAGGGAAAGAGAGCTTATTCTCTCTTGATGTCAATGAGTTAGAGAAGAAACTATTGACCTGCCCATCCATTAGTAGAGCCACTGTGACGCGAGAATTACCCTCGACCTTGATTGTCGAGGTTGATGCGCGTCTCCCCATTGCATGGCTTGATTGCCCACAAGTCGGCGTGCGCGCTCATGACCTGGATCGCGGGTATTTTATTGATTCAGATGGGTGCGTTTTCCCTTGCTCGCAGAATATTCATACACCTTATGTACATAACCCCGTTTTGCAAATACCAGCACCAGCAAGCGGAGAAATCCACCCTGGGGATATTTTAGAATCTGCCAAAAATGCCGTTGGGCTTATCATTCTCTTGAGACGAGAAGAATCTAAAACATTACCTAAAGTCCAAAGCTTAATCGTGCCTAATGAATGGTCATATATTGTTGAGCTAGAGGGCGGATGCCATGCAGTCTTTGGTATTTATGATTTGGCGCGACAGGTGGATAACTTCCTCCTCATTTTACAAAATGCCGCGAGAGATGGCAAAAAAGTCGCCCATATCAATCTCATCCCCGAGAGAAATGTCCCCGTCATCTATGTTAAATCAAAACAAGAGGAGGCTAATGAGCAAAAGGATCCAGAACCCCCTGTCGTTGAGAAAACATTAATTCAGGAAACTCCTAATAAAGCACCCAAGAATCAAGTGAAAAAAACGAGTGGTAAATCCAATCGTTAAACATTGGTTCTCTATTTAGCCGTGAATCCTGTCCCTGATCCCGCCCAAAATAACCCTCCAACATCAATACGAGTCTGGGGGAGAAATGGCTTATTTATAGCACATAGTATATGAAAGTTGTGTGATATGTAGAAAGTAAATTTATGTCATAAATGAAAGATAAAATAAGGCGAATTTACTGATTTTATATTTAACTCATTTCGATAAAAAACTAGAAAACATAAGGGTTAAAAAGAGAATAAAATTGAGAATATGTAAAAGATAAAATGAAGCCTAGTTGATTGATGGAGAGTGTATTCCGTTATGACGTAAATAAATAATATAGGTATGAAGTTTAACTATCTCTTTCTTGTTGACAAAAAAATGATTTTTGAGAATTTATATCAAGCTATGAATATAAAATGCTTTATGAAATCAGCCTTATTGGCGACGATTGCGCTTTGCACTGCGATGCCAGTTGCCACTGCTGAAACAGACCAAGAACATAATGACCGCGTTAAGTGGTGGAGAGATGCAAAATTTGGTATGTTTATCCACTATGGACTTTATTCTGGTCTCGGTGGTGAGGTAGACGGGAAAAAATATGAGGGCTGTGTGGAATGGATTCAAATGATGTCTGGCTTGGATAGTGATAGCTATGCGAAAAAGGCACTGCCTCTGTTTAATCCTAAAAAGGGTTGTGCTAAAGCATGGGTCGAGCTCGCCAAAGAATCTGGTGTTAAGTATATTACGCTGACAAGTAAGCACCATGAAGGATTTGCCCTCTTTAATTCGAAGGCATGTGATTTTAATAGTGTAAAAACCAAGGGTATCGATATTATCAAAGAATATTCAGAAGCCTGTCGCGCCAATGGAATCAAAGCAGGCTATTACTATTCTCTCCTCGATTGGCAACATCCTGATTATGATGGTAAATGGAGCCAAGAAAGAGGCGTATCTTATCCAAAAGGTAATTTAACGACTCATACTTTTGGGCATCACGACAAGTATAAAAAGTTCCTCCTCAAGCAGATTAACGAGCTGATCACGAACTATGGACCTGTCGATTTGATTTGGTGGGACTTTAGTACACCTAATTTTGAAGGTGATGAAGCATGGGGTGCCTCAGACCTACTCAAATTGGTACGTTCCAAGCAACCTAAGGTCGTTATGAATAACCGCTTTTATTATTCTCCTACAGTTAAAGAAATGGGAGCGATGAAGGCTGTATCTCGTGATAAAGGCGACTTTACAACGCCTGAGCATTATATTCCACAGAAAGGCATTCCTGGAGATTGGGAAGCTTGCATGTCATTGAATGGTACATGGGGATATTCCGCATCTAACACCAATTGGAAGACAGATACCGAGCTCCTTCGTCAATTAACTGACACGGTGAGCCGTGGCGGTAATCTTTTGCTGAACTTAGGGCCTAAGCCTGACGGAAGCATCCCAGAAGAATCCGCTCGTCTCTTCAAAGAAATGGGCAAATGGTTAAAGGTTAATGGAGATGCCATTTATGGAACGACGCAGAGTCCATTTACTCAAACTTTCCCATGGGGAGTTGTGACCCAAAAAGGAAATAATCTCTATGCAATCTTGTATACAATGCCAGAGCAGAAGTCGATCCAGTTGCCTTGTGCTTTTGCCCTCACTCCCAAAGTATCAGCCTTGGCAGATGGGACAAAAATTCCAACGAAGCAGTCAAAAGAAGGTATTAGTTTAGATTTAAGTCATCTCAAGGTGATGCCTCATGCGACAGTTGTCAAAATAGTGGGCAAGTGTAATTTATTACAGTAAGAAGAGTCTTCTTATCTGAGAGAGGAATTTTCATTCCTCTCTCTTTTTTTGCATGGAATTCTTCTTATTGCTAGGCTTTTGACTTCAATTTCCTTGAAATTGATGAATTCGCCGTTGACCTGACGGCAATCTCACGGCAATCTCACGGCATGCGAATTGTTTTCATGGGTACGGGTAATATTGCATTACCCTCATTCCAGCGACTCTTGCACAAAGAAGAAGTCGTTGGTTTGGTTACGCAACCTGATCGACCAGTAGGTCGTCATCAGCTCATGACACCACCAGCTCTAAAGGTCTTGGCAGAGAATGCAGGGATTCCTGTTCTCCAACCAGAGTCTCTTCGCAAGGAGCAGGCAATTCGTGATCTTGCCGCTCTTGCCCCCGAATTGATTGTTGTCATGGCATATGGTCAGATTTTAAGTGAAGAGGTCATCCAGATGGCACCTCATGGGTGTATCAATGCGCATGCCTCTCTCTTACCGAGGCATCGAGGTGCCTCGTGCATCCCAGCTGCTATTCGAGCAGGGGATAGTGCAACGGGGATTACGATTATGCATGTGGTGAAGCGTCTCGATGCGGGTGATATTATTAAATCAGCTGCCTTCCCACTCATGGGGAGAGAGACAGCGGGCATGGTGCATGATGCTTTGGCAAATTTAGCCCCCGATGTGTTAATGGATGCCATCCATGCGATTGCGTCGGGAGCACCTGTGCGCATTCGTCAAAATGAGGCTCTCGTCACCTATGCCCACAAATTGTCGCGAGCTGACGGGTTGATTAACTGGTCATTGCCAGCTCATGAGATTGAGCGCGCCATTCGTGCTTATGATCCCTGGCCTGGTACCTCAACTGCTTTTATCGATAAAAAGGGGCGCAGGAGGAATCTTAAAGTATTTGCTCCTTGCAAGGTGAGAGAAGATTTATCGGGCAATTCAGGTGAGGTGATTGCCATCAATGAACGTGGTTTGCTCGTTGCCTGTGGTCAAGGGGCTCTCTTAATTGCTACCGTCCAACCTGAGGGGAGCCGTCGAATGAGTGTGGCGCATTTTGCCCCAGGACGATTATTGGAAAAAGGGATGATTCTTGAGCCACTCGAACAAATTCAAAATATTGCTTCTTAACAATGGCATCTTCATTTTCTCTTGATAGCCTCAATGAGGCACAAAGGAAGGGCGTCGTCTCGATTCAAGGTCCCGTCTTAATTTTGGCAGGTGCTGGCACGGGTAAGACGCGGACGGTGACG
>JAVXPO010000033.1:0-22507 GCA_036644695.1 Akkermansia sp. | reverse complement strand
ATGATACCCAGTAACTGACCGCATATTAACCTAGAAAACCTATATAAAACAAGGGAAAAGCGGTCACTTACCGCATATAAAATTGGCGGACAGGGAGGGATTCGAACCCTCGGTACTGTTGCCAGTACACACACTTTCCAGGCGTGCTCATTCGACCACTCTGACACCTGCCCGCTTATAGTGGAAGTGGGGGGTACTCTAGGTGCATGAGTGGGGTTTGGCAATCAAATTTTTTGGATTAGTCAATTTTTCGTGTTTTTAGGTGAGTCCATTCTTGACGAATGGGTCGAGATGGGGTTGGCTTGCGTGAGATATGGGCGAATCTTTTTATGCGCGTACGGCGGAGGCTCCGCCGACTCCTTTTGATTTATCGTTGAGGCCACCGGCTTTTAGCGAGTTTTGTGGTCAGGAGAAAATTAAGGATCGCCTGATGTTGATGGTTGAGGCAGCTCGTCAACGTGGCGATGTGCTGGATCATATTTTATTGAGTGGTCCTCCAGGTTTAGGGAAGACGACTCTGGCAAATATTTTGGCAAATGCCGTTGGGTGCAAGATTCATACGACATCGGGGCCTCAGATTGAGAAGGCAGGGGATTTGGCAGGGATTTTAACGAATCTTGAGAAGGGAGATCTTTTGTTTATTGATGAGATTCACCGATTGCATCCAGCTATTGAGGAGTATTTGTACCCTGCCATGGAGGATTTCCGCCTCGATATTATTATTGATCAGGGTCCTAATGCTCGCTCCATTCAGTTGAATTTACCGAAGTTTACGTTAGTGGGCGCGACGACGCGCTCTGGGATGTTGACGAGTCCGCTCCGCTCGCGGTTTGGGCTGGTGAATCGTTTGGATTATTATACTGCCGTGGAGTTATGTACGATTATTCGTCGCTCGGCAGGGCTGTTGGCGGTGGAGATTACGCCCGAGGGAGAGCATGAGATTGCTTTACGCTCACGAGGGACTCCACGCGTTGCGAATGCTTTGTTGCGCTGGGTGCGCGATTATGCGCAGGTGAAGGCATCTGGAGTGATTGATGGTGCGGTGGCGGTAGCGGCGCTTGGGATGATTGAGATTGATGCGGATGGTCTCGATGAGATGGATAAGCGTTTGTTGGAGTCTTTGATTTATAAATTTAATGGGGGTCCTGTCGGCTTGTCATCACTAGCGGTGGCGGTTGGTGAGGATGCCTCGACGATTGAGGATGTCCACGAGCCCTTTCTGATTATGCAGGGGTATATGGCGCGTACACCCCGTGGGAGGGTCGCCATGCCCTCTGCTTATTCAAAAATTGGAGCTCCGGAGCCTACTGATGCTCAAGCCTCTGGGCAGGCAACTCTATGGTGATGTGTTTTCTTCTCGCCTTACTCGATTTTAGGGGGTAGAGTCTTGTTACATTGTATGCGCCCCTGCGCATGTGATTCGTTAGACACGCATGTTTACTGCTATGGCTGAAACCGCAGACACCCCATTCAAACGATTGCCTGTGACCGTTATCGGTACAGGTTCCTATGTACCAGAACGCAGATTGACCAACGCCGATCTGGAGAAGATGGTCGAGACCTCCAACGAGTGGATCGTGGAGCGTACAGGAATTTTAGAACGTCGCATTGCCGCCGCTGATGAGTTTACCTCACACATGGGGACAAAGGCTGCCGAGCGCGCCATTGAGAATGCTGGCATTACCGCCCTTGATCTCGATTTAATTATCGTCTCAACGGTGACGCCTGATACTTGGACGCCATCGACAGCATGCTATGTTCAGAAGAATTTAGGGGCTAAGAATGCGATTGCCTTTGATATTTCTGCGGCGTGCTCAGGGTTCCTTTATGCCATGAAGATTGCCGTGCAGTTTATTGGTACAGGGCAATGTAAGACGGCTTTGATTATTGCTGCCGAAAAACTTTCTACAGTCGTCAACTGGGAGGATCGCTCGACTTGCGTTCTGTTTGGTGACGGATCTGGTGCGGCTATTTTGCGCCGTGGTGACCAACCTGGTGATGGTGCTATTTTGGCAACTGATATTGGGACGGACGGGACGCTTCACGATTTGCTTCGTATCCCTGGCGGTGGCTCAGCTTGTCCGATTACGGCAGAGAATGCTCACGAACGTCTCGCGACTCTCGCCATGCGTGGTAATGAGACTTTCCGCCATGCGGTGGCTCACATGAGGGCATCTGCTACAGCGGTAATCAAACGTGCTGGACTTGAGCCTAAGGATATCAATCTGATTATCCCCCATCAGGCAAATTTACGCATTATCAATGCCGTGTCGCAACGTCTTGATATTCCACACGATCGCGTCTTTATCAATCTTGAGAAATATGGCAATACCTCGGCTGCCGCCGTCGCCATCGCTTTTGACGAAGCGCATCGCGAGGAACGTTTCAAAAAGGGTGATAATGTCGTCCTCGTGACGTTTGGCGCAGGTCTCACTTGGGCGGCGGCTGCCATTCGCTGGTAAATTTCGCTAGTCAATCCACCCTCAATACGCTCACGCGCCTTTTTATGATGACAGAATCTCCAGTAATTGCTGAACCTTACGGGAAAAAAAATCCCTTCCCCTCAACCGTGCTTGAGGTCAAGCATATCACGCAGGAAGCCAGCCCAAAGGAATCCATTCATATCTCCTTTGATCTGACCAATTCTGGATTAGAATACGTAGCAGGTGACGCTCTGGCGGTCATTCCTACAAATGATGAAAAACTCGTCTTTTCCTTGATTGAGACTCTCGCCCTGTCGCAGGAGTCCCCAGTGCTCACCCCCGATGGTGGGACGACGAGCTTGGTTGATGCACTAACTCAATTTTACGATATCACCAACGTCAATAAGGCATTACTGACCAAATGGGCAACGCTCTCGGGCAATAGCTCGCTACAGGAAATGCTCGCTACAGGAGATAAGCAGCTCATGAGCGATTTTTGCTATGGGCGCGATGTACTTGATTTGGCAACCGAATTCCCCATTGCTGAGCTGACTGCCGAGGCATTTGTCGGCATGCTCAAAAAGATTATGCCTCGCTTGTACTCAATTGCATCGAGTCCCAACGCCCATCCTGGTCAAGTCCAGCTTTGCGTCGGTGCCGTGCGTTATACTACTCGTGAGCGCAAGCGCGGTGGAGTTTGCTCGACATTTATGGCTGACCGCGTCGGTCAAGGTGGCACGGCTAAGGTCTTTGTGCATACCAATAAAAATTTCCGTCTCCCTGAGGATACATCATTGCCCATCATCATGGTCGGGCCTGGGACGGGCATTGCCCCCTTCCGTGCTTTTTGGGAAGAGCGCATCGTCTCGGGTGCCACAGGTCAAAACTGGCTCTTTTTTGGCAATCCCTACAAGGCAACAGATTTTTGTTATGAAGACGAATTGCTCCCACTGACTCAAAGTGGCAAACTCAAGCTCTCAACAGCTTGGTCACGCGATCAAGAGCGCAAAATTTACGTTCAACATCTCATGGAGCAAGAGGGCGAAACACTCTGGCAATGGCTCGAACAAGGCGCATGCTTCTACGTCTGTGGCGATGCCTCTCGCATGGCAAAAGATGTCGATAATGCTCTCGTAGCTCTCGTGGCAAAATGGGGACAAAAATCCCTCGAAGACGCAGTAGCCTACGTCGATGCCATGCGCAAAGACAAACGCTACCAACGCGACGTATATTAAATAAATAGGACAATTCTTTTCCATCTCGTAGCTTGTTATCTCAAGGAGTTGTCAACTAACTGCTTGACAAACGAATGGCAAATCTACTGAATAAAGTCACCCACTAGTTATTGTCGCCATGCGCCAATAACTAATATTCTCAAGCAAGAAAGGAGATTGAATATGCCTTTATTAGATGGATATAGCTCTACTACCAAAGAAGATGTACAAGTATTTCGCGACTCGTCTGCCAAATTTTTACGCAAATTGCGTAAGCTTAAACGAGAAGGGAAACAAAAAGAGCTAGAAAAAGAACTTGCTCCTTGGAAAGGTATCATTGGCATTCCTCATGACGATTGTCAAAAGGGGGAAAAAGATGAAATTCATTTCTACGACCATCCGAACGAGAAATGAATCTCAATTCAATAGTTTTAGGCTATCATGGGTGTACTTCTTTAATTGCAGAACAAATCTTTCAAGGAAAAATCAAGCATTTAAAGAAAAGTCATAATTCTTACGATTGGCTCGGGGATGGTATTTATTTTTGGGAAAATGACCCTCAACGAGCTTTTAACTGGGCTGAAAAAAACATCCAAAGGAAGAGGATGCAAAATGACACAGCTGCTGTAGTAGGTGCCATTATAGCACCAAAGCTTTGCCTTGATCTCACAACGTTAGAAGACATTAAGCTAATAAAGGATAGTTATAAACTATATAAATGCTATAACTTGTTGAAAGGATTTTCAACAAGCCAGTTCCCTAAAAATCATTGTGCTTATACGGGAGATAAAGATATTTTATGTCGCGACTTAGACTGTGCAGTTATTCAGTTTTTACATATATTTAGAAAAGCTGAAAAACGTCCTGCTTTTGATTCTGTTCGTGGTGCATTTCATGAAGGTGCTCCAGCATTTAAAGGAAGTATGATTATGGAAAAGACACATATTCAATGGGCTATCCGAAATCCAGAAAAATGTATTTTAGGATATTTTAGACCATTACAAGTGACTATGTGTAAATCCTAATTGTAGCAATTGAAATACGATGACCTCCTTCAATAACGAGGTGACAATCCTTCCATCGGGACTGTTGCGCGTTGATTTACCTCCCTTTTCTCGTGCTTTTGAGAGTAGCTTGGGGTCGGGGTTATTGGCTTTGGGGACGGCATCATGGCCTACCTCGACGGGGACATCTCTATATTTTTTACGAGGGATGGTTAAAGAGGCATTGACTCGTCTCGCACATGCTCATGCCGAGTGCCCCAATGACGATCCAGCAGCTCTGTTGGCTCTCTTGCCGACGACAGAGACCCTCCAGCATATTCTTGATGGCTTCCCCCCTATTCTCAGTATTGAGTTCCTGACCAAACAAGTCATTGAGGGGTGGTTTGAGGCATTGCATGCCTTGATTGCACACGAGCTCTCTATTGGTCAACTCACTCTAGCTGATTGGCTCAATCAACTTGGGGAACCATGGAATCGCATTGGTCATGTCTTTTTTCATTTGGCGGAGAATAAAGATGATACCACGGGGGGCAGTCCCTTCGCCTTCCTCGCTACCTTTGCCCACAAGGCAAGCTCAAGCGGTCAAATCAGCCATCTCCCCCTCGGGACAGCTCTACGCGTCTACGAGAGCGACCACCGCGCCTTACTCGCTCTCCTGCAACCTCTCCGCGAGGCAGCACGCCACAGTCGCCTACTCAATGCGCTTTTAGAGACTAAAGAGATTTTCTCTCCACGCGCGTGGAGTGGCGCTCAGGCTTATGCTTTTTTACGAGACATTCCCTTTTTTGAGGAGGCAGGCATCACTGTTCGCATGGTTAATTTGTGGAAAAAACAAGCCCCACGCCTCCAAATCACCGTCTCCGCCGAGACAAACGAGTCTGAATCTGACTCAGCGGATCAAAAAACTCAGGAGGTCGAGAATCATTTCTCCGTTCATTCGTTGCTACGTTTCTCCATGGCTGCAACTCTTGGGGGACGACATCTCAGCCCCGAGGAACTTGAGGAACTCCTCCAAAGTGGCGAGGGACTCATCCGCTTTCATGGGGAATGGGTCGCCGTGGATGCTCAAAAAATCAGGCAACTCCTCGATCGATGGGGGCAAGCCACTCGCATGCTCAACTCCATTGGCATCCCACTCATTCAGGGGCTACGTCTCTTAGTCAATGGTCCCAATGCCAAGCTCCCCTCCTTGCCTGCATCGAGCGGACTTGAGCTCCCAGAGGATGACCCCGATTGCCTCCTCACTCCGGGGGTGCTACTAACTAAAGCTCTCCAGTCTCTCCAAGCCAACGGCACTCACCCCACAGCCCCCCTCCTGCTCACCCCTCTGCTCGACTCATGTCTGCGCCCCTATCAACGCGACGGCGTCATCTTCCTCGAACAAACGACTGCACGAGGCTTTGGCGCATGCCTCGCGGACGACATGGGGCTTGGTAAAACCCTCCAGACCCTCTCTTGGCTCAGCCATCGACACGCCGCTACTCACCAACAAGAAGCATCCAAAGCAGCTTCACCGTCTCTCCCTTTGCTCCCTTTGCTCCCTTTGCCCCCATCCCTCCCCTCACTCATCATTGCTCCTGCCTCACTGCTCGGCAACTGGGAGGACGAGATTGCGCGTTTTACCCCACATTTGAGGAGCATCATCCTCCACCCCTCTCGGCTCTCTTTAAGCGAAATAAAAAAGCTCCAACGCCATCCCGCGCGCTTCCTCTCTCAATGGGAGATCGTCATCACCACTTATGGCATGGTGGGTAAACTCAATCAATTGTCTCAGCTCGACTTCCCTGCCATCATCCTCGATGAAGCTCAAGCAATCAAAAACGCCGACTCGCAACGCTCACGCCAGATTCGCGAGCTACATTCCCACCGCAAGGTTGCCCTCTCTGGCACTCCCGTCGAGAATAACCTCTCCGAGCTTTGGAGCCTCATGGCATTTCTCAACCCTGGGCTACTCGGTGGCAAGGCTCCCTTTGACGCCTTTATCAAAGGGATGGGTAGCGATTACTCCCCTCTTAAAAAACTCGTCCGTCCCTTCCTGTTGAGGCGTATGAAAACCGATCCGGGACTCGTTCCCGACCTCCCCGACAAAACTGAGATTCCCGTCTACTGCGACCTCACCCCACACCAAGCCGTCCTCTATCGCCAAGAGGTCGAGGCACTCCGCGCCGTCCTTGATGAGCCCGACCCTGCGCAGAGACTCATGCTCATCTTACCCTTTTTGGCTCGATTCAAACAAATCTGCAACCATCCTGCTCAATACCTAGGTACGGGGGAATTCCTTGCTGAAGAATCAGGTAAACTCCTGCGCCTGCAACACCTAGCAACTCAAATTGCCCAGAGGCAAGAGAAACTCATCATTTTCACCCAATTCCGTAGCATGATTGACCCCCTGCACGAAATTCTAACAAACATCTACCATCGCCCCGGGCTCGTCCTCCACGGGGGCACCCCTGTCGGAGAACGACAACAACTCGTCTCACACTTTCAGCAAGAGGAGGGACCCCCTTTTTTCGTACTCTCGCTCAAAGCAGCTGGCACAGGTCTCACCCTCACTCAGGCGAGCCACGTCATCCACTTTGATCGCTGGTGGAACCCCGCCGTTGAGAATCAAGCCACTGATCGCGCCTACCGCATCGGACAACACAAAAATGTCCTCGTCCACAAATTTATCTGCAAGGGCACCATTGAGGAGCGCATCGACGACCTCCTACACCGCAAGCAAAACCTAGCCGACAACCTCTTTGACGGCAATGTCGAGAAGCTACTCATTCACATGAGCCCCCAAGAGATTGCCTCTCTCCTCTAATTAGGAGACAATCTCCTCAGATGGCTGTACGGTTCATGCACCAATAATTTTCAACGCTCAACAGGCACGACGACGATGCAATAGCAAAAAAGTTGCCCCTATAAGAGCCAAGAAACAACTTGAGGGCTCTGGGACATTAGAGCCAATCGTCCAGCCCATCTCACGCATCAACTGAATCTCTGCTTTTGTCAACGTTCGATGAGCGGTGCCATCATCTGCACCAGGTTGCATGACAAAATCTCCAAATAAATGAGACATTCCACTCCCATTTCCTGTAACATTGTATATAGGTTTATTCGCAGATCCTATGGTAAAAGTCTCTCCTATCTTATAGTCATTATTCGTAGCCGATACAGGATTCCCATTGCTATCTTTCATCAGCAAATCCCATGTTGTAAACAAGGGTAACTCCTTGTCACTACCACACCAACCAGAACAATTGGAATGAAATCCAAGACTATGCCCGATCTCGTGAAAAATAATGCTTTGCATATCGTATTGATTACTGGCGAGCCCCGTAACATCTTCACCCGTATAAAAATTCTTATCTGGCGAAAGATTGACAACAATATCATATTTATTTTTAGAGTTATCGTCATATCCTTCCTTCCACAGAGCTTCAGCAGATGACGATTGAATCGCATATGTTCCATCCTCTGATGTTTCCTTTTTTGTCCACAAACTTGATGAGCCACCAACAGCAGATCCGCTTGAATACTTAAAAATCACATTAATATTCCGCGTTGGCGCTTTAACACCTAAGACATCCATCCATGCGTTGAGAGCTCGACCTACGCAGGCAATTTGATCACCCTCCCATGTTTTGGCAGATGCGGTTACATAACCGTCTATTTTATCTCCCTGATTGAGAAACGTTCCAGTGAAATACCCAAAGGTCTCCGTAGTAGGCGTTGCATGAGCCACGGAAAATGTGCAGAACAAAAGGAGAATGGATAATTTCGACATATTGGTTAAACTACAGTATCTCTCTGCCCATACGCAAGATATTTCCGAGTATTTATCCAATCACCGCTCATCTATTGCTGCATCCATCGAAACATCTTGCATAGAATCCCCGTCATCTGATAAAACATTGCCATGAACCATGATGCGTTGGACGCCCTGCTCGTTATCCAAGAACGCGACAAGCATATTGCTAAGTTATCTCGTGAATTGCTCAAATTGCCCGAGTTGCGAGCACAAATTGTCCAGAGACTCCAAACGTCAAAGCAACGCACCTTAAAGGCAAAGCAAAAGGTGCAAGAAACGGAGAGCGAAATCCGCAATGCCGAGGCTGGGGTCGAGCAAAAACACCAACTCATCAGCAAGCTCAAAATCCAGCAGGGAGATACTCGTAAAAATGAGGAATATCAACGCTATATTACGGAAATTAGCAAAGCGGAGAAAATCATCGATGACTTAGAGACCCGTCAGCTTGAGCTCATGGAGTCCCTTGAGACCATCAAAGCCGACTGCGCCACTCAAACAGCTAAGCTCAAAGGCATTGAGCGCGAGGTAGAGGAAGAGCTTGCCCGTTTTGACAACTGCGCTCAGCAAGATACCGAACGCCTCAAGACGATGAAAAGCGAACGCGTCGCACTCGCCGCCGCCATCGATCCAGACTCGCTGAGCATCTACGACCGAATGAGCCTTAGTAAAGGGCTCCCCGTCATCGTGGATATGAACGAGGCAGGCCAATGCACAGGTTGCTTTATGGTACTCACCCAAGCGACGAAACTCAAGGTGCTTGCAGGGAGAGAGACCGTCCATTGCGAGAACTGCTTCCGCATCCTTCATTAACACTCAGTACCATGAAATCCCGCTCGGAAGAATTCGAGGAATGGGGAACCGAGGTCATTTTTGACCGCGCCAAGGGGTTCCGTGCAACGGTCATGCGCATGATATTGCGATGTGTTTCATGGATTTTTCGTGCCGTCGTCTTGCTTCGTCTGCAATTATTCTCCTCTCGTCTTTTACGTCAGCGGATGCTGGGTACGCTCGTCATCAGCGTGGGCAACATCACCGTAGGGGGTACGGGCAAGACGCCCGTCGTCGAATTACTCGCTAAAACCTTGCGAGATCGAGGCAGACAAGTCGCTATCCTCACCCGTGGGTATAAAAGTGCTGACCTCCCTAAACGGCAAAAGTGGAAAGATAAAGATGGCAAACGAGTTAGGAATCTGCCAAAAATCGCCAGCGACGGCACCACTCGCTACCTAAGCCCTCTCTATTCAGGCGACGAACCCTTTATGCTCGCAAAAAACCTCGATGACGTCGCTGTCCTCGTCGATAAAAACAGAATCAAATCGGGGATTTTTGCCATTGAGCAACTTGATTGCGACACCCTCATCTTAGATGATGGCATGCAATATTTGCCCCTCAACCACGAGATTGACATCGTCCTTGTCGATTGTGGCGCCCCCTTTGGCACGGGCTCGATGCTCCCCCGAGGCACACTCCGTGAGCCCAAGCGCAATCTCAAACGCGCCGACTACATCATCTTGACCAAAAGTGGGGGCAATCCGCAAAACGAGCTCATTGATGAAATCCGCAAATATAACCCATTCGCCGACATCATCGTTAGCAATCATGGTCCCAAGTATTTAGAGAATGTCTTCACTGGCGAGCGTCTTCCCCTCTCGGCTCTCCAAGATAAATGGATTGCCTGCCTCAGTGGCATCGCTCGACCTGAGAGCTTTGAGGACTCTTTACGCAATCTGGGGGCTCATGTCGAGATTTGCCGTCGCTTCCCCGATCATCATTGGTTTGAACCCCACGAGCTTGATCAATTTTATGAACGTTGTGCCGACCGCGCCATGGAAATGATCATTACGACGGAAAAAGATGCTGTTCGTTTTGAGAAGCCTGACTATATCGAAGTGCCCATCTACTTCCTCCGCATTGAGGTTGAGATCATCCAAGGTCAAAAAGAGTGGAATCGTTGCATCTCGCGCATTTGCCACCTCGCCGATAAGCCCCCCCTCCACGAGTGGCGCAGAAATATCTAAAAGCAAGTGATGTGAATACAATACTAGCACCACGTTTTTTATAAAAAGATGAAAAACAGGCTTGCCTTCTTGCTAGAACTATTGCATCCTGCGCGACCGCAAGACGCGTTCGCATTGCTACGCATCATTTTAAGAAAAAAAATACCATGAGAAAATACGAAGCTCTTATCGTTTTCAACATGAAAGGGACTGAATCCTCTGTTGAAGAACTCACCAAGAACATCGCTCAAGAAATGACGGCTCTCGGAGCCGAGATTTCCGATACGCGTGATGAAGGTCGCCGTGAATTCGTTTACGAATCCAATCACCTCCAAGCTGGACAATATGTTGTTTACACATTCTCCGCATCTCCCGAAGCGATCAAGACCATCCGCGAACATCTTCGCATCAATCCAGTTATCCATCTCCAATTCTACAAGGCTCTTGTTTAAGACCATCTACTAAGTAGAGGGAGAGAGATCACTAGAGGTTCGCGCCTTGCCCTAATTTTAGAGTCCGAAGGATAATCTCCTTCGGACTTTTTGTTGTTATCTCTGGAGGGAAGACGAAAAAGAGAGGTAGAAGTTTTCATTGTTGGTGATAACTTTTGCCATTTAGTTTGCTTTGTAGATGAAAGAAATTGACTAATATCCTCTTTTACTCTATAGACAAGTCATTGTTGACATGATTGATTTACTGAAAGATTTGATTCTGACTTCTCAGGAAATTCCTTTTCCAGTCGCGCACAAGAGATGTCTCAAAGTCGTCGCTATGCCCCAAAAAGCGACGATTTGCGTCGGGGTAAGGCGTTGCGGAAAATCGACATTCATGCAACAGATCATGAAAGAGTTGATGGATGCGGGCATTTCCCGGGAAAATATGGTGCATCTGAATTTTTCTGATGAACGTCTTTTTGTCTTACTGCAATCAGATTCGCTTCCTGTAGATGAAGCTTATTACCAGCTTTTTCCTGAAAAAAAATATCGGGAGAAGGTTTATTTTTTCTTCGATGAGATTCAGTTGTTCCCCCATTGGGCTTTATTTATTGACCGTCTGATGCGGAATGAGAATTGCGAGGTTTATCTTACGGGGTCTTCAGCAAAGCTGCTTTCTACGGAAATCGCCACAGAAATGCGGGGGCGCTCTCTTTCTTGGGAAATGTTCCCTTTTTCATTCGGTGAATACGTGCAAAGCAAAGGCGTTGAAAATACGCCACGGATTACTCCCTCACAGCGGCTTTTTGTTCAACAGTACTGGGATGAATACATGAAACGGGGCGGGTTCCCAGAGGTTCTTTTTTCTAGGCATGATGGGGAGGAAGAAAAAGCGATGAGGGTCAGGATTCTTCAAGAATACTTCCGCTCGATTTTATTATGCGATGTCATGGAACGGCACAAAGGAAGCGATAGCGAACAGCTCCGAAGGCTGGCTCACAAGTTAATTAATCAAATGGGATGCCTGTTTTCCGTCAATAAGCTATTCAATGACTTGAAGTCGCAAAAAGTCAAAACCAGCCATACGAGCGTATCCGAGTATCTGTCATGGTTTGAAGATGCTTATTTCTTCTTTTTCGTTCCTGTTTTTGATGCTTCATTCGGAGAACGTGATAAATCACCCAGGAAAGCCTATGTGATCGATCATGCTTTTGCGGCTGCTTTGGGAAGCGGTATTTTGCCCAACAGGGGGCTTGTTCTGGAAAATATCATTTTCCTCGCACTTAGACGACTGACCAAGCGTCTTTATTATTACAGGTCGGAGAACGGGAGGCACGATGCCGATTTCGTTGCCATCGGTGAGGATTCGTCCCAAAGGATACTGGTGCAGGTGTGCGAATCCATCGCCGTAGCCGATACGAGGAAACGCGAGGTTTCTGCCTTGATCCATGCGATGAGGTCTCCTGGGCTCACTCAGACTCAGGCTTTTATCGTGACTCAGAACGAACGGGAAACCATTACTGGGGAGGACGGAGATATTGCCGTGTTGCCCGCTTGGGACTTTCTGCTCAGGCTGGAGCGGAGAGAAATCGCGTTGTAAAATCCAACCGTCAAGAGGGATAGGTAACTCACGAAGGGAGATATCCTAACCTTTTATCAATTTTTTCAAAATAGCTCTGGAAATTCGTCAAACTCTCGTGACTGCGGTAGAGGCTTTGTTGCGTTATTAGTGATGCAGAGCGTGATGTGCTACGATAATTCCGCCTTGTATCATCCTTTGATTTTTCCGATGACGAATAAGTATTGTTCTAGGTCGGGCTTGTCGCTTGACATGATATTATAGACATGCCTTACTACTGCATTCTTTTATGAAGACGTTTTTATTAACATCATTGATGCTTGCTTTTATGGGGGGAGCCGTTGCTATGGCGGAGGCTCCTGTATCCACTGCAAAAGCTCTTGTTTTACCCAATGCCGAGAATATCCTCAAGGCTGACCCTCAAATGATTGTAGGGAAGCTTGAGAATGGTCTAACTTATTATATTCGTCCAAATGCAGAGCCCAAAGGACGCATGAGTCTCCGCTTGAGGGTTGAGACAGGGTCTCTGAACGAAACTGATGAAGAACAGGGTATTTCTCACTTCATTGAGCATCTTGTTTTTAACGGGAGTAAGCATTTCAAGAGAGGTGACGTGATGCCTGCGATGCAACGTCATGGACTAGGCTTAGGTGGAGATGCCAATGCGTATACCTCATTTGACGAGACTGTTTACATGCTGGATCTTCCTCAATTGGATGACAAAACGGTCGATCTCGCCATGACGATTATGCGCGATTTTGGCGATGGTGCTTTGATTGAAGAAAGTGCTGTAAATGCTGAACGTGGGATTATTACGAGTGAATATAAGGCTCGCGATTCTGCGGACTATCGCATGACTAAGGATTCCATGGGATTTATGCTCCAAGGGACGAAAGTTGCGGATCGGTTCCCGATTGGTACCTTAGATGTGATTAATAAGGCGCCTCGTGATATTTTTGCCAATTACTATAAAAAGCACTATGTGCCAGAACGTATGCAATTAGTATTGGTAGGTGATTTTACGGTTGAGCAAGCCAAGAAATGGATAGAGCAGTATTTTGGCTCGATGGTAAAAACGCAGGTGGCTCCCTTGGCTGACTGGGGCAAGGTGAAGAAGGATACTCAACCTACTGCTAAATGGATTACCAATAAAGAGGTTGCCATGACAAAAATCGAATTGAGTAATGTGATTCCTCATGTTGCCAAGCCTGATACTGTGCAAAAACGGGTCGATGATTTAGCCTTTTCTTTAGCCTCTGCCATGATTGGCAAGAGGTTGGACAAGATGACCAAAAAAGCGGAATGTCCTTTTGTTGAAGCTGGGATTGATCAAGATTCCCTCTTTAATTTAGCAGATATCACGATGGCGCAGGTGAATGCTGCACCTGAAAAATGGAAGGCTGCCTTATCTGCTGTTGAGCAAGAGATACGCCGTGCTGTAGAGCATGGATTTAGCGTGGATGAGTTCAATGAGGTAAGTAAGGATTTGGCAAATGGCGTGGAGGTCTCTATCCAAACATGGCCAACCAAAAAATCGAATAATTTAGCGGGAGAGATTACCAAGAGTTTGGAGGAAGAAAATGTTTTCACCGCGCCTCAAGAGAATAAGCGCGTAGTTGATTATGCCTTGCAAACGCTCACCCCAGAGCAATGTCTCCAAGCTTTGAGGCAAGCATGGGATACCAAGACAATGAAGGTGATCGTCAAGTCGCCTCTCGAAAATCCAAAAGGAGAAGAAGAGGTACTAGCTGTTTTGCAAGAATCATCTCAAGTACCTGTACAACCAATTAAACAAGAGGCTCTCAAATCTTTTGCTTATGATCAACTAGGGAAAGCTGGCAAGGTTGTTAATCGGCAAGAAATCGCTGATCTAGGGATCACAACCCTGACTCTCTCTAATGGGGTTAAGGTGAATTTAAAGCCTACTCAATTCGACAAAGATATTATCCTTTTAGATCTCCATATTGATGGGGGCAAGGTATCAATGCCTCAAGGCAAGGAAGCCCTCGCGATGTTTGCGCCTGTCGTCATGAATGGTGGCGGGCTTGAGGAGCATTCTCAAGAGGATATAGCTCGTTTATTTGCTGGTAAGACGGTGGGGGTTTCATTTGGCATAGCTGATGAATATTTCTCTCTTGGCGGTTCGACGACGAGCAAAGATCTCGAAGCTCAGCTTAAATTGATGATGGCTCAGATGATGCACCCAGGGTATCGCCCCGAAGCGGAAATCCAATTCCAACGCATGATTCCCATCATTTATTCTGGGATGAAGTATAAGCCAGAGGGTGCTCTTGCCTTGGAAGCATTGGCGTATCTCTTCAAGGGGGATAAGCGTTTCTCGATGCCCTCGGAAAAAGCACTCATGGCTTTGACCTCAAATGATGTCAAAGCATGGGTTGATGCTCCGCTGAAAAATGGATTTATCGAGGCATCAGTCGTAGGAGATTTTAAGGTGGATGAGATGATCCCCATGATTGAACGCACCTTGGGCACTTTGCCTAAGCGTCCCGATGCGCCAAAACAAATCAATCAAAATGAACTGAAGGTTAAGATGGTTGATTCGAGTAATCCTGCGAAAGTATTTGATTACCCCTCCTCTATTGACAGAACCTTTATTTGTTCTGTATGGCCTGTTGGAGACGGACTTGACCAAAAACGTGCCTTGAGGGTCTCACTGTTGAATTCCTTGCTCCGCGAACGCTTATTTAAGGGGATTCGTGAAAAAATGGGTGAGGTTTATTCCCCCATGGTCAAAATGGAGATGAGCCGCACCTACCCAGACTTAGGTTATATTTTAGTTGTTAGCCCAGGTGTCTTGAGGAATCAAGATGCAGTAGCTACAGCCATTAAAGAGATTACCTCTTCCTTTACCTCAAAGCCTATTACTCAAGATGAACTCGATCGTGGGAAGAAGCCCATGATCAATGCCCTAGAAAAAGATTTGAGAAATAATGGGTATTGGCAGTCTCTTGCAGGGAAAGCTCAAACTAAACCAGAGGAACTAAAATTTGCCTCAGGCACAATTAAAGAATTGCAGAGCGTGACGCTTGATGAAATCAATGCTTTGGGCAAAGAAATATTTAAGCCAAATCAATCGATTGATTTTAGGATATTACCTAATGCGGTCGAGAAAAAGACCGATCAAGGGAATACTCCCAAGAAGGATGTTAACAAAGCCACCGTGAAAACGGTGGCTTTCAATATTCAGGTAAAAGCCATCAAGACATCGAACTCAGGCACCTCAAGCGACGCACCCCGTAAGGCAGATTACGCCGTGATGATTTCTCCCGAGACAGCCAAGCTCCCCGAATGGAAGGCTGTTGCCGATGAACTCGTCAAAAAACATCAAGGGGTCTTGTTGTCATTGACTGATACGGCGAGTACGACAGCAAGATTAAAGGCGACGGGAGCTAGATATTTGGCTATTGTCGCGCGCCCGGAAGAGCTCGATCGCGTTTTTGTCAATACGATGCACCGCATGACGCGGCAACTGGATGCAGATCCGTATGGTGACTGTATTTGGGGGATCGTGACGGGATATACACCTGATGATGCGATGCGCATTGCTCGCGCAACAGAGCCCCTCATCATTCAACGTGCAGGGGGTACGACAAATTTAGATGCACGACGATTCTCTGATAGTATGTGCATTACCGATTGGGGTCCCTTTGAAGTAGTTGAGCAACACGGGTATCAAAAAGCAGAGAAACAACCCTTACCCGAGATTGAGGCTGGGGTCGTCCCGAAATTGGTGGAGTTTTGGAAGAATAGTCACCCACAGCTGATGGTTACCTCCTCTCATGCAACACAATATAATCTCGAAATGCCCTTTGAGAAGGGGCTGATTGTTTCTTATGGTAACCGATTCCAACTCTTAACCATGAAGCAAAAGCCAGATTACGCCCAGTTTCTCGGTGGAGTTTTGTTCCAAGGGAAAGAGGAAGATTTAAAAAACTATGTGGCAAAGGCAGAATTACCCGTGTTGCCCCCCGACTCCTCGCCCAAGGTTTGGCTTGCTGCTGGTAATTGTCTTTTTGGAGATGTTAAAAAATCTCGAAATACGATGACGGTGACGGCATTAAGTGCCTATGGATGCAATCAAGTCATCGGATATACCGTCCCCTCATGGTATGGGGCATCTGGATGGGGAACGCTCGCCCTATTTTTTGAGAATCATGACAAGAGCTCTCTCTCAGAAGCTTGGTATCTCAATAATCAATTCATTTTAGAAAAAACTCTCCGCGAATTCCCTGCCCTCATGGAGGTGAACTTTAATGCCTCCGATATTGAAAGTATTCAACAAAAGGATCCCGAATTTTTTAAAGGACTCCAAAAGGCGAATTATGGAGTTGGGAAAGATCAGATCGGACTTGTGCATGATCGGGATACGATGGCGTTTTACGGAGATCCTGCATGGATTGCTCGATTGGATGAATCTCATGCGAAATCCCCATGGACCATTACATGGACATCCACCAGTAATCCCAATGAGGGATTAACTGTGACTGCCAATGAAGACCATAAGGGTAACTTTGCCGTTTGGTTCCCCAAGCGTATTGATGCCAAAGAGGCGATTCTGACTATTGGAAATCAAACTATCCCGATTAAAGACATGGGCGTGTTGACAAATGATTTTTTACTCATTCGTGATCTTGAGCTCAAAAAAGGACAAGCGACCACAATCAAACTTAAATAAGAGCAAACAATCTTAGAAATTGGGATTGGCTTGACTTATGAAGGACTAATATCTAGCATTGAAAAGCTAACCAGCAACCCCTAGCAAAGATGACTGACCGCAGAATCGTAATTACCGGCATTGGCGTTGTTAGCCCATTGGGCAATGACTTTAAATCAACATGGGAAGGTCTCAAGACTGGACGTAATGGCATTGATCTTATTAAGTCAATGGACACAACGGATTATCCGGCAAAAATCGCAGGAGAAGTGAAGGATTTTGATCCTACTCCCTTTTTCTCCTCCCCCAAAGATGCTCGTCGCGTTGACCGCTACACACATTTTGCCGTTGCTGCGGCAAAAATGGCGGTGCAAGATGCAGGCTTGGATGTGGATGCAGAGGATAAGACCCGCGTCGGTGTGATGATTGGTAGTGGTATTGGTGGATTGGGTACCCTTGAAACTCAATATAAAATGCTTTTGGAACGTGGTCCTGGTCGCGTCTCTCCGTTCATGATTCCTTACATGATTAGTAACATCGCTTCGGGGATTATTGCTATGGAATATGGTTTTGGTGGCCCGAATATGACGATTGTGACTGCTTGTGCAACCTCAAATCACAATATTGGTGAAGCCTGGCGCATCATGAAATTTGGCGATGCCGACGTCATGGTGACAGGTGGTGCAGAAGCCACTATTTTACCTACGGGGTTGGCTGGTTTCTCCAACATGAAAGCTCTTAGTACGCGCAATGATGACCCTGCTCATGCTTCTCGTCCATTTGACGTAGATCGTGATGGATTTGTCATGGGTGAAGGCTCGGGTGTCGTGATTTTGGAAACGTTGGAACATGCTCAAAAGCGTGGTGCTCGGATTTATGGTGAACTCGTTGGCTATGGCGTCAGCTCTGATGCGTATCATTTGACCTCTCCCCTCCCTGGTGGTGAAGGTGCTGCCCGTTGTATGCAGATGGCAATCGATCACGCAGGAATCAATCCTGAAGAGGTTGATTATGTTAATGCTCACGGGACATCAACCCCTGTTGGTGATGTTTGCGAAACGAAGGCGATTAAGACCGTCTTTGGCGATCATGCCAAGAATGGTCTCCTTGTAAGCTCAACCAAATCAATGACAGGTCACTTATTGGGTGCCGCTGGAGGATTGGAAATTGCCGCATGCTTGATGGCAATTGCCGAGGATATTATCCCTCCAACGATTAATGTTGAGCATCAGGATCCAGAATGTGATCTGGATTGCGTACCGAACCAGGCACGCGAAAAACGCGTGAACATTGCCGTGAGTAATTCCTTTGGCTTTGGTGGGCACAATTCGACAGTGGTCGTCAAGCGATTTGCCTAAATTCGCTTGTATTCATCTGTGATTTTCCTTTGAATGGGGTATTCCATTCCTGCCGCAAAAGTCGGATCAGGTGGAATGCCCCATTTTTTATTCATCCTATGCAAGACAAGACGATAACGGATACCAAGGGACATTCCCTTAACGTTAATTCCCTCTTTTTATGGTGGGCTATTTGGTCTGTTATAGGTACCACATTCGTGGTTGTGTTGAGCTTATCGGGGTGTCTGCCTGCATGGAGTCATTTATTGAAAGAAGCCTTGCATCAAGGGGTCTTTAGAATGAGTGAGCAGGCTTTTGTGCCCGCTCCGCTCGCGATGTTTTGTCTAGGGGTCTCAAGTACGATGTTTTTCACCTACGTAGTGTTGCACGTAGAGACCTTGACATGCCGACTGTTGATTCTTTTGGGCGCGGCAATTTTGATGCTCTTATGTATTCCTGTTTGCGCGGTTTGGCAGATTTATGCCAATATGATCGGTGTGACTCTATCTGTATTGTTGGCAGGAGTTGGCGCCTCAATTACACATTTGATTTGGGATAGACGACGCGATGCCAAGTCTGCAATTCCAACGACTTCTCTTGATTCTGACGCATGAATGCTCTTGATTATCCCCCGATTGTTTTAGAGCTGATTGCTCGATTAAAAATGCTTCCGAGTATTGGTAGTCGAGGGGCAGAGCGCATGGCTCTTTGGCTGCTACAGGGGCATCAGCACGAGGCGGTGGCTTTGGCTAAGATGATCCAATTATCGATTGATGAAACGCGTATTTGCCCCGATTGCGGATTTTTTTGTGTAGGTGAGCGTTGTGAGGCGTGTGAAGATATGGGGCGAGATCGCCATGTTTTTTGCGTTGTCGAGCAGGCAACGGATATTTTACCCATTGAGCGCAGTGGTGTTTATCATGGCTTATACCATTGTCTTGGTGGCAAGTTATCTCCCCTTGATGATGTAGAGCCTGAGGATTTGAATATTGGTGGACTGCTGACTCGTATCGATGTTACCCCAGGATGTGAGGTCATTTTGGCGACGGGGTCAGATGTTGAGGGCGAGACGACGGCTCTTTATTTAACCTCTATCTTAAAAGAGAGAGATTGTCGAATCTCTCGTCTCGCGCAGGGGTTGCCTGCTGGGGCTGGACTAGGGCATGCCGATGCGCTTACCTTGATGAAGGCTCTCCAAGGGAGAACGCAGTGCTAATAACTCTTAATGCTCGCCATTAGGGCGGCAACGAATTATTTTAGGTGCATGCACAAGATTTGGATGATGATCGTGGGGCTGATGTTATGCAGTGTTGCTTTTGGTGGCGTCTTGCCAGCTGATTGCCAACAAGTTATTATGGGGTCTAGCAAAAATTGGGATGATTCACATGCCCAACTGAGTTTGTTGGAAAAGCGAGGGAATCAATGGGTCATGGTCAAAGGTCCCTTCTCGGTAAGATTAGGGAAGAGTGGATTGGTCTGGGGGCTGGGGCTCCATCCTGTGATTCAGGGGCAAAAGGTGAAGAAGGAAGGCGATTTACGTTCCCCTGCTGGGGTCTTTGCCTTGGGGGGCGTGTATGGCACCGTGCCAACCCCAGCAAAACATTGGGGGCTTGAATACAGACGAGTGACCCCGAATGATCTATGGGTCGAGGATTACAATTCGCCTGCCTACAATCACCATCTTGTTTTGAATCATCCAGCCACAACAAAATGGGAGCTTGAGCAACAAATGAAGCTCAATGATTACGCCCATTGTTTAAAAGTATTCATTCGGCATAATGCGCCTGGCGATGTCGGTCGCCCCATTCCTAAAGCGGGCTCCTCCATCTTTTTTCATATTTGGAGGAGAGATGGGCAATCGCCCACGGCAGGATGTACGACGATGAGTGAAGCTAATCTACGCGACTTGATTAAGTGGTTAGAGCCTGCTAAAAAGCCCGTGTATGTCTTGCTCCCCGTGACTGATTATTTAAGATTAAGATCTCCTTGGGGACTTCCATAAAAAAGACCGTCCAACCACGACGGGCAAGACGGTCTTGTTAAAGAGAATTAAAAAATTCTTATTTGCCCACTTGTCGGCGATTGCGGACGGATTGAGCTAAGAGTTCGAGGACGTTGACAGTTTCATCCCAGCTAATGCATTGATCGGTAACACTTTGACCATAGGTCATTTTATCACTGATTTTTTGAGATCCTTCGACGAGGAAGCTCTCAATCATGACGGCCGCTATATGTTGATCTCCTGCGCTAATTTGATCGGCGATATGTTGGGCGACGATTGGCTGATTATGATAGTCCTTTGAGCTATTGCCATGAGAGAGGTCAATCATGATATGATTGTTGACCCCTGCTTTTTGGAGCTTTTCCCATGCGGCAGTGATGTCTTTGGATGAGTAATTAGGTCCCATTGAGGAACCACGTAGGATGAGGTGACAAGTTTTGTTGCCTGTCGTCGAGACGATGGCAGAGACCCCTTGCTTGGTTACAGAGAGGAAACAATGTGGACAAGAGGCGGCAATGACGGCATCAATTGCTATTTGCAGACATCCCGTCGTGCCATTCTTGAAGCCAACAGGCATGGAGAGACCTGAGGCGAGTTCACGATGGACTTGACTCTCGGTCGTTCTTGCGCCAATGGCTCCCCATGTGATGAGGTCAGCAATATATTGAGGCGTGATTGTATCGAGAAATTCTGTTGCAGAGGGGACTCCGATATCTGCAATGCGTAGCAGGAGTCCACGTGCCATGTGCAATCCACGATTGATGTCGTAAGAGCCATTGAGGAAGGGGTCATTGATGAGTCCTTTCCATCCAACGGTCGTGCGGGGCTTTTCAAAATACACACGCATGATGATGGAGAGCTCTTTGTCAAATCTTGCCATTTGCTCTTTTAATTTATTTGCATATTCGATGGCTGCCTCTGGGTCGTGGATGGAGCAGGGACCAACGATGACCAATAAGCGATCATCTTTACCTTCGATAATGTTGTCTGCTGCCTTTCTCGATTTGGAGACTAGTTCCGTGATTGATGGGGTAGCGGGATAGTCCTTGATGAGAATAGCAGGAGAAATGAGGGGCTCGATATTATCGATGCGTACGTCGTCTGTTTTGAACCAATTCATGTTGATGTGTTTATTGAGAGGGTTTTTAGGGGAAATGAAAAGAAAAAACCGCTCACATCAGTGATGAGAGCGGCTTTTCATGAGATTATGAAGCAATCCGCTTATTTTTTCTTCCAAGAATAGACGTTATCTTCTGTAGCTTCCTTATTGGTGATTTTGCCATCTTTTTGGCTCCCAATCCCGTCCATGCCCATGCCGTAAACGACGACGCGAGAAAAGATTGGTTTTTTCGGATTAGTGGGATCGGCAATTTCTTCATCTTCATCGGAATCCATGATGACAAAATAGGGGTGACCCCACGCATCGTAATACCCTGCATCTGTTGTAGAGAAATAGATGCCATCTCGTTTTTGATCGACGATAGAGCCAGAAATGTATTTTTTCTTCGTCTTGTTGATGTTGTCCATTTCATTGCCTTTTTCACGTCCTAAAAGGATGGTGATAAGGCGAGATTGATCGTCAACATCAGTTGTAACGGTGCCGTCGCCTTCAGAGCGTTGCTCAACGGGGAGGATGCCCATATGATCGGCGATGAAATTATTGATTCCTAAGGCGAGGTTGGCGCAATCACTTTGTGATTTGCGTTCACGAGCCGTGTTCATGGCTTTGTTTGCCGTGACAAATGCTACACCAGCCAACGCAATAATGATGGTGATGACGACGAGGAGTTCCACAAGGGTGAAACCGTTCTTGAGTCGGGGAGAAAAAGTCGTTCTCATAGTTTCCAATTAGACTAGCGCAATTGTACCAAGGAGCAAGACGAAAGCACAGGGGAGGTCATTTTTATTCACACCTGTCCTAAATAAAAATCTTGAAAAAAAGTAAAAAGTAGCAAGGCACGAAAAAGGAAGGTGGATTTTGAGTTTGTCAGTAACTAGTCGACCTTGAAAAAGCTCGTTTTTGAAAAACAATAGATCAAATGGAGG
>JAVXPO010000032.1:0-22834 GCA_036644695.1 Akkermansia sp. | reverse complement strand
TCAGCGATCCTACAGGAGATATCCAATGAGTGGGAATCGGGACGTTCCTACCTCTTCCTTTAACAGCTAACCCTAACCCCTTCACTAACTCGATTTTATCAATTTACAGAAAAACTCTTGCTCTACCACCTATGCCAGCAAAATGACATGGGAACCTTTTTCTCACCTAAAAGCACCTTTTCTCGTGACGACTGCATTTATTTGATATAAAATCATATTTAAGACGTATCCCTCTTAAGTATTTTATTAAAATTGATATCATGAAACGAACTCGCACAATTCTCGCGCTTTTAGCGTTAACAAGCTTGCCAGCCACTTCTTTAGGTGCTGATACCAAGCGTCCATCTTCCAATTATTTGTGGTACAAACAACCAGCAAGCGTTGAAAAAAATATTTCATCAAATCGAGACAACTTTGGTCAAAATGAATCATTCAAAGGGAATGCATGGGAATCTCAAGCTCTCCCTATTGGCAATGGTCGCATTGGTGCCATGGTCTTTGGCGGTGATAATACAGAACGCCTCGCCCTCAATGAAATCAGCTTTTGGTCTGGTGGTGAAAACCCTGGTGGCGGGTATGGATATGGTCCAGAAGTCGATAAAAATAGCTTTGGCTCGTATCAACCCTTTGCCGATTTAATGATTGATTTCAAAGCAGATGGAGAAATAAGCAATTACTCTCGATCTCTATCATTAGAAGACGGCATCGCTCGCGTCTCTTACACCAAGGGAGGAGTCACCTTTAATCGAGAAGTTTTCGCCAGCTATCCCGATCAAGTCATCGTCATGAACCTCATGGCTAATAAAAAGGGAGCCTTGAATGCCTCATTTTCCCTCAAACCCAACCATACCACCACCATCACGGCAAAAGGCAACATCCTCACCATGAGTGGTACCTTAAAAAATGGCATGGCTTTTGAGGGTCAGGTTGTCGTTATCCCACAAGGAGGCACAGCAACGGCTTCCTCTCCTAATGATGCAAAAGTTGATGTCACCTATCAAAATAACAAACCCATTTTAGGTACAGATAACTTACCTGCTATCAACTTAAAAAATGCCAATTCTTGCACCGTCATCATCTCCTTGGCAACAGACTATGCCCTCAGTTATGAAAAAAACTGGAAAGGCGAATCCCCCTCTGCAAAAAACAAGTATTGCTTATCAAAAACGGTTAAAGTCCCTGGCTCCGTCCTTAAAGAGCAACATATCAAAAACTACAAATCACTCTTTGATCGGATGAAGATTGATCTTGGCAAAACCGATCCAACAATCGCGCAATTGCCAACAGATGAACGAATTAAATCCTACAAGACAAATCCCGTTGACCCAGAATTGGAAAATACCATGTTCCAATATGGTCGATATGCGCTCATCTCTAGCTCTCGCCCCAACAACAATGCCCTCCCTGCTAACCTCCAAGGGCTTTGGAATGACCACGTACATCAGGCTTGGGCTTGCGATTACCACAACAACATCAATATTCAGATGAACTATTGGGGCTCTGAACCGACAAACCTCTCCGAATGTCAGTTGCCTCTCATCAAATACCTTGAAGCTATGGCAGAACCCTGCCGCATCGCTAGTCAAAAAGAATTCAAAACTCAAAATGGTGGCAAAGTCCGAGGATGGACCGTTCGCACCTCTCAAAACGTCTTTGGCGGTAATGGGTGGGAATGGAATATCCCTGGCTCAGCATGGTATGCTCGTCACATCTGGGATCATTACGAATTCACCAATGATAAAAATTATCTGGCAACTGTCGGATATCCCATGATGAAAGAAATCTCTCAATTCTGGGAAGATCACCTCAAAGAATTGGGCAAAGACGGCAAAGGCTTCGTCACTGACGACAAATCAGCTGATCTAACCGAGCTAAAAGGCATTAAAGAGGGCACTCTCGTCGCCCCTCATGGATGGTCACCAGAACATGGACCTCGTGAAGATGGCGTCTCCATGGACCAACAATTAATCTGGGACTTATTCACCAACACGATCAAGGCAGCCAATATCCTCGGTATCGATAAACCTTGGGCTACCGCTCTCGCTAAAAAACGCGACCGTCTCGCCGCACCAAAAATTGGTAAAGAAGGCAACCTGCAAGAATGGATGATCGACCGTATCGCCAAGACTGAGCACCGTCATACATCTCACTTGGTCAGCGTCTATCCATGTAGTCAAATCAGCATGGAGAAAACTCCAGAACTCGCCAAAGCAGCTAGAAATACGCTCGAATGGCGTGGCTCTACAGGTGACTCTCGTCGCTCATGGACATGGCC
Source organism: Akkermansia sp. (assembly GCA_036644695.1). Lineage (GTDB taxonomy): Bacteria > Verrucomicrobiota > Verrucomicrobiia > Verrucomicrobiales > Akkermansiaceae > Akkermansia. The sequence continues at coordinate 20,559 of JAVXPO010000032.1, read as the reverse complement.
ATGGCGCACTGCCCTTTGGGCAAGATTCCATGACGGCGAACGTGCCCACGATATGGTCTCTGGACTCATTCAATACAACATGCTTGATAACATGCTCGCCTCACACCCCCCCATGCAAATGGACGGTACCTTCGGCATCACAGGCGGCATGTCAGAAATGCTCTTGCAATCGCACACTGGTGAAATCTCTCTCCTCCCTGCCCCAACAAAAGCATGGCCCGATGGCGCAGTCAAAGGAATGAAAGCTCGCGGTAATATCACCGTCGATTTCCAATGGAAAAACGGCAAAGTCACAAGCTACTCCCTCAGCTCACCAAACCCTAAACCAGTGAAAATACGTGTCAATGGGCAAGTCAAAACAGTTACTCCTAAACTTTTAGTAGCGGAGAAAACAAAAAAGACCGTCAAAAAAGCCTGACACCCCCCATCATCAAATATTAACTAAAAATGGCTACCTCTCTAAAATGAGGTAGCCATTTTTTTATCCAACAATATCATCCAAAATCAAATAAAGCACTGCTGGATAACGTGTTGTATTAGCCAAAGGCGATACAACACTCCGCTTTGCTCCGTTAACGCAACACATTCTCCCCCAGCCCCCTCATAAGGTAAAAAACGATATGTAAATAAAATTCATATTGACATTTTTACATTTTTCAAAATAATAAAATCATTCTTTATGTCAAACTGTCCCTGTACATCATCTCCTCATTCGGAGCACTCCGTCAAAGAGATAGAGCCTCTTGCCGATATTTTTAAGGCATTGGGGCATCCTATTCGTTTGATGATTGTAGAAATGCTCATAGATCACGAGCGTTGCGTTTGCGAATTGCAAAAGGACTCTGGGCGCGACATGTCTACAATCTCTAGCCACTTGAACATCTTAAAAAACACCCATATCGTGACTTGCGAACAACGAGGAAAGAATGTGTATTATGCGCTCGGCTGTCCCTGTCTGCGCAATATATTGGAATGTCTCAAGAAGAGTACAACCCTACAAAACAGGTAATTTGATAAGCACACTTTATTTAATCATTTTTTACTTCAATATTTTTACATTCATCAAAATCTAAACTAATAATCACATGAATACTATTAAAATCTACGGTCCTGGCTGTGTAAAATGCACAACATTTGCAGAGCTAACGAAACAGGCTATGAGGGAACTTCAGTTAGAAATTCCCATTGAAAAAGTAACAGATGCCATGCAATTCGCCGTTGCCGGAGTGCTCTTAACGCCTGCTCTATCAGTTAATGGCAAAATACTTATTTCAGGTAAGGTTCCAACAAAAGAGGAAATCAAGAACCTACTCCTTAAAGAAAAAGAACTATGGCAGGATTCTCCCGTCAAATCTTCTTGCTCAAAAAATAACACATGTGGCAGTGCGGGATGCTCTAGCTGTGACGGAGCAGGCTGTTGCGAAGGAGCTTCATCATCAGGTTGTAATAAATGGAAAAAGGCTATCGTCTGGTTCGTCGTCCTGCTCACTCTGCTAGCAGTCATCAAAATACTCAATCATCAAGATGCTGGCAAAAACACGGGGTCTCCGACTAAGACGATACCGATCAAGTCGAGTTGCTCTCAATAATCTCAATTAGTTTTATTGATTTTATGGTTCAACATTTTTCTAATTGGCTGACATACAATGTATTGGAATTCACTCCCCAAACACATTTAGGCGATGCGGTGAATTTCTTTGTGTACGACACCGTTAAAATTCTTTTCTTGTTATATGTCATCAGCTTGTTGATGGGCGTGGTGAATGCTTATTTCCCAGTAGAACGCATTCGCATCTTTTTAACGACGAAAAAGCTTTACGGCCTTCAATACTTTTTTGCCTCCTTATTCGGAGCCATAACGCCATTTTGCTCCTGCTCATCAATTCCCTTATTTATCGGATTTGTCAAGGGAGGCATTCCTTTGGGAGTTACCTTATCCTTCCTCATTACATCACCCTTGGTCAATGAGGTTGCCATCGCCATGTTCCTCGGGATATTTGGATTCAAGATTACAGTTATTTATGCTGTCTCAGGTATTTTGCTTGGGGTGATTGGTGGATCTATTTTGGAGAGATTTAGGCTAGAACGCTATTTATCACCATGGATTCGTGATTTATTGCAACAATCTAGCGAAGAAAGTGGAGCATGGGAACAAGGGAAGACCCCATTTTTGCAAAGATTCCCCGTCATTATGAACGATGCGTGGAGCATCGTCAAAGGGGTGACTCTCTATGTGCTAATCGGCATTGCCATCGGTGCGGTGGTACATGGCTACATACCTACAGGCTTTTTTGAAGCTTCCATGAGCCGAGATAATTGGTGGTCAGTACCCCTCGCGGTCATTTGTGCGGTGCCCATGTACGCAAATGCAGCGGCGATTGTCCCCGTCATTGAGGTATTTGTGGCAAAAGGCGTACCAATTGGGACGGCAATTGCATTCATGATGGCAACAGTAGGACTCTCTTTACCAGAGGCAACATTGCTCAAAAAAGTAATGACGTGGCGATTGATCGGGATTTTTTTTGGAACGGTGACGATCTTTATCATTCTATCTGGATATTTATTTAACGTGCTGATTTCATGAAAAGCCTCCTTTTCCTATGTCCGGGCAATTCTTGTCGGAGCCAAATGGCAGAGGCATTTGCACAGATGTATTGCCCCCATGATTGGTTCATTGCTTCTGCTGGACTGGAGAAGCACGGAATTAATCTCATGATGCTTCAAGTCATGGGAGAAGTTGGTGCAGATATGAGCCAACACTACTCTAAAACGATCAATGAATTACCTACTAAAACATGGGATATTATCGTTACAGTGTGTTCTCATGCAGAGGAGAAATGTCCCTTTTTACCTTCATCTCATCATCTCCACCTACCTTTTGATGATCCACCATCTCTTTCAAAAGGGTTATCAAACGAAGAGTCTTTATTGATTTATAGGCGAGTGAGAAACGAAATCAAAGAGGTCATCAAATCATTTGCCATGAATGAAATGAGCATTAAAAAGCCACAGTCCCAAGTAGGAACTGTGGCTAAAAGAATTGTCAGATGATTAATTACATCCCCATGATGGAGTAACCACCATCGACGTAAATAATCTGCCCTGTGATAGCACCTGCGCCATCGCTCGCGAGGAAGACCCCCGTTGCACCAAGCTCTTCACCAGAGCAAGAACGTTCGAGAGGAGCATGTTCTTCATACACCTTAAACATGGTTGAGAAACCAGCAACGCCACGCGCAGCCAAGGTTTGCACGGGACCTGCACTGATGCAGTTAACACGGATTTTACGGGTTCTGCCCAGATCGTAGGCAAGATAACGCGTATTAGCTTCCAAGGCAGCCTTTGAGACGCCCATCAAGTTATAATTAGGTACAACCTTGACCGAGCCCATATAAGTCATGGCAAGGATACTACCGCCATCAGGCATCATTGGTTCTACTGCACGAGCAAGAGCAATCAGAGAGTAGGAGGAAATATCCAGAGATATTTTGAAAGCTTCACGACTTGTTTCAAGGAAACTACCGCTCAACGCTTCTTTAGGCGCAAAGGCAACAGCATGGAGGAGACAATCCACCTTGTCGGTGTGCTTTTTGACATTTTCAAAAAATGTGGCAATTGATTCATCGCTACTCGCATCCATTTCATAAATGGGAGTATCCTCACCAAAGCTTTCATGAACCAACTTAATGACGCCATCTTTCAGGCGTTCACCTTGATAGTTAAAAATGAGTTTTGCTCCGGCTTCATGCCAGGCTTTAGCGATTGAGAACGCGATACTGCGCTTATTCGCGACACCGATGACAACGCCTACTTTTCCTTCAAGTAATCTGCTAGACATAACTCACCCTATATGCCTGATTTTGGAGAGGTTTTCCAGATAATTTTTCCTAAGATGAAGAATAAGGTGAATCAAACCAATTCAGCAGATAACCGCTCCACGAGGTCACGCAGTGATAAATCAGCCTCTATCTTGGCAGCAATCGTCTTATGTGCATGGATAACCGTTCCGTGATCACGTCCACCGAAAGCTTCTCCAATATCTTGCAGAGACGAGCTTGTCAGCTTCCTACTCAAATACATGGCAATTTGGCGAGGGAAGGCAATACTTACAGGACGACGTCTACTCGACATATCTGCCAATCTCATCTCAAAGTGCTCGGAGACGCGTCGTTGAATGACATCTATGGTCACCTGTTTTGAGTTTTCTTCTCGTAGAATATCACGCAAAAGAACCTCAACCTTGGCAATATCAGGCGTTCCCCCTGACAATGAAGCATAAGTTGCCACGCGCATCAAAGCACCCTCCATACGACGCACATTTTTGCGAATGCGCTCTGCCAGGAACTGTAAAATCGAATCACCGACAGTCACGCCCCATTGCTTCCTCTTTTGTTGAAGGATTGCCAATCGAGTTTCCATACTTGGGGGTAGAATCTCTACCGTCAATCCGCATTCAAAGCGAGAAGCAAGCCGAGGCTCTAACTTAGAAATTTCACTCGCGGGACAATCAGAACTCAACACAATGTGCTTATGTCCGTTAAATAACGTGTTAAATGTATGGAAAAATTCATCCTGCGTCCTATCTTTCCCTCCAAAAAACTGCACGTCATCCAACAGCAAAACATCTGCTTTGCGGTATTTACGACGGAATTTAGCGAGAGAATTTGTCCCAATGGCTTCGATAAATTCGTTAGTAAACTGCTCACAAGTCAAATAGATAACTGCTGAGCTACCACGCTCACGGGCAATCTCGTTACCAATCGCCTGCATTAAATGTGTTTTCCCTAACCCTGAGCCCCCATGTAAAAATAAAGGATTAAAGGGTGATAAATCAGACGAGGTAAGTGCGACACCTGCCGCATGAGCAAATTGATTATTCGGACCAACAACAAAATTAGAAAAATTGAAGTTGGGATTTAGATTACTCCCCGTTGATGCCTTACGTGTCGTCTTAGGTTTTAATGCCTCTATCGTCGTAGTTTTACACTGATTTTGAGCATGTTCGGCAACTTTAGCTCCCCATCCAGGGAATAAAGCATGCTCAGAATCCCCTTGTTGAGCACTTTGCCCCTCTTCTTCAAGCAATTTGAAGGTCAATGTCCTCGATCCCTCTAAAATAATTAAGGCTGACTCCTGAATTAAATGGGCATAATTCGTCTCAACCCATGCGAGACAAATTTCATCATCAGCGGCAATAACGAGATGAGTCCCATTATCCTCAACAAGCGTTAAACGCGCAAACCATCTGTTAAACGTATCCTCATTCACCTTGCTATGAAGCAAACCAGTAATCTTGGACCAAATTTCAGTATTGTGTTTGTCGATGTTTTGCATGTGCTTACCTAAAGTATCTAAAAATTGCCGAAGGGGATTCACTCATCAATCTCATACAGACGAGAATGGAGAGGAAATCACCAACGTGGGGACAACCATACCTTCTCTTGTCTGATTTCGTGAATGAAATTTATCTCGCTCATTTTTGCCCTCTACCTCCGTCACGTTCCATGGGAGTTCCACAACAAAATTATTTTTTTACTTGAACAAGTGAATGATTAACGTCTCTTGAATATCCACGACACCAAACAAGCATATACAACCTATTATAAATACATTACGCTATATTTGCAAAAGAACAGGAGGATTCCCTCAGTAAACGAAGTCTCCCCTCATGACCAATATGGAGAAGGACAAATGTCCTCATTCGTTTAACCAGAATGTCATCCAAATATTATTGCCCTTTTGCTCTCTACGATTTATAGTATCAGCATCAAGTTATGATGAATGACCCAGCAATATCAGAATGGCAAGGACGCCTCATTTTAGCATCTCCTATTTTGGAAGATGATACATTTGATCATTCTGTAGTCATCATCACCAACCACACACCCACGGAAGGCTCAAAAGGATTTATCATCAATAACCCTCTTGGCAAAACAATACAACAACTCTTGCCCAAAAAGAGATTCCCTCAAGAACTTAAGTCTATTGAGGTATTTAATGGCGGTCCCGTCGATCAAGACGAGCTCACCCTTGTAGCTCTGACGACAAAAAAGACAACTCTCCTCTACCGAGCAGGCATCAATGCAGAAGAAGCCATCGACCATCTCCAGACACCAGGGACGCTCGTCCGAGGATTCATGGGGCATTGTTCATGGGTAAAAGGACAAATTGAGCATGAATTTATGACTGGCTCCTGGGTTACCATCTCAGCCCATGCCCCACTCTTAGGAATGATCCATGATCGCCAGCTTTGGCTCCAGCTAATGAACGCAGAGTCACCCATGCACGCCCTCCTCGCTCGTGCACCTAAACATTACTTTTTAAATTAAATGAGCATTATTCAAAATCTCGAATCCATCCAAGCACGCATTCGTATCGCCGAACAACGTGCTGGTCGCCCCTCAGGCTCTGTAACCCTCATAGCTGTCAGTAAAACATTCCCAACAGAAGATGTCATTGAATGCCACGAAGCTGGACAATCCATCTTTGGTGAGAACAGAGTACAAGAGGCATTGACAAAAATACCATCCTTGCCAACAACAGTTCAATGGCACCTCATCGGTCCCTTGCAAAGAAACAAAGTACGTAAGGCTCTCCTCGCCTTTCATCTCATCCATACGGTAGATTCTCTCAAATTGGCAGAATACATAAATGAAGTCGCCGCAGAACTAAATATCACCCCCCAGATTTTACTGGAAGTCCATGTCGGAGGAGAAGAAACCAAATTTGGCTTTGAGCAAGATACACTCTTGACTGAATGGGGGCAACTAAGCTCATTGCCACATTTACAAATCAAAGGCTTAATGTGCATCCCCCCCCCGACTCAATCCACAGAAGAGATGCGTCCCTACTTTCGCTCTCTCGTTCAATTAAGAGACACACTCGTCCAAAAAGGCCCCATTGATCTACCAGAACTCTCCATGGGAATGAGCCATGACTTTGAAATTGCCATTGAAGAAGGCGCTACTTTTGTTCGTGTCGGGACTGCCATTTTTGGACATCGAGACTACCCCGCTTAAAAATTATTCGTATCCGACATAAATAAATCTTGCAAGTTCGTCTATTTTACGGTTTACTCCGCCCGCGCTAACAAACAAATGACTCGTTCGTCTAGCGGTCTAGGACTCTCGCCTTTCACGCGAGCAACACGGGTTCGAGTCCCGTACGAGTTGCCAATAAAAAAAAACCGCCTTCGGGCGGTTTTTTTGTGTCTATTCATAATGATTTCAATAGTTGAACTCTTAGAGCTCTGCTTTAAGAATCACGAAAAGCGAAGCAATGGAAATAATGATCCACAACGAGACACCTAAAATCAGTGCCTTCCATCCGACGGATTTCATCTTATCGACAGATAACCCTGCCCCTATCAGAAACAAGGTCACGACGAGAGCTCTCTTGCTAATCTCAACAATAGGTCCATTCACGTACTGACAAATAGGCAAATAACTATTGGCGATAATGGCAAAAATGAAAAGGAAGATAAACCAAGGCATCTTGCATTTTTTCCCCTTCCCACCAAAGACGAGAGCTGAGACCAAGGCAACTGGTATAATCCAAAGCGCACGCGCCATCTTCACCGTCGTCGCCACCTGTAACGCCTCTTCTCCATAGGCAGAAGAAGCACCAACGACAGAACTTGTATCATGAATGGCAATAGCACTCCATAATCCGAATTGATGCTGACTCAAATCAAATAAGTGCCCGATTGAAGGGAAAATAATCAAGGCGATTGAGTTCAATAGGAAAATCACCCCTAAGGATACAGAAATGTCTTTTTCTGATGCATTCACCGCAGGCCCCACAGCAGCAATGGCACTACCGCCACAAATTGCCGTACCAGAGGCAATCAAATGAGATGATTTTGCTGGCATCGACAGCCATTTCCCAATTAAACTCCCTAAGAGCAATACAACGATCACAGATCCAACGGTTAGTCCAAATCCATTTTTACCTGCATCCCATGCACTCTGAGTGGTCATCCCAAAGCCAAGTCCAATAACTGATGCCTTGAGCAAAAGCCCCGTCGCCTTATGATTTAAGCGTTCATACGGATGCCCCCACAGGAGATTAAATAAAAATCCACCGACCAAAGCGATAGGGGCAGAAATCCATGGAGTAAAACAACATAAGACGCAAAGAATAAAAAGAAAACGGTGATAAAAACGAGCGGTCATAATTAAAGAGAACGCGAAGCTTATACCCGAAAGAGATCGCTTATAATAATCTTTTCTCATCTATTTGACATATTTTTATTAAGATAAAACTTGTATAAAAAAGAAAATATGATTTATTCATTGCGTAGCGCAACTAACGACTCGTTCGTCTAGCGGTCTAGGACTCTCGCCTTTCACGCGAGCAACACGGGTTCGATTCCCGTACGGGTTACCAATTTAAAAACCGTCTTCGGACGGTTTTTCTGTTTTACAGAAGCAATATACTGGATTGCCTTGATCAAATCAGCTATGATTCCTTTGCTATGGAGAACCCATCCATCATCGTAAACGGACAACAACACCCTTGGACAGAAGGACAATCCATCTCAGGGCTCCTTGAGGTTATTGGACTAGGGAAACGCCCCGTCGTCGTTGAACTCAATGAACAAGCACTCCTTCCCTCTCAATTTATCTCAACAATACTACACGCAGGAGATCGAGTAGAAATTGTTTCGATTGTTGCAGGAGGGTAATCCCCCTATTACGATTATCGCCTTTATGGGAAAAATCCATATCATGTCTGAAACTCTCGCTAGCCAAGTAGCGGCGGGAGAAGTTGTCGAGAGACCAGCCTCTGTCATCAAAGAACTTGTTGAAAATAGCCTTGATGCAGGAGCTCACACAATCTCTGTCGAAATCCAACGCGGGGGCATCGCTCTCATCAAAGTGACAGATGACGGTTGCGGTATGAGTAAAGAAGATGTCACCTCCTCTGTCCTAAGGCATGCAACGAGTAAATTACTCACCCAAGAAGACCTCTTTTGTATAACGCAACTTGGATTCCGAGGAGAGGCTCTCCCCAGCATCGCCAGTGTCTCTCGCCTCAAAATAGGAACGAGAGAGCACAATGCCCTCGAAGGCTGGGAAATCCTGATTGAGGGGGGCAAATTCCTCGAACCAAGAACATCTGGCATCTCACCTGGCACAAGTATTGAAGTTGGCGAACTTTTTTACAATACTCCTGCTCGACGCCAATTTCTCAAATCAAAAGAAACAGAGACGGCTTACATTGAGCATCAACTCCACTTGCATGCCCTCTCATTCCCCAATATTCGTTTCATTTTCAAAAAAGACGGAGCAAGCATCTTTGATCTCCCTGCCACATCAGACCTCCGCACGAGAATTGCCACACTAACGGATAGGCGGACTGCACAAATGCTCATCCCTATCGAAACGACCTATGGTCCAGGCATCACCATCACAGGCTATTTACTCCCCCCTTCTGAAGGACGTAGAAATAAAAAAAGTCAATTTACCTTTCTCAATCACCGCCCCATTGATGATCTACTCGTATCGAGAGCCATCAGAGACGGATATGGTGGGTTCACTGCTGGATTACACCCCTCCATCTATCTATTTTTAGAAGTCGATCCAGGGCTAGTCGATGTCAATGTCCACCCCTCCAAAAAAGAGGTAAGATTCCGACGTCCTTCTGACATCGTCTCAACGATCATTGAGGCAATCTCAAATACGCTCACAGAACGAACCAGACAAAATTTCACTGAGAGCAATCCCCTGGCTCTAACACCCGTCGAGATAATCGCACCGTCAATCCCGACAAAAATACCAGATGAAATAACGACGTCTCCTCAAAAAAATCAAAAGAGCCAAGAGCATAAGGAGCATATCACCCCAAACCAAACGAGGACGCCCCTACCCCTCTCTCCGTTAGTTAAGCCCCTCCCTGCGACGCAACCAACCTTACATGCCACTCTTGATGCCCCCGCTACGAGTCGACAAGGGAATAACAATGGATTTCATTTCATCGGGATTTTACAGAACAACTATGCTCTCTTTGAAAATAAAGAAGGCTTAGCTCTCCTGCATCCAAAAGCCGCACGAGAACGAATCATTTTTGAACAATTGATGACAGCCGAGCATTCAGGCATGCCCTCGCAAATGTTACTAGCTCCCTTCATCATCGAACTCGACCCAAGAGACTTTACCCTCGTCGAAGAGATGATTCCATACTTTGACCATGCAGGTATCTCTATTTCTCCATTTGGACAAAAAACAATGCGAGTGGAATCCCTCCCTACTCTCATCAAATCCTCCGACGCTAAACGCTTCATTCTCGACATTATCGACCGAATGACATCACCAGACCAACGCAAAAAGGCAGGCAAAATAGCCTACGAGACCTTTGCCACAGGAATTGCCCAAAAAGCAAGCTTCTCTGGTATTGCTTCCCCTGAAGAATCGCAAGAGCTTCTCAATCAATTATTAAGTTGCGAAGTCCCCTACTGCACCCCCACTGGCACTCCAACACTCATCATGTATTCCATCCCTGAGATCAACCGCAAATTCGGTCTTTCTCGCTAAAATTAACCTTTAAGTCCCCATGGCTCGCATTCTTTCCATTTTCAATCGTTACAGACAATATGGCGGTGAAGAAACCGTCTCAGGTCATATCACTCAACTTTTAAGTACAGCACACGAAGTTACCTCTTTAACCCCATCAACAAATGAAATTCAAGGGAACACACTCTTGAGTAAATTATCATTCCCTCTGCGTGGACTATATAATAGAGATATCAAACATCAGCTCGAAAAACTCCAAGCTACACATCACTTTGACTATTGGCTTGTCCATAATGTCTTCCCTGCTATGTCTCCCTCTGTTTATGAGACGGCCTTTCGATTAAATGTACCACTCATCCACATGGTACATAATTACCGAATGGGGTGTATTAACGGACTCATGCTCAGGGATAATTCTCATTGTGAACTCTGTATTGATCATCATTTAAAATATGGGATCCAAAATAAATGTTATCGTAATAGTTTGATTATGAGTCTTTTTGGATCCGCATTTCAATGGAGATCTAAAAAAATTGGATTATTTGAAAAAACAGCTGCCTTTATTGCTTTATCTAATGCTCAAGTGCCTTTTCTTAAAAGAATGGGCATTCCTGAAAATAAAATACAAATAATCCCTCATTTTCTTTCATCAACAACTGATGAAATTCGACCTATCCCAGATAAAGGCTATGTCCTATTTATGGGGAGACTCAGCAAAGAAAAAGGCACAATGGGATTTCTTCAAGCATGGAACGAGATCAATCCAAAAGATAGGAAGCTCCTCATTGCTGGAACAGGACCAGAGGAAGAAACAATGAAAGATTTTGTAAAAAACAACAATCTTCACTCTGTCGAATTCTTAGGATTTGTCTCCACTGAGCATCATCAAGAGCTTTGGAAAAATTGTTCTTTTTATGCGATGCCCTCCATATGTGAAGAAACAGCAGCACTATCCATGCTCGAAGGATGGAAATATGGTCGACCAGCCTTGGCATTCAATAAAGGTGCTGCCAACGATTATTTATCGCAATGCCCTGCTGGATGGCTAGCCAAATTAGAAAAAAAAGGTTCTTTAACGGAAACTCTTCGTCAAGCACTTGATACACCTCATGAACAATTGACAAAAATGGGCAATGCTGGACGAGAATATGTTAATAAATACCATACAGAGACAACATGGCTAAACTCATTTAACGCTCTCTTACAATCAATTAACGAACGATGAATCATCGCCGAATTTCACAGACATGGATTGGGAAAGCTATTATTCTCCTCCTTTTTCTCGTCTATTCCCTTGTGCTTACTTCGGCAACAGGCGGTAAATGGTATGATTTTTACCTTCCATCTGTAGCAAGCATAATCGCCATTGGTCTCTTTGCTCTGGCTATTATTCTCAAGACAAAACTCCCTCAAATGAATCGCACCGCATGGTGCTCTATTCTTTTAGGGGGGGGATATTTCCTCATTCGTGCATGGTACAGTGATGGATTCTATAAAAGCCTTGCGGATATCATCCCCATCCTTTTTGCTATCATTTTTTATATTTTAGGGACTCATATCGCTCTTCAAAATGGCAAAAATAAGATTCTCTTCTCCATTCTCGCCCTCTTCATCATCGCCAACTTTGTTTGTTTACTATTCCCTCATACGCTCTCCCCTGGACGCCCGAATCAACTATTAACATGGCAACACGTCTCAAATACGGGACTCTTTGGTTATAAAAATTTTGCAGGTCAATTTCTCGTAGGGACAGGCGTCTTTTGCATTGGGTATTTTATTTTATCTGGGATTCGATCATGGCATTGGCTCCTTCTTGGGCTTTGGGCTTGGTATCTCTCCTTTGACGTTCATTCACGAGCGGTATACCCTAATATCAGTATTGGGATTTGTGTTTGTTGGCTTCTCGTACTCATTAAGTCATACAAAAAGACAAAAATCTTTATTGTTCTATCGATTGGCTCACTCATCGCCTTTTGTTGCCTTGTCGGGGTCGTCATCTCTCTTGCAATTCTACACCCCGATACGCTATCCGATCTCTCTACTTATTTCCAAAGTAGTGGCAGATTCTCCCTATCTAGCCTCGCCTTAGTTCTCGCTGAGCAATCTCCAATCTTCGGGCTTGGTGCCCAATCATTTACACAATATGCCTTACCCTTTTCCATTGGAGAAGTTTTACCTAATATGGCACATAATGAATATGCACAAGTCATTTGTGATTATGGTATTACTGGGCTAATCCTCATGATTGGCATCATCGCTAGCCATCTCTACCTAGGATTCAAAACGCTCTTGCGTCAGCAACAATTCTCATCCAAAGACAAAGCCCTCCATGCAGGTGCATTAGCTTTGGTGATTGTCATTTGTATCCACGCCTCTTTTGATTTTGTTTGGCACAATGCGGCATTACTCTCAATTACAGCATTTTGTATGGGCATCCTCGTCGTTGATAAAACGAGAGGAATCAAAGTCGGCTCACCTCTTAATAATTATGGACAACTCATTTTAGCACTAGGCATTGCCACTATTCTAGGGCTCACGGCTCAACAATCTTATCCGATTTGGAAATTATCATGGGAAATGAATTCCTTACCCATTATTACAGATAAGACCCCTCCAACGAGAGAGCATCTTCGCATTCTCACTCAAGCAGTAGAGAGGAGTCACGACCCCGATTTGACAGAAATGCTCGCCTCAGTTCTCATTCCACTCAATGCCTCACGAGCTGACAAAGAACAAATTTACCCACAGCTCATCAAGCATTTAGAACAAGCCATTTCCCTAGATCCCAACAATGACATCCTCAAAACATTATTAGGGCAAACGTGGGATCGAATGGGACAATTTGAAAAAGGAGATGCTCTCTTATTTCCCTACAGCATTCCTAACCTCTACTATGGTTACCCATGGAAAATGATTTACGCAAACCACCTCTTGATGTGGGCAGAAGCCTCTTGTCATAAAAATCCAGCTCAGGCACTCTCTTTGTTTATCGAAACAATTGATTATACAACTAAACAGCCGTATTCTCAGCAAAGAGAGGATATCAAAAATAAAGCAACAATCTTTTTAGAAATACTACAAAGGAGAGAGATTACGCCTGATGACACATGGAAAGAAACCCGCTTGCCTTTAACTCATCCCACATTTTACGAGCAAGCCCTTCGGGATCATCCTGTTTCCCGATGATTACTTGTGAATACGGGTCTCTATCGTTATCCAGTTCTGAGAATAAAAGGACGCGTAAAGCAAGTTGCCCACGCCCATTTAACGTTGCATGAGCTCCAACAGGAGTCGAACAACTGGCTCCTAAATATCCTAAAAAACCTCTTTCAGCTCGCGCACAAACATGCGTTTTTTCATCATTAATGCAGGATAAGATTTGGCAAACAGCCTGATCCTCAGCCCTCACCTCAAGACCAATAATTCCTTGCCCTGCTGAGGGGACAAATGAAGAAACTGGCAGTGTATTCATAAAAACCATTGTCCCATCAACCAAACGTGAGTCAGCAAAAAGCCCAAGCCTCTCTAACCCTGCTTTGGCTAAAATAATGGCATCAATTGATTCATTGGCGACCAGTTTACTCAAACGAGTCGGTACATTACCTCTCAAATCAGAAAAAGTCACAGAATCCCCCCAATACCTCGCCGCCATAAATCGCCGTCTCACACTCCCCGTTGCAATCGAATGGCACATCAAAAACTCTTGGCTCTTGCTAATCACCACATCCTCTACAGAAGCCCGTGGAAGTACTGCCGAAAGAGCAAATTTCTCATCGAGCACACTCGGCATATCCTTCAGGCTATGAACGGCAAAGTCAATCTCACCGCACGACAAAGCCTCTTCAATCTCTTTGAGGAAAATCCCTTTATCGATTACCCCTTCCGATTTGGCGACATCTGCTAATGGGACATCCGTTCGCCTATCCCCCATTGTGGAAATAATCTTTTGCTCAACAACAAGCCCAGGACAAGCTTGGCGCAAAGCCGAGGCAACCATCTCCGCCTGAGTTAATGCCAACGCACTTCCACGCGTGCCTAAAATCAATCGTCGATTATTCAAGTTCATTCGAGTGCTCCTTCTGGGAAAAATTTATGAATATTGGCTTCAATTATAGACTCACATCGTTCTACCTCAAGGGCGCGAGCATGTCTCCCCTCATTTGCCAATTGTTGAAGTGTATCAATATCATAAACATACACCTCATCAATCGAAGCCGCATCAGGTGAGATATTGCGTGGTACTGAAATATCAATCAAAAAGAGAGAGCGATATCTTCTCTTTTCTCGAAGAGGCATCAACAATTCTTTTGTAATCAAATAATGAGGCGCTGAGGTCGAGGCAACCACAATATCAATATTCTTGAGATAATCGATCCAGTTATCATATCGAACCGCCTCACCACCAATCATTGTTGCCAACTCTAATGCTCGTTCATGAGTCCTATTCGCTACAAAAATACTTTGGGCGCCTCTAGATTTTAAGGCTTGTCCCGTCAAGCGACTCATTTCGCCTGCTCCAAGAATTAAAACACGAGATCCATCCAGTTGTCCAAAAATTTGTTCAGCTAATTCAACCGCAACTGAGCCCACAGAGGTTGTTCCCCCGTTGATTAAGGTTCCACTCCTCACCCGTTTGCCAATCGTAAAAACCTTTTGAAAGGTTTTATTCGATACCCCCCCCGTCAAACCAGCCGCCAACGCAACACGATAGGCTTCTTTCACCTGACCAAAAATCTCAGTTTCACCCAAAACCATTGAATCCAGACCACTTAAGACACGACAAAGATGAAATAAGACATCATCCCCTATCTTACAATAAAAAGCATTATTTTGCACATTCTCAAGCTGTCCACCTAAAAAATGCTCTTTAATTTGCTCAAAAGCCTGCTCAGGCTCATCTGACCAAAAATATACCTCCATTCGATTACAAGTTGAGAGCAAAACACATTGAAAGACATGGGATAAGTCATTCAATTGTTCGCCAGCAAATGCCAATCGATGAGCAGGGACGGAAAAACGCTCTCTGACCTCCACCGGAGTTGTCCGATGATTCAACCCTAAACATGCCATCTTCATTTCACCACAAAAAATATACTAAGAGATATTATATATAAAATAATAGATGCCCACGCCATCCACCGACCAGGTAGGCCGCGAAACTTAACCACTAGGAGCAAGACTAAATAACCAAAACTAACACAAGCTGCCACAATCCACTTCTCTGCGGGTATCGTTTGATTAGAACAATATCCAAGGACTTGAGAGACAATAATCAAAAGAAAGCCTACCATGCTCAAACGCACCATACATCCCTGCAATAATCTCACAGGTGGGAGCAATTTTGTCCTACCCAGTAAATGATGCCGTTTCAAAAAACTATTTTGAATCAAAAAGACACTCCCTGCTACAGCGGAGAGACCAAATGCTCCATACGCCAACATGGCAAGCCCAATATGCCATGTAATCCAGCAATTAGGGGGGAGAAGAGCTGGCACATGATAACACCCCCATGATACCCCCATGCAAAAAAGAATAGCAGGTAACGTAAAAACACCAATAATAGACATTCGATACAAACGCCCCAACAAAAGGTAAAAAGCATTCAATGCCCAACCGAGAAAAAAGAAAATTTCAGAAATGCCTCGAATAGGACATGAATCAAAATCCATCCCTCTCACCCCCAGCGTGATAGTTTGCAAGCACAAAAGCACACCCATCAACAACCATGCCCATGAGAACTGGCGCGAACGGAAAAACAACCAAGCCCCCCCTAGCGTCAGCCCCAATGCATAGAGAGCAGTAAAGATCAACCAGTAATAGTCATTCATCAAACGAAAATTACAACTTTTTTAAGGTTCTTTCAATCACAGCGTATGCCTGATGATTGTGGATGGATTCAAAGTTCTCAGCTTCAACCCGATACCATCTAAAGGCAGAATGTTGCTCAGTACGCATGGCAATATTGCGAACGAGATCCTCGACAAAAACAGGATTATCATATGCATGATCTGTCACCCACTTTTCATCTGGTCGCTTCAATACACTATAGAGAGAGCAACTGGCACTCTCCTCGACAAGATCAATTAAATCCTCAATCCAAATTGGCTTTGATTCAAATCTCACAGAATATTTAACGATGCCTCGTTGATTATGTGCCCCTTGGTGACTCATCGCCTTAGAGCATGGGCATAATGTCGTCACAGGTACTTTGACTGTCAGCATAAAATCATCAAGCCTATCCTTCACCGCCTCAATCTCAAAACTGACTTCATAATCCATCAATCCTGGTATTTTGGTCACTGGTGCCAATTTTTTCCTAAAAAAAGGAAATTCCAGCTCGACATGAGACCTACTCGCTGAGAGTCGTCTTAATAATTCTCTCGGCAAATCAACCGCCGAATGAACATCTAATATGGGTCCATTTTGTTGGAGAACCTCCACAAAGCGACTCATGTGCGTCCCCTTAAACTCTTCAGGTAAATCGACAGCTAATGAGACAATAGCAACAGTCGATTGTTCTCGATTCTCCTTATCTTTGATGACAATGGGGTATTTCAACCCCTTAACGCCGACCCGATCAATAGAGATATTTCTCGTATCTCTCTCCGATTGAGTATCTTTAAGCTCTTGCATGGCGGACAAAAAAAGACAGACGGGGGTTTGCCCCATCAATATGGACAAACCCCCATCTTCCAAAAACAATAATTTTAACCGAAAGAATAATTTCGGAACTTAGGGAAGCAAATTGATTGATCTTGCCCTCTTGATTTCGCGAGTGATCTTGCGATGCATCTTAGCAGATACACCCGTCACACGACGAGGAAGAATCTTACCTGTTTCTGTCGTAAATTTGGACAAGAAATCAGGATTCAGAAAGTTAATCTGATCAAGGGGAATGTCGTGACGACGCCGTGGCATCATGCGATTGCAGCAGCGGAAACGAATACGACGTTCTACGGTCTTAGGTTCAGTAGACATGGATAATTTAGATGGGGAAAAGGGAAAAGGAAAAGTTAGGAATAACACTCACAGAAATACGCTTATTAGCGCATTTCACGGTGCAGGGTACGACGTCTCAGGAAAGGATTATATTTAACCTTTTCCAAACGACCAGGCGTACGCAAGCTTTTTTTATTGCGAGTGGTGACGTAACGAGACGTCGGCTTTCCTTCGGCTTTTGCCTCAGTGCATTCGAGGATGATAATATCTCTAGGCATAATAAAAAATATGTTTCGGGAGCAGTTCTTTTACACTATTCCTCGTCTTCGTCAAGCGAAACTGATGTCTCTCCATCATTTTCTCCTCCGCCGAAGCCAAAGGATGACCTTGATACGAACCTTGCAGCAAGACCTTTTTCCTTCTCCCACTGAGATTGACATTCAACAGTTAAGCGTGCAAATGGAATCGCTTCTAAACGGGGAATAGAGATCGCTTTATGAGAAATTTCACAAATCCCATAAGTTCCGTCATCAATGCGTTTTAATGCTTCTTCAATTTCCACAAGAGCATTTTGCTCTTTGGTGAGCATACTCAGGGCAAAATCGCGGTCATAAGCATCACTACCCGCATCTGCCTGATGTTCTCCAGAGGCAGAGGCTTCGCTCCCTTCGGGATGATTACGCAGGGTGTCTTTTGTGACCCCAGCCATTGAATCAAGGATATTATCCCTCAAATCCAGCAAATGCTGCGTTTGTTTTTCGACAAAAGCGATCCACTTTTTATCATTTTTTCGTTCCTCCATAATCTTGAGAACATTTGCAGGCAATGGGGGCGCTGGTTTTTTCTCAACAGGGAGAATTTTAGAGATAACTGGTGCTTTTTTTTTGGCTGGAGTAGGAGCTTTCGCTGGGACTTTGGGTGAAGATTTGGCAGGAGTTGTTACTGCTATTTTTTTATCCACGGATTTCTTAGCCACTGGCTTAACTGCCTTGGCGCCCTTGGCGCTTGCCGGATTTTTCTCGGAAAAGTCTTGAGTGACCTCTTTATCTGATTTTTTGGTAGTTGCCATTGTTTTCCTTATTTGTGAGTTTATAGAATTTTCGGGATGGACGCTCTAATTTGCGCCACCCATTCTTGCAACTACTACCCTGATCTCATGTTTTTTCAAGAACAAATCATGTATTTGTCGAATCTTCCACGTCAAGTTCCCTCCATCAATCAATATTTTTGCTTTACGTACCGCCTTTGAGCTTTCCTTTCTCCATGACTTTCGCTAGTTTCCCTCTAATGTCAAAAGCCACTTCCCCAACAATCGGTATTGATTTTGGCGGTACCTCCATCAAGCTTGGGGTCGTATCCGGCTCACAAGTCATTGCCCACTCGCCCTCTATTGCATCACAAGACTATGATTCTCCCGAGGCTCTTGTAGATGGGCTCGCCCAATTTGTCAAAATGCTCATCAAGGATTACCCCGAGGTTAACGCCATCGGCATGGGCATGCCTGGATTCGTCAATTATTACAAAGGTACGGTTCATTCTCTTGCCAACCTCCAAGGCTGGAACGATGTCCCCATTCGCGACCTCCTCCAACAACATTGCCAATTACCTGTCTGCATTGAAAATGACGCCAATTGCACCACTTATGCTGAATGGAAATTTGGCGCGGGAGTTGGCAAAAAAATTCTCCTTTGCCTCACCTTAGGCACAGGTGTAGGTAGTGGTATCATCATCAACGAGCAACTCCTCAGAGGGGTTACATGCTCCGCAGGTGAGCTTGGACAAACGAGCATTGATTATAAAGGACGTCGAGGACATTACGAAAACAGAGGTGCCCTTGAGACATATATTGGCAATCGCGAGCTAGCCGCTGATGCGAGAGTCCTCTATGCCGCCAGTGAACAAGATAAAGCTATTGCCGACTGCAATCCCATTGCACTAGAAAAAGCAGCTCTACAAGGCGACCCCATCGCCATCAAAGTCTGGACAGACCTTGCTCATAAATTAGCCTGCGCGCTCATCAACTGTTGCTATCTGCTCAACCCCGATACCATCATTATCGGTGGGGGAGTTGCCAAGGCAAAAGATCTCCTCTTCGTCCCACTCAAGCAGTGCATGAAAGAACAACTCCCTGCCCCATTGATGGAAGGACTTGAAATTATCCCTGCAAAATTTGGCACAGAGGCTGGCATTATTGGTGCAGCGGCCCTTGCCCGTGACACCTTTTTCCCTGAGCAGTAAATGACGGTGACATCGTCTAGCCAAGAGATGAAGCTAATCAAAAAGCTAAATCTCTCAGAGGAAGAAGCCGCTCAATTACTCAAGGCTCTCGCCACAGAGTCATCCACAGGAGCCTCTGCATCTTCTAGCGCATCCAGGACAGCACTTGTACTTACCCCTCGTACGCCCCCCAACTACACGCCTCCCATCCCCGTTGATCCAACAATCATCCCGTGGGGACATGCGCAAATTATTGCACTAGCAAATACCGAGAACTCTATCAAACTAGGCAATCACGACGATTATCAGGCTGGATATTATTATCCGCTCGACCTCTCGTCTGTTTGGGAGACCACACCGCTCTCTCTCCTTCCCTCCCCCCAGAGATGCCTTGATCTATGTGCCGCCCCAGGGGGCAAAAGCATCTTAGCTCAAACGAGACTAACCCCTCAGCTACACATAGCCAACGAAATCCATCCAAAAAGACTTGGCATCTTACGCCATAACCTTGCCAATTGCGGATACAAACACCTCTACACACAGCGATTACGCCCCGATCAATGGGCAACAAAGACACCTGCATGTTTTGATCTCATTTTAGTTGATGCCCCTTGTAGCGGACAATCACTCCTAGCAAAAAACATCTCCAATCCAGGGTGCTTTCATAGTTCAACGGTTAATGGCAATGCCAAACGACAACGAGGCATCCTCCTCAACGCCTTGCAAGCCTTAGCGCATGGTGGGCATATCCTTTATACGACCTGCACCTACTCTCCCGAAGAAAATGAAAAAAATATAGCGTATCTATTGAAACGCCATGATCACCTTCAAGCAATAGAAGTCCCTCTCTTAGCCTCCTTTCGTTCCAATCTCGTAAACTTCCCCTGTT
>JAVXPO010000031.1:0-23604 GCA_036644695.1 Akkermansia sp. | reverse complement strand
GCTTTGCTCCGTTAACGCAACACGTTCTCCCCCAGACCCCTCAAGGGAAAAGATCAACACTAAAAAGGCTCACGAGAATATTCTCGTGAGCCTTTTTAGTGTTGGAGATAAATGAGTAATTCTTATTTGCTGGGAGTGCCTGTGCTTGAGGTGAGGGCTTGGAATTGTGCCAGGATGAGTTTTGTTAAGACCCCTGGTTTGCCCGAGCCGATGACATTACCGTCGAGTTTGCAGACGGGGATGACCTCAGCGGCAGTACCTGTGAGGAAGCATTCATCCGAGCAGACGAGCCCATAGCGATTGATGGTGGCTTCGTGAGTTGGGATGTTTAATTCTGCGCAGATTTCTAGGACGACGCGTCGTGTGATGCCATCGAGAGCACCGTCGGTGACGGGAGGGGTATAAACTTCTCCTTTTTTGACGATGAAGATATTATCCCCTGTGCATTCGGCGACATTGCCCTGTTCATTGAGCATGAGAGCCTCGACGAATCCGCGTTTGGCGGCTTCTGTCTTTGCCATGATGTTGTTGATGTAGTTGAGCGATTTGACTTGAGGGCTTAAGGCGGCAGGGGTAGGGCGACGAATAGAGCTGGTCATCAGGTCGAGTCCATTGTCGTAAAAGTCTTTGTCGTAGAGCGCGACCTTGTCGGCGATGATAAAGAGAGATGCCTTGGGGCAAGTGAGTGGGCTGAGCCCGAGGCTACCTGCGCCACGAGTGACGACGATGCGGATATACCCATCCGATAATCCAGAGGCATTGACGGTGTCAAGAGTGGCTTGGATGACTTCTTTTTGAGTAAAGGGCATGGTCAGCGCAATGTATTTTGCAGAATCAAATAAGCGCTCAATGTGATCGTCCAGTCGGAAAACTCTGTTATTATAAAAGCGAATGCCTTCAAAAACACCATCACCATAGAGTGTGCCATGATCAAATACCGATAATACAGCATCTTTTTGATCCACCAATTTTCCGTCAAGCCAAATTTGCATAAGTAAGAATACGTTTGTGTTAGATTCATGATAAAGGGGCGGTGGTGGAAGTAAAGACGAGATGTGAGGTGATGACTTATTTTTTAAGAAGTCTTGTTCTCAATGGTCTTGATTGCTGGAATTGGTCACACCTGTCCTAAATAATCAGCATGAGAAAATCTCAGATTGATTATAAATCATTTATGTCGGTAAAAAATGCTTTCTTGCTGTCCCCAAAGCGCAAGAGCTCAAAATCCACCTTCCTTTTTCGCGCCTTGCGACTTTTTACTTTTTTCCAAGATTTTTATTTAGGACAGGTGTGGGTTATTGGAAGTTGTTGACCCTGTTCCTGCTTGCCAAGGAATGATTAGTGAGGTATCCTTAGCGCGATATGTTAGACGAGTCGAATGAGCCCATTCACGCATCAGTTTCCACAGCGGCACCAGAAGAATACAATGCCGCACAAATCGACAAGCTGGAAGGCCTGGAGGCTGTACGCAAACGCCCGGGGATGTATATTGGTGATCCAGATGAACGAGGGTTGCATCATTGTGTTTTAGAAGTATTGGATAACTCCATTGATGAGCACCTTGCTGGGTATTGTTCTAAAATTGAGATTGTTATCCATGTAGATGGTTCTATTTCCATTGCGGATAATGGACGTGGCATTCCCGTTGATATTCATCCAAAATTTGGTGTTCCAGCCGTTGAGATGGTTTTGACGAATTTGCATGCGGGGGGTAAGTTTGGGCAAGGTGCGTATAAATACTCTGGTGGTCTCCATGGTGTTGGTGCCAAGTGCGTTAATGCATTGTCTGATTGGTTT
The DNA here is from genome assembly GCA_036644695.1 of Akkermansia sp. Classification (GTDB taxonomy): domain Bacteria; phylum Verrucomicrobiota; class Verrucomicrobiia; order Verrucomicrobiales; family Akkermansiaceae; genus Akkermansia. The sequence goes on along the minus strand of JAVXPO010000031.1, from coordinate 21,807 downwards.
AAGGCAGAAGTCCGTCGCGATAGTAAGCGATACCTCATTAAATTCGAACGGGGCAAGACTGTTGAAAAGCTCCGCGTGATTGGTGAGGCACCTGCTGGTGTCACTGGAACGACGATTACCTTTTTCCCCGATGCGACGATTTTTACTGATTCCATTGAGTTTAAGTTTGATCGCTTGACGACTCGTTTGCGTGAGTTGGCTTTCCTTAATCCTGGTCTGGTGATTGATTTGTGCGATGAGAATGTGACGCCTCACCGTAAAGAGACTTTCTTGTATCGTGATGGGATTGTCGAATTTGTCCGTCAACTTGGTGCCAATAAAGAAGTTATCAATGAGGAGCCTATCGCTATCTCAGGGGTGCGCAAGGTTGAGGTTGAGTATGATGGCAAGAGGATGGATGATGATGTCCTCGTTGATGTCGTTTTCCAGTACAATAATACGTACGAAACCAATATACTCTGCTTTGCCAACTCGATTTATAATGGTGACGGTGGCGCTCACCTCTCTGGCTTCCGTGGTGCTTTAACTAGAGTTATCAACGGATATGCCAAGGCAAATGGATTATTGAAGGAGAAAGATCCCTCCCTCAGTGGCGATGATGTCCGTGAGGGCTTAGTTGCCGTCATTTCCGTTAAAATGCCCAATCCGAGATTTAGCTCTCAGACGAAAGATAAGCTCGTCAATACCGAGATTGAAGGGGTGGTCGGCAATGTCGTTTATGAAGAAATTAAAACTTTCTTTGAAGAGAATCCCTCCATTGCCAAAAAAATTATTGATAAGAGTATCACCGCCTCTCGTGCTCGTGAGGCGGCGCGCAAGGCTCGTGAAACTGTCCGCAAGAGTGCGCTCTCGATTGGGGGGCTCCCTGGTAAGCTGGCTGACTGCTCAGACCGAGACCCAAGTAACTGTGAAATCTTCATTGTCGAAGGTGACTCCGCAGGTGGCTCTGCAAAAATGGGGCGAGATCGCCGTACTCAAGCCATCCTCCCTCTACGAGGCAAGGTGCTTAATGTGGAAAAGGCTCGTCTCGATAAGGCTCTGGGGAATAAAGAAATCCAGAATATGATTACCGCGATTGGTGCGGGGATTGGTGAGGGCGACGATGAGGGGAGTTTTAATCTCGCAAAGGTGCGCTACCATAAAATCGTCATCATGACCGATGCCGACGTTGACGGTGCCCACATTCGTACCTTGCTCTTGACGTTTTTCTGCCGTCACATGCCCCAGTTGGTGCGTGCTGGCTATCTCTATATTGCTCAAGCGCCTCTGTATCGCGTGATTCGTAAAAAGAAGGAGGAATACGTACAGGACGACATTGCGCTGAATCGCAAGCTGATTGAGTTAGCCGTCCACGATGTGACCTTGAGAACGGCAGATCATGCCCGTACCTTTACCTCTGACGAATTATTTACGATTCTTGAGACGCTCATCAATTTGCAGCGTTATACAGAGTCTGTCCAATTGCAGGGGGGCTCGTTTGAGGATCTCTTGAATCACCGTGAGAATAATGGAGAATTCCCCGAATTCCTCGTCAAAATCCGTTGTGGGAATGAAGAAGAAATCCTTTATTTCCATAATGAACTGGAGCTCACCGCATTTTCTGATGAAAACCGTGATCTGTACATCTTTGGTCAACCGACAGAGGAAGAAATGCTCGCCAATCCCCTTGAGGAGAGAGAGGGGCCGAGTCGCCGCGCTTTGACGCACGAATTGCATGAGGCAAAGGCAATTACTCGCACGCTCGCACGCCTTGAGGAATTGGGGATTCCCTATAATATGCTCATTTCCAAGGATAAGAGCTTATTTGAGCTGATTGAGGGTGAGGGAGATAAAGAAAAGATAACTCCTCTCTTTGCCGTAATGGATATCCTGGAGGCGGTCATCAATATTGGTAAACGAGGCGTCGAGATTACACGATTCAAAGGCTTGGGTGAAATGGATGCCAAGGATCTTTACAAGACGACCATGGATCCAAATCAACGCGAATTGCTCCGCGTTATCTTTAATGATGATAATGCCATTAGAGCGGATGAAATGTTTACCATTTTGATGGGGGATGTCGTCGAGCCTCGTAAAAACTACATTGTCGATCATGCCTTGAACGTCCGTAACCTCGATATTTAATTTTAACATTTTTTTTGCACCATGGATAATAATCGAATCAGACCAGTGGATGTAGCTAATGAGCTCTCAACCTCATTTTTGGACTACTCCATGTCCGTTATCATTTCCCGTGCTCTGCCGGATGTGAGAGACGGACTCAAGCCCTCTCAACGTCGTATCTTGTATGCGATGAAAGAGCTTAATCTCTCGCCAGGCGGTAAGACGCGTAAATGCTCTAAAATCGTGGGTGACACGATGGGTAGTTACCACCCTCACGGTGACCAAGCCATTTACGGCACTCTTGTCAATATGGCTCAGAGTTGGTCGATGCGCGACATTCTCGTCATCGGGCAAGGTAACTTTGGTACGCCAGATGGTGACCCAGCTGCTGCCTCTCGTTATACGGAAGCCAAGCTCTCCGGGATGGGTCTCTCAATGATGGCGGATCTCGATAAGGATACGGTGGACTTTATGCCCAACTATGATGGTACGACGACGGAACCCGTCGTTTTCCCCTCTGCATTCCCTAACTTATTGATTAACGGCGGTACGGGTATTGCTGTAGGGATGGCGACGAACATGGCTCCTCATAACTTGGGTGAAGTCGTGGATGGCATTTGTGCCACAGTTGACAATCCTCATATCACGGTTGATGAGCTTAAAGAGCATATCAAGGGGCCTGACTTCCCTACTGGGGGCGACATCCTCGGGTACACTGGGATTGATAACTACTTCCGCACAGGGCGTGGCTCGGTGCGTATTCGCGGTAAAATTGATATTGAGCAGACGGAGAATGGCAAAGATTTGCTCATTATTCGTGAGGTGCCCTATGGAGTCAATCGTGCAGTTCTCCAAGAGCGTATTGCTGAGCTCTATAAGGATAAAATTCTGACGGACATTTCTGGCATTCGAGATCTTTCTGACGAGCAGACATGCATTGAGATTGAGCTCAAACGCGATGCCCGTCCACAAGTTGTCGTCAATCAGCTTTATAAATTGACCTCGATGGAGACCTCATTCTCCGTCAATATGTTGGCAATTCATGACAATCGTCCTAAGACATTGACCTTATTGGATGCTATCAACTTTTATCTTGAGCACCGTCGCGAGGTTATTGTACGTCGTACGCGCTATTTATTGGGAGAGGCAGAGAAAGATGCCGAACGCTTGGAGGCATTTCTCTTGGCTCTTGGTCACATGGATGACTTTATTCGCATCATCCGTGACTCCAAAAACCGTGATGAGGCTCGCCAACGTTTGCAGGCATATACCTTTACCACGGCGACTGCCCAGCAATTGGGGATTCTCATTTATGGGCAAGCCTCTGTACAAGGGGATCGCTATGTCTTCACGGATCGTCAGGTTAACTCCATCTTGGACTTGCGCTTGTACCAATTAACGGCACTTGAGAATGACAAAATTTCAGCAGATTACGCCTCTCTACTCGTCGATATCAAGGATTACCTCGATATTCTTGCCCATGAGGCTCGCGTGCTTACCATTGTGAAAGATGAATTGCTCGCGATTAAGGCAAAATATGCGACCCCTCGCATTACGCGCATCATCCCCAATGAGGGTGATATGGCAATTGAGGATTTGATTCCAAATGACTCAATGATCGTCACAATTACCCATAGTGGCTACATTAAGCGCACGAATGCCACCGAATACCGCGTCCAGGCACGCGGTGGTAAGGGCGTCAAAGCAGCGACGACCAAAGCAGCGAAAAAGGATGTCAAGGCAGACTTTATCGAGCACTTATTCGCTGCCCAGAATCACGATTACCTCATGTTCTTTACGAACACGGGGCGTGTTTATGTCGATCGCGTTTATGAAATCGATGAGGCAGCTCGCAGTGCTCAAGGGCGTAGTATCAAAAACTTACTCGACCTCCAGCCAGAGGAAAATATCGCCGCCATCTTGCGTCTCGAACGCAAAGTCGATGATGAGAATAACGACATTACCTTTGCTCAAGGCAGTGGCAATGTCGTCTTCGCAACGAAGGATGGGACAGTCAAAAAGACAAGCCTCAATGACTTCTGCAACTATCGTAAGGCAGGTATCATTGCCATCAACCTTGAAGAGGGTAATAGCCTCGTCAAGGCAGAGCTGACATCTGGCATGGATGAAATCGTACTCGTCACCCATGATGGCATGAGTATCCGCTTTAAGGAGGAAGACCTCCGCACCCAAGGGCGCAATACCATTGGCGTGCGTGGCATCCGTCCTCGTACAGGTGACTATGTGGTTGCCCTCGCCATTGTCAATCTTGATAAAACTCTCCTCGTCGCCTCTGAAAATGGGCTTGGTAAAAGAACGGGCTTTGACGCATATCGCTGTCAAAACCGTGGGGGTACAGGGATTAAGACCATGAATTGCACAGAAAAGACTGGTAAGGTCGTCTCGGCAACAGTGGTCTCTGATGAGGATGAACTCATGCTGATGACCACTGCCGGGCAATCTGTCCGCATCAAAGTGGGCACCATCCGCGAGACAGGGCGTGTCGCTCAAGGCGTCAAACTCGTCACCTTAAACGGCAGAGAAGTCATTCAAGATATCTCCATCGTCATCCCAGATGATGAAGATGACCTCATTGATGAAGATGATAGTATCGAGAGCGAAAGCGACGAAACAATCTCGGATTCACCAGAAGAATAAAGATGGCAAAAATCGAAGGTATCAGAATTAAGAACTTTAGAACCCTTAGGGACGTTACGATAGGTAAATTATCTAACTCCCAAAGGACTGCTCCTCTAACTCCATTAACCGTAGTAATTGGTCAAAACGGAGTAGGGAAGAGTTCTTTATTTGATGCCTTTGGTTTTTTAGCTGACGCCTTAAAAATGGGTGTCGAAGATGCTTTTGATGCAAAAGGACGAGGTGGCTTTGATCGTATCCGCTCAAAGGGAGAGAAGGGGGCTATTGAATTTGAAATTTATTATAAAGAAGATCATGGTTCGCGACCTATCACCTATGAGTTATCCATTGATGCAGATAAACATGGTAGACCCTATGTAACGAGCGAACGTCTTCGGCAACGCCGAAAAAATGAATCTTCGGGGCGTCCTTTTTCCTTTTTGATTCTCAATGAGGGCAAAGGGTATGTATGGAAGGGTGAATCTGAGGGTGTTGACATCGAAGATTTATCAGAGACCTTTGCCTTTCAGGAAGAGTCACCCGAACGGGAATATGTCGAGTTAGATGATGCTCGCCGATTAGGGATTGCGACCTTGGGGGCATTGAAACAACATTCGCGCATTGCCTCATTCCGAAAATTTATGGAGGGCTGGTATTTGAGTTATTTTACTCCTGATGCAGCGAGAAGCTTACCTACTGCCGGACCTCAAAAACATCTCAATATTCATGGAGATAATCTTGGGAATGTCGTCCAATATCTCCAACGAGAATATCCAGAACGATTACAACATGTATTGAATCGTATTGCGGACAAAATACCTGATATTCAGCGAATTGATACAGAGGTATCATCTGATAATCGTGTTTTATTGCGTTTTTATTCAAAGGGGTTTACCGAGCCATTTTACGCGCAACAAATGTCTGATGGCACGTTAAAGATATTTGCCTACTTACTCATGCTGGAGGATCCAGGCTCACCTCCTTTGATTTGTATTGAAGAGCCTGAGAACGGGCTTTACCACAAATTATTAGAAGAGCTAACGCAATGTTTTCGTCAACGGGCAGATGGGGTGAAGGGCTCTCCTCAGATTTTTATTACGACGCATCAGCCTTATTTAGTCAATGCGTTAAAGCCTGATGAAGTTTGGATTTTAAGCAAAGGGAATGATGGCTTTTCTAAGCTAACTCGTGCGAGTAACAATGCACTCGTTGTCAATATGGCTGAAGAGGGTCTCCCATTAGGGAATCTTTGGTATAGCGATTATCTCGACCCTCGATAAAATCATGCACGTTGAGTTTTTGTGTGAGGATTTATCTGGTGAAAAAATGTTAAATCATCTTTTGCCAAAAGTTTGGGGAATCTCGTCTCCGATTTTTCCTGAGAGACTAACTAACTAACTAAATGATGATGTCTAAGAGTGAAATTGACGAGGGGGAGATGAGTTTGGCGAAATGTGCGAAGCACTTGGAGAATCATGGATTTCGCACAATTATTGTTTCGACGAACCGTGATGCTGCCGATGTGATTCGTCAACTGGTTGTTGAATGGGCTCCGATGAGTGTTTCTTATGGGGATTCGATGACTTTACGGGCAACAGGCGTATTAGAGGAGTTGAAGGCAAACCCAAAAATTACTTTTTACGATGGCTTTGACCCTGCTTTGACGCGAGAGGCAAAGATGGAGAATCGTCGGCAAGGAATGTTGACTGATCTTTTTTTGACTGGGGTAAATGCAGTCAGTATGAGAGGGACGCTTCACTGGGTCGATATGGTAGGTAATCGAGTGGCGCCCATTGCTTTTGGTCCTAAGCGAGTCATTTTATTGGTGGGTAAAAATAAACTGACCCCGACGCCTGAGCTAGCGATGGCGCGAATAAAACAAATTGCGCCCTTGAATGCTAAACGCCATGAGGGGTTCAAAACCCCATGTGTTTACACGGGGCAATGCGGTGATTGCAATTCCCCTGACCGACTTTGCAATATCTTTGTCACGATGGCTCGTTGCTTCCCCAAGGGACGCATTACCGTCATTTTGACCGAAGAGTCAGGCGGATTATAATATTCTCTTATTTTTTATGTCTTATTCATCTCCAGTTGAGATTATGGCTCCTGCCGGTTCGTTTGAATCCCTGTCAGCGGCATTGCTTGGTGGTGCTAACTCCGTGTATTTTGGTGTTGGTGTCTTAAATATGCGTTCGCGCGCGACTGTTAATTTTTCAGAGTCCGATCTTGTGGCGATTGTTGCTCGATGCCGAGAATTTGGAGCTAAGGCTTATCTAACATTAAATATCATCGTTTATGATGAAGAGTTGGAGGCAGTGCATCAGCTTTGCGATGCTGCCCTCAACGCTGGTATTGATGCCGTGATTGCCTCAGATATTGCCGTCATTCGCTATGCTCATTCGATTGGTTTGCCCGTGCATATTTCAGTACAGGCGAATGTTTGCAATATTGAGACGGTGCGTTTTTATGCTCAATATGCCGAGGTTGTCGTCTTGGCGCGCGAGCTTAAATTGGGGCAAATACGTCGCATTATTGATAGCATCCGTGATGAAGAGATTCGTGGCTCAAAGGGAGAGTTGATGCGTGTGGAGGTTTTTGCACATGGCGCCTTGTGTGTTGCCGTCTCGGGTAAATGCCTGATGAGCCTCGCAGCGTATAATTCCTCGGCAAACCGTGGGGCATGTTTCCAGAATTGTAGGCGAGCCTATCGAGTCACCGATGAAGAGACGGGCTATGAGATGGTGATTGATAATAAATATGTTATGTCCCCAAAGGATATATGCACGATTGGCATCCTCGACCAACTTTTAGAGGCAGGGGTGTCCGTCCTCAAGCTAGAGGGCAGGGGGAGATCCTCTCATTACGTGCAGACTGTTACCTCGGTTTATCGAGAAGCCGCCTCTGCTTGCCTTGATGGCAGTTATTCGGCGAGTCGGGTAGAGGGATGGCTCACGCGTTTATCCAGCGTATTTAATCGTGGTTTTTGGCAGGGGGGGTATTATTTGGGGACGGAGTGGGATACGTGGAGTGGTTCTTCATCGAATAAAGCGACCTTACATAAGGTTCATATCGGTAAAGTTGTCAATTGGTTCTCAAAAAGTGGGATTGCTGGTATTTCTTTAGAGGCAGGTGGATTTACTTGTGGCGATCGTTTGCTCATTACGGGGGCAACGACGGGAGCCATTGAGTTAGTGCCAGATGCCATGAAAAAAGAAATGCCCGACGGAGAGATGCTGGATGTCTCTCTCGCGGGGAAGGGAGATACCATTTATTTGGCTGTATCTGCTAAAGTTCGACGTAATGATAAGGTGTATCTCATGCGCCCTCGTTCCTTGGATGATTGATAAAATTGCTGTCCAAAATGTCCAAAATGCTTCTTTCTTGCCCTTGCTTATTCTTTTACAGTATGTTCGTCATTGCCATAGAACCTCGTCTATGTAACAATGTCTTTGTGCCGCCGCATAGATAGCGTTTCTCTAAACTCATGCCCATTCCGTTTTTTTCAAAACTTCGCCGTCATAAGCATTATTACGATCACGTCCGACCAGATATCAGGAAAGTTGAAGAACTTATTGAATCTCAAACGGAATGCTTCGATCCGACGGTGGCGGATTATATGGAGACGGTCTGCCGCTCCAGAGGTAAATTATTGCGTCCAGTCCTCGTTTTATTAGTGGGTGGGGCAACTGGTGGGGTGAAGGATGAGCATATCCGTCTCGGAGCCATTTTAGAAATGGTGCATCTCGCCTCGCTCGTGCATGACGATGTCATTGATCGTGCTGATACGCGTCGTAATGATCCGACTGCCAATGCCTTGTGGGGTAATAATCTTGCCGTTTTATTGGGTGATGTCTTATTTGCTCATGCGATGATTCTCGGGACGGGCTTTGGGAGTGTTGATTTTTGTACTCGTCTGGGTACGATGGTTCGCGATGTTTGCCAAGGTGAGGTCGAGCAATCGAGTCGTATGTATGACTTGAGCATGACCAAAGAGGAATATTTTGCGACGATTCAGAAAAAGACTGCCTCTCTCTTTGCTGCTGCCACGAGTGGAGCTGCATGGTTATCCGGGGCAAATCAAGAGACTCAAGATGCCATGCATCGTTTCGGGATTTTACTAGGAACGGCTTATCAAATTTACGATGATTGCCTCGATATGGTTGGCGATGAGGACGATGCGGGCAAAACTTTACATACCGACGCAGAGAAGGGTAAATTGACTCTTCCTATTTTTAATTTGCTTGAGAGTGAAGATGAAGAGGTTGAGTCGGCAGTACGTTCCTCCTTAGAGGATCGCGCCAATGTTGATTATGAGGCAATCTCTAAAACGCCTGCATACAAAAAAGCGATTGCAGATGCCGTCTCAGAGGCAATGCTCAAGACGGAAGAGGCAAGAGAAATCCTCTGGTCTCTCCCTCAAACAACTTATCGCGAGGCACTTGCCGAGATGACCTTCTACATGGACGAGTTGCTGGAGGATTGTTGCTCATAACTTGATACGGCGATGCATACCTTGTTCATACCTGGGCCAACATGGGTAGATGACGGGGCAAGAGTCGCCATGAGTGGGCAGATGATGCCTCATCGCGCTGAGGACTTTGTGGCTTTATATGAGCAATCTCAACCAATTTTGCGAGCCATGGCAGGGACGCAACGTCCCGTTTATTTAGCGACGTGTTCCTCATGGGGGATGATGGAGGCAGTGCTACGCAATACTGTCCGACCTCGGGGGCGCGTCTTGAATTGTTGCTGTGGGGCATTCTCTGATCGCTGGCATGATGTCGCTCGTCGTTGCGGGTTGCAGGCAGATGCCTTGCGCGTGCCTTGGGGTGAGACGATTACGCCAAATTTGCTGGCAGATGCCTTGAGTGGGGGAAGCTATGATTTGGTGACGCTCGTTCATGCCGAGACCTCGACGGGAGTTTTGAATCCTCTCCAGGAGTTGAGTGCCGTTGTGCGTGCCTTTCCCTCTGTGTTGCTGGCGGTGGATGTGGTCTCTTCTTATTCTGCCGTCCCCTTGCAGATGGATCAATGGGGTATTGATGTGGTGCTGGCAGGGACGCAGAAGGCATTGGCATTACCACCAGGAATGACGATTTGTGCCGTTTCAAACCGCGCTATTGAACGGGCAAAATCAGTTGAGGGGAGAGGGTTTTATCTTGATTTCCTCGAATACGAACGCCAAGCGAGATCATCCATGACGATTTCAACGCCAAATATCCCTCTCGTGATGGGCTTGGCGTATCGTGCCAGGGAGATTGAGCATGAGGGATTAGCCACTCGCTATGAGAGGCATGCCCAGTGCTCGCAATTCGTCCGAGATTGGGCTGAGAACCACGGATGGGCATCAGTGCCACCAAGAGGACGAGAGGCAACCACATTAAGCTGTTTGCGCCCCAAAAACGGGATAGATACCGTAGCTTTTGCACATACATTGCAAGAGCAATCGGGCTTTGTGATCGATTCAGGGTATGGACAATGGAAGGGGGCTTGTATTCGCATCTCCAATATGGGAGTGATGTCCCCTCACGAGTTGACCCCATTGATCCATGGGATGCTTGATGCGATGACCTTGTTCCCCTAAGCCAGCCTTGCGTGACGCACTTTATCTTTTATTGTCTTGATTGGCATGGGTGATTTATGGTGTTTGTAAGACTCGGAACATTTCCCCCCCTATTAAACCATGTCTTCTGATATTAAGCTTGATGCATTGAGATATCATGCTCAGCCTCGTCCAGGCAAGATGGAAACCTTGCCATGTAAGCCTTCTTTCACTCAACGAGATCTCACCCTTGCGTATTCTCCTGGAGTAGCCGTGCCCTGTCTGCACATTCAGGCAGATCCGATGCAGAGCGGTCTCTATACGGGGAAATCAAATCTGGTCGGAGTCATCACCAACGGTACAGCCGTCTTGGGACTTGGCAATATTGGCCCTGATGCCTCCAAGCCTGTGATGGAAGGTAAAGCACTTTTATTCAAGGTTTTTGCCGATATTGATGTGTTTGATATTGAGTTGAATGTACGCGAACCAGAGAAATTGATTGAAGTGATTAAGACGATGGAGCCTACCTTTGGCGCGATCAATCTTGAGGACATCAAGGCGCCAGAATGCTTTATGGTCGAGGAACGCTTGCGTGCCGAGATGAATATCCCCGTCTTTCATGATGATCAGCATGGGACGGCAGTGATTTCAGGTGCTGCCTTGCTCAATGCGGCAGAGTTCACGGGGCGCAAGCTTGAAGAGATGCGTGCTGTGGTCGTTGGTGCTGGCGCGGCTGGGATTGCTTGTGCTAAATTTTATATGACCTTGGGTATTCTACGTGAGAATATCTACATGTTTGACTCAAAGGGGCTCATTCAGACGGGACGCCGAGATTTGCATTCGTCGAAAGCTCAATTTTCTCAATCGCAAGATTGTTCCCTTGAGGATGCACTGTGTGGTGCCGATGTCTTCTTGGGCTTGTCTACGAAAGGTGTCTTAACCCATGATATGATTAAGACCATGGCGCCCTCTCCCATTATTTTTGCCTGTGCCAATCCTGATCCAGAGATTACCTATGCCGAGGCGAAAAAAGCGCGCCCCGATTGCATTATGGGCTCGGGACGCTCTGATTGGCCGAATCAGGTGAATAATGTCTCATGTTTCCCCTTCATCTTCCGTGCGGCTCTCGATGTGCATGCAACGGAAATCAATGAGTCGATGAAAATTGCAGCTGCTCGCGCGCTTGCCGATTTGGCAAAAGAGCCTGTGCCTCAAGATGTCATTGATGCTTATGGTGGTGAGCCTTTGAGCTTTGGTATCGATTATGTGATACCCAAACCTCTCGATCCTCGATTGATCAATTGGGTATGCCCGGCAATTGCTCAGGCAGCCATGATCTCTGGTGTCGCTCAGTCCCCCATTCGCGATATGGAAGCTTACAAACAAGAGCTACAGTCTCGCATCCTTGCGGCACGTGCTCGCGCTCATGGCGTGGTGGATAGTTATGCAGGTCAAATGAAAGATTAAGAGAAGAGATGGATATCTCAACATGCTCAAGACCCTTGCAGTGTGCTCAAGCCTGGGTGGCATCCCTCGTGCAAAAGGGAGATACCGTGGTAGATGCTACGGCAGGCAATGGGTATGATAGCTTATTTTTAGCACAATTGATTGGCGAGACTGGTACATTACATCTCTTTGATATTCAGGCGTGTGCCTTGTCTGCAACGAGAGATCGCTTGAGCCTGCATGGATATGAGGGCGATTGGATATCCTTTCATCAAGCGAGCCATGCCACGATGGCAGAGCTTATCCCGGCTGAGGCTCAGATCAAGGCAATCATGTTTAACTTGGGCTATTTGCCTGGGGGGGATAAAACGCTCGTCTCTCAAGAGGGAGAGACCATCAAGGCAATTGAGTCCGCCATGTCCTTGGTTGCACGTGGTGGGATTGTCACCATTGTCTGTTACCCCGGGCATCATGGAGGAGATGCCGAGGCATTAGCCGTCCAACGCATGCTAGCCAGCGTTTCTGCCAGCCAGTGGCGCATCGCCCAGGTCTCGCATTGGAATGCCCCGTCGCCCGCCCCATTCCTGTTAGCTGCATTTAAGCTGAAATAAAACAGCAGTGGACAGGCGTCACGTCTACTACTACTTTCATCTCTTATGTATTATAAAAAGATCAAGGAGGATACTGCCCCGGATCTGCGTTAGATTTCGCCAAAAACTCACCGTCCAACATCAAATGGGTCTGGAGGAGAACCTGATGCAACCCTCCGTTTTGCTCTGTTGACGCAACACGTTCTCCCCCAGACCCAAGACCTCCACAAAGAGAAAAATAGTACAGTTTTGAGACTAACCTCTTTTCAAGATTTTTCTGATTGATCTTTACGAATAGGGTCGAGATATGGTATTAAAAAAGTATTATGCTACTGGCAAGTATTCCTACCGCTCTTATTGTGATCGTTTCTTTTGTTGCGATTATTTTTGTCTTGGTCATTTGTACCGTGATTGCTAAGTTTTTTAAAACTTGGCTCCGTGCTCGTTTGGCAAAAGCTCCTGTTACCATGGCAAATATGCTGGGGATGTGGTTGAGGAAGGTACCCTATCCTTTGGTCGTAGATTCCCGTATTACGGCAGGTAAGGCAGGTTTAGATGTTTCATCTGATCAGTTAGAAGCTCATTTTTTGGCAGGTGGTGACATTGTCGATTGTGTGTTGTCTCTCATTGCTGCGGCAAAAGCTGGTATCCCATTGACATTTGATCGCGCTTGCGCGATTGACCTCGCGGTAAAGGGTACCTCAAAGACGGTGCTTGAAGCGGTAAGAACCTCGATTAACCCACGCGTTATTGATTGCCCGAATCCAGCAGCAGGACAAGCGAGATTGACGGCTGTTGCGCGTGACGGTATTGCTGTTGCCGTGCGAGCCCGTGTGACGGTGCGCACAAACTTAGATTTATTCGTTGGTGGTGCGACAGAAGAAACTGTTGTTGCTCGTGTGGGGGAAGGGATTGTCTCTGCTGTTGGCTCTTCTCCTTCGTACAAGGATGTTTTGGAAAAGCCTGAGTTGATCTCGAAAAAGGTGCTTGATAAAGGGGTTGATGCCTCGACTGCATTTGAGGTACTCTCTATTGATATTGCCGATGTCGATGTTGCAGGTAACGTTGGTGCTCGTCTCCAAACTGAACAGGCAGAGGCAGATAAACAGATTGCCCAAGCTAAGGCAGAGGTTCGTCGTGCGGCAGCAGTTGCAACAGAACAAGAAATGTCTGCAAGAACGCAGGAAATGCGCGCAAAGGTAGTTGAAGCTGAAGCCTCCATACCTATGGCAATCGCCGAGGCCTTTCGCAATGGTAATTTAGGCGTATTGGATTATGCTCGCTATCAAAATGTGATTGCAGATACAAAAATGCGTGAATCAATCGCTGGTCCTCAAACTGGCTCGTCCACTCTTCAGCAATAATTCGAATCTCTCCCTGAACTAGGAAATATCAAATACTAGTTCAGGGAGTTTGCTTTTTTATGATGTCCTCTATTTTATCCGTTCTTGCTGATATTGATGGCGGTTCCTTAATTTGGATCGTTATTATCTTGGGGGGCTTTATTTTTAGTGCCGTGCGAGAATGGCTCAAAAAAGCGAATGCAAGTGATGAGGATGCCTCTAGTGAGGAGTCAGCGCATGAGCGTAAGGTGAGACAAATTATTGAAGATATTAAACGCGGACACAGGGCTACAGGGGCACCTGCTACCACGATGGCGCCAGCGTCTAGCTACGAGCCACCCTCTGTCTCACCGATTCCGCCCATGCCTCGTCGTCAGGAATCGGAGATTACTTACCAAACAGGGCAATTAGGGCAATCAGGTCAACGGCCAGTTGATCTAAGCGTGCACAGCGAGGCTGATGCCGAAGCAATTTTGCGAAAGATGAAAAATCCAACCACGACGGCAGGGCAAGAGATGGCATCTTTGTCTGATGAGGAGCTTGTCGCTTTGAATAAGCTACGGGTAGGGAAATCTGTCTCTCAAGCTTCACCCATAGCTGTTACCCCTACCTCTTATTCTTTACCCATTGCCATATCAAAGGGGTGTCTCGTCAATCAATCCTCTCTAAGAAATAGTTTGAGAAATGCCGATATGATCAAATCTGCTATTCTCTATCACGAGATATTGGGTGAGCCCGTCGCTTTACGTCGCCGTGTTGGCGGAGTGGGATTATAACGTGTATCTTTAAGGAATTTGAGGAGCCTGAGGGAGCTTCTTTGACAAAATGTGTTCTTTTTGAGCTCTTGAGCCTTTTTTATGGTTGCGTCGTTCTCGAATTTAAGGCACACCATCGTGCATGGAAGACGCCACAGTGATATCCGACCGCAATCATGGAGAACAACCGTTGAGTACGATCATGCAGTATTGGGGGCTAACGAACCATGATCTTGTTAATATATCGACAGAGCAACTCACGCATAAACAAGTACAGAGAGCTCGTCAGGGGCGCACCTTAACCCTTGCTATGATGCAAAAAGTTGCTAGAGCACTTAATGTAGGAATATGGAATAAATTGACTTTGGCTCAACGAGAAGAGTACTTTGAGTATCTCCATAAACATCTTTTCAATTACGCTAAAGGCTATAATATCTCGTGGAAAGATCCTAATATGGATCTTTGAAATGGATGCCTATGGTCAAAAAAGTGGACGAATTGAGATAAAAGACAAAAATTCGGCTTCCGTCTGACCTTTTAATCTGTTAAAACTCCTCACGCCTCAAAAGGGCTCGTAGCTCAGCGGTTAGAGCAGGGGACTCATAATCCCTTGGTCGTAGGTTCGAACCCTACCGGGCCTACCATTTTAAAAACCCTTATTCTTTTTAGAATAAGGGTTTTTTATGGACTAAAAACGAATTAGTCTTTTGTCATATCGGCGATGACTGCTCGGTGGTTGGTGCCTGAAATTTTGACGGTTTTTGCCGATGAGGGGGCAAGGGGTGCGGTTGAGAAGATGCGATCATGCCGCAATATGGGGAAATTTGTCGGAGTGGTGGCTCCATACCCCGTGCCTCGCTCAATGTAGGCATCGACAAATGTTTTATCCAAAAGTCGGAAGATGGGAGAGCTTGGCTCCGCATTAAAATTGCCTGCAAGGATGACGGGGAGCTCACCGTATTGGGTTCCCATGGTTTTGAGCGTGTTGAGGATACTGAGGAGTTGCGTGTTGTGGTATGCTCTCAGTTGAGCATAGTATTGCCAAGAGGAGGGACGTAGGAAGTTGGTCGAGATGTTGTCCGCTGCCGCGAGTGATATGTTGACGAGACGGATGGGGAGTGATGAGCGCAAGGGTATCCAATCGACAATGAAGCCATCGGTGTTGGGGATGCTCCAAGCGTTGCCCATTTGTCCGTTGGCTGCAATGATGGCACAAGTGCCCATTTGGCGAACTTGGGCTTGAGGACCAAAGGTTTTGATCGCAAAGGAGATTGTTTTATTGGGGTCATTGCTCCCTTGTAAAAAGAGGAGGTCTGTATTGAGCTTAGCTATTTGACCAACAGGGATGGCATCTAGGTTAGAGCAATCCAGCGTCATGATACGCCAGTATTTGATGCCAGGAGAGAGAGGGAGCTTGTAAGCAGTCATTCCTGATCGAGAGACGGGAGGAATAAAGTCGGCCGTGAGCACGGCAAAAAGTGTCCATGTTGTAAAAAGAATCAAGCCAAGTCTCGTTTTGAATAGGATCCAGGCAAAAAGGGCAGGGAGGCTTAGGAACAATGCCCAAAGCCAGAGAGGATAGATGGAGAGGAGTGCTGTTTGATTGATACCTTTGACGTAAAGAACAATGAAAATGAGAAGAGTGCAAAAAGAGAATAATGCCATGACTCTCCCGCAGTGTGATCGGACTGGGGGGAGGCTATCATTGTTATTTGCTGAGCGATGCAATTTCACAGAGGGTATAGAATGAGCGGAGAGTGATGAGAGAGCAGGACGGGTGACAAGGGGGGGCTTGTCACCCTGTTATGATATTAGAGCCCCATGCCAGCAGGGAGATCCATGCCTCCCGTTAATTTTTTCATTTCAGCCGCAGAGGTTTCTTTGCCTTTTAGGATAGCTGCATTGATGGTTTGGAGGATGATGTCTTGGAGGAACTCTGCATCATTTGGGTCGAGGATGCTTGGATCGATGGTGAGGGAGGTAATGGCTCCATCACAGGTGGCGGTGACTTTGATTTTGCCACCAGCTCCTTCGGTATCGACGGTTTGGGAGGCTAATTTTTCTTGTGCTGATGCGAGACCTGCTTGCATTTGCTGAGCCTGCTTCATGAGTTTCATGATGTTCATAATGATATTGGATGATGTGTGTGTTGTTTTATTTAATGATTCTGGCCTTAAAGGCTTCTAGGGCTTGTAAGATGAAGGGGTCTTCGTAAAAATTAGGTCCATCTTTTTTTGGTGCCGTTGGTGATATCGGTGCTTCTGCGGGTGTTGGTTGCTGAGAGGATTCTTTTTTTGATGAAACGAAGGGATGGATTGGCTTTTTCTTTGGCTCGGGGAGGGGCTCAAGCTCTTCTTCAGGGGGAGGCGGGATGTGATCGCTTATTTTAACCACCAAGGTGACAGCAAATCCTAAGTTTGCGGAGAGTATCTCTTCTACTTTTGTCTTGAATTGGGGATGGATAAGTGTGTCTCGTGCTTGAGTGTCGCTGGAGTGGACGGCAACAATGTAGTTGATGCCTTCTTGTCTCATGAACTGCGAATGTCGGATAAATTCGGCTTTTATAGGGAATCTTTTGGCGATCGAGTCGATGATTTGTTGCCAAGATGTTGCCTCAATATGCTCTGTCGGCTCATCCGTGATAACTGTAGCAATCTCAACAGGAGGTGAGAAAAGAGTATCGGTGAAGCTGGCGGTCAGTGTGTCAACGGGAGTGGGCTCTTCTGGAGGTTGCTGTGTCTCGTCTCCTTGCTCATCAAGGATGGTAGGGATGGGCTCCAGACGGACGGGGTCAGACGAGATCGCCATGAGAGGGCGCGATGTCGGAGAAGCCGAAGGGATAGGAGTGGTGTCAACTTGAGGCAGAGCTGGGGGGGGGCTCGCTTGTTCTGGCTCTGAGCTAGTTCCTGGAATCGATGCGAATAGAGTCGTATCTGGTGCTTTTACCTCTACCTCTGTTTCAGTAGCCTTAATTGTGCTCTCCTTCTCATCTATCTCTTGCTTTTCCTTTGCTAGAGCAGGCACCCCTTCTACTACAAGAGGAGAGGGGGGAGTAGAAAGCGAGGAAATGGGCGTCGTCGTAAAGCTTGGGATGGCGTCTTCTGCCCCAAAGGTATCGGGCGCAGGGGGATTTGCTGGAGGTGGGGTGACTGGCGCTGTAGTGGCGACTGGTATCGATGGAGTCGATGCTATAATTACTTGAGTAGGGGGCGTATATTGGATCTCTGGTGAACCAGTAGTTAATGGTGCTCCCTCAATCGCTTTGATGATATCGCTAATGCTTGCCTCTGCTAAGGCATGGACGGCTTTAATTAACCCCATTTCTAAGTGGAGTCGCTTATTGGATGACCAACGCATTTTATCCTCAGTCTCCGAAAGAACCTCGACGAGACGCAGAATTTTGTCTGTTCTCGTTTTATTGAGAAGATCCCCCATGCGTACGAGATGCTCATGAGGAATTGACTCAAGAGTGGCTGTCGGATCTACTTTGGCAACGAGTATCTCACGAACGGACGAGATAATCTCTGATAAGAGCTGTCCCATATCGCGCCCTGCTTCAGCTTGCTCATGAATGAGATGGAGGAGGGAGGGGAGGTCTTTGCTGAGAATGTGAGTTAAAACGGTAGAGACTGTTTCTCTTGAGGTAATGCCAAAAATATCGAGGACTTGGGTCTCATCAATAGTTGTCCCACAAAATGAGACGAGCTGGTCGAGCATTGATTGAGCATCGCGCATGCCCCCGTCTGCTGCTTTAGCAACTGCAAAGGCTGCCTCGTCGCTGAGTGCTACGCCCTCTAGCTTAGCAATATGGAGGAGATGAGTGGCAATGGTCTCTGTCGGGATGGGTCTGAGGTCAAATCGTTGACAACGCGAGAGAATCGTTGGGAGTATCTTATGTGGCTCTGTCGTAGCAAAGATGAATTTAACGTGAGGGGGAGGCTCCTCAAGTGTCTTTAAAAGAGCGTTAAAGGATTCTTTAGTCAGCATGTGAACTTCGTCAATATAGACGATACGAAACGTTCCTGAAGAAGGGGCGAATCTCACATTGTCGCGAAGGTCACGAATATTGTCGATGCCTCGATTCGAGGCACCATCAATTTCTAAAACATCGAGACTGCGCCCCTCAGCTATCTCTCTACAAATATCCTCGTTAGGATCAAAATCAACTTTAGGTCCGCCTGTACAATTGAGGGCTTTTGCAAAAATGCGCGCTGTAGAGGTTTTCCCTGTACCACGCGGACCTACGAATAGATAGGCGTGTGCCAATCTATTTTGTTCAATGGCATGACGTAGGGTCTGAATGACATGATCCTGACCGATTACGTCATTGAATGTTAAGGGACGATATTTTCTGGCAAAAACCTGATAGCTCACGGTTTCAAACACTACAATATCAAGGCGCGTATGAAAAGGAAATTGCGCGTAATTGAGTCAATACTAGGTGTTTTATGAGGAAATGCTTGAGATGACTCTGGGGTTCCCATTGAAGACAATGCGATCGTGAGAGAGAATTAAATCGTTCAAAATGATGTCAAAAAGAAGAACTATTTTGAGCGATTTTTCGGGTATTGCAAAAAAAATGATAAGAAAAATGAACTCTTTATGAAAAAGTGAACCCGAAGTAAAATTTTTATCTATTTATACATAAATCGCTTAACAATAGATAATTATGTTCATAATTATGAGAGAGAATTGCCGTTGGGCGGAAAGAAAAAATGGCCCAAATGCATTTTGAGGTTGAAATGAGATAAGCATCATGACACATTCTAACGAGTTAACCAAATCGACTAACCTTTTTTATGTGGAGTAAAATTACAATTGCTGCGGTGATTCTGATGCTAGCTGCTGGCGTTTTTGCCTATCAGAATATGGGAGCCCTTAAGCAGGAAACCGCTGTGAGAGATCAAGCCCAAACAGAACTTGATACGACAAATAGCTATGTGTCTAGCACAGAGCAAAAGCTGGCGGAGACAACCCAAAAGAAAAATACGTACAAGGCAGATAGCGATGCCTTGAGTCAAGAGTTACTTGCCTTACAGGAATCAAATACCAAGCTCGACGCTGATATTGCCCCTAAGGTTGAAGAGCTCACTACCGTAACCAATCAATTGGCGGATCTGAATAAAAAGTTTGAAGGTAAAAATCTCTCTGATATTGCAGGAGAAATCGAATCTCTCAAAAAAGAGAATGCGGGGATGACTGAAGATTTAGCCAACAAAAAATCTCGGCAAGAATCCCTTACTGTTCGTAGTGAGCAATTAGTCAAGGGAGCGGCAGATTTGAACAAGCTTGCAGCAGATCAGAGAGCGCGGATTTCGCCTCCTACCCTTAATACCTCAGTGCGTAATGTTTATGATACTTGGGGCTTCCTCGTGCTCAATGGCGGTGCAAATGCTGGGATTGTCCTTGGCTCTCGCCTCGCTGTGATGCGTGGTGACACTAAAGTTGCTGAGCTTAATGTAAGCAATGTGGAGCCCAATAAGGCTGCCGCAGATGTAATCCCACTAACCCTTGTCGAAGGGGAACGAATCATCCCTGGTGACCGTGTTGTTGCCGTTCGTCCTGAATAAATCTTTTTAGCCTCTCTTTTATCTTCATTCTTATGAAAATTACTCTTCTTATCCTTCTAATCCTAGCTGGTGGTGCTGGTATTTATTTGTCTCTTGAGCAAAAATCTGCTTACGAAGCAATGATCAATCACAAACAAGAACTTCGTGCTGAGAATATCGTCCGCACCAATGTTTTGCACGAAACGGAATCCTCACTTGAAGACATGACCAAACAAATGGAATCATGGCTCACCAAGCGTAGTGAAAATCAGGCTCTCGTTAAAACGGAATCTCAGAAAAATAAGGAATTATCTGATAAACTTGTCGTAACGACTAAGGGAAATGATGAAAAACGTGCTGAAATCCAAAAATTGATGGATGAACTCGCACAGTACAACATCAGTGACCCTCAGGAACTCGTCGATATGGTTGCTGAGATGAAAAAGAGCAATGACGATCTCAAAACACAAATTGAAGAAGTAGAAACTTTACTCATGGCTAGCACCAAAAAGGTTAGTGCTGAAGAGATCGTCTTGAACAATTTGCAAAAAGATCAAAAAGAGTTCCGCGATCAATCTAAAATCAACAGCAAAGAATTCTCTGTTGTCCAAGTTGACCCAGAATGGGGCTTTGTCGTCGTAAATGCTGGTGACTCCAATAAACTGACGCCCGATGCAATCCTTTTAGTTACTCGTCAAGGTCGCAGTATTGCCAAGTTGAAAATCTCTTCTTTGGAAAAACGCCAGACAATCGCAGATGTAATCCCCAATAGCCTTGCTGCTGGCAATCGCGTCGAACCTGGTGACCGAGTAATTCTCTTGAATCCCAAAGCTTAATCGAAATATTAAATCTTCTATTTATCCCGTTTATCCGAAAGGATAAGCGGGTTTTTTATGTCAAGTGGAGCTTGTTATCGGGCAGGGTGCGATATTATTGGATCGTACTTAATGGGTACATTCAAATAGCAAGTGGTATAATAAAGAAACGACGAGATGGATTCCTTCAACAATTGAAAAAAGCGAGAGCAGGATTTGCCTTGCGGAGATAAAAATGAAGTGATAGCTTATGCAGAACGATTGAGCTAGTAATAAGGTTCTGAATTTCCGAAATAAGATTGATAACAATGAAACATACTTCTTTTCTCCTTTTAGCAGGGATGTTGACCTGCACGCTCTGCTCTTGCAGTTTTATCATGAATAATCCGTCTGAAGAGAAAGAGAGAGTCCCTCGTCCCCCCGATGGAAGCACAAAATCACAACTCCCATGGAATAAAACTCAAAAGTTTGAAGGAGAAGCACAGCTAGGACCTTTAGCTAGCCCAAGACGATAATTAAAATTGCATCCGTTATTTCATACCTGTCCCGTTTTCATCGCCGTCTTATTTTGCCCTTGCCACGCTCCAACGTTACCAATTGACAAATTACCCTGCGTTGAGCCCGCCTCCTTCCTGGGGTCAGGTGGGGATCTGATGCAACACTCCTCTTTGCTTCGTTAACGCAACACGTTCTGCCTCAGACCCCATCCCACTACAAAAAATGTCACAGGGTTGAGATTAACCCTCTTTCAAAATTTTTATTTAGGATAGGTGTGCCGTTATTCCTGCCATTTCAAATTCTTGTCTTTACAGACTTATGGCGATCGTGTAGAAGAGTGCAGGTTTTTTACGGAGAGATGGCTGAGCTGGTCTAAGGCACTCGACTCGAAATCGAACGTACGGGTGACCGTACCGTGGGTTCGAATCCCACTCTCTCCGCCACTTTTATATGCGGTAAGTGACCGCTTTCCCCTTGTTTTATATAGGTTTTCTAGGTTAATATGCGGTCAGTTACTGGGTATCAT
>JAVXPO010000030.1:17493-24024 GCA_036644695.1 Akkermansia sp. | reverse complement strand
TGTGGTAAAGCTCGGCTGCATATTCTGCAATACGAGGATCATTACTACCCAAGACGAAAATGATGTCAGCTGGGGCTAGTTGGTGATTGACATGATGGTATTCCCACAGGATATCGATGGCTTCTCGTTCAGTCATGATATAATTACCAAAGTCCAAATTTTTGCCAAGCCATGGCTGACCATCCTAAGATAAGATTGGCTGTAGCATGCATGATGATAGTTGCCGTTAGATTTTTAGTGCTGACCGCCAAGATATAGGCTAGCGTTCCATAAACGAATGCGGCTAAGTAGTCTACAGGGTTATGAACGACGACAAAGCAGAGTGTCGTGATCCAATAAGCACTCCACGAATGCGTTCCAAATGGGACTTTCCATGGGTGATCAGGGTTGACGAGCAAGCGCATGAGATATCCCCTCCAAAATAATTCTTCGACAATGGCGACGACGACGACAGCTCGAATGAAGCGCATAACAAGAGAGGTGCCCCAAGGGAAGGAGCCTTGAGTAAAGGCATCAGAGGGGTTGAAGCCCTCCAATCTATAATCAATTCCTAAAATATATTTATACCAAGGCCATGATGGTGTCCCAAAATATTCATTCAGGTTGGGAGAGAGTCTATCGGCAACGATAACAGGTAAAAGCCAAAAGAGGATACCAATGCCACCAAATAAGACACCTAAAAGACTAGGTCTCCATTTCCAATCCCAATGAATATTTTTTCTACATAGGATGATGAGCGTAAGACACGTAAGTGTCTGCAATGGGTAGAGCCATTGCGCTGGATATCTCTGCCACCATGGGGCAGATGGATGATCCCAGCTCCATGCGGGGAGAACCATTTGCAAAATGAGCATAAATCCCATGAAAACAACAAACGGGGCGACATAAGAATATGTTTTTCGCGTGTTGAGGGATTGTTGATTTTTACTCATTGGTGTCAATGTTTAAGGGTGATTCAATTTGCCGACAAAACGCTCCATGCGAATACAGGCCTCTTTGATTTGATCAAAGGCGGTAGCATAACAACATCTTAAAAAGCCTTCACCGCTGGGACCAAATGCATTACCTGGGACTGCTGCTACTTGTTCTTCCATGAGGAGGCGCGTCGCAAATTCTTTACTCGTCAGTCCAAATTTTGAAATATCAGGAAAAACATAAAAGGCTCCGCCTGGCAGGTGGCAATCCATTCCTATTTCATTGAGTCTCTCCACGAGGAAGTTGCGGCGTTGACGGTAACTTTCTCTCATTTTTATCATGTGAGGGATACCATGCTCTAAGGCTTCGATGGCTGCTTCTTGCGAAGTGATGGGAGCGCAAAGCATCGAGTATTGGTGGATTTTCATCATTGCAGAGATGATAGGCTCTGGTCCGCAGGCATACCCGAGACGGAAGCCTGTCATGGCAAATGCTTTGGAGAAGCCATGGAGGAGAATCGTACGCTCTTTCATTCCCTCCAGAGAGGCAATACTCGTATGGGGGATGTCATCGTAACGAAGTTCACTATAAATTTCATCAGTAATGACGATGAGGTCGTGCTTGATGCAAATTTGAGCAATTGCTTGGAGAGTTTCAATCGGAGCGATAGCACCCGTCGGGTTTGTCGGGAAATTAAGCATGAGTGCCTTGGTCTTAGGTCCAATGGCAGCTTCTAATGCGATAGGGTTGAGTGCAAAAAGGTCTTTTTTAGTAGTGGGGATAGCTTTGCTTGTCCCGTGAGCCATGGTGACGCTAGGTGAGTAGGATACATAACAGGGCTCATGATAGAGTACTTCATCGCCAGGGTTAAGGATGGCTCTCAATGCGAGATCCAAGGCCTCACTGACCCCAACCGTGACGAGGACTTCTTTTAACGGATGATACGAAACATGAAAAAAGTCATCAACGTAATGGACGATTTTGCGACGTAGTGTCTCTAATCCGTAGTTTGATGTGTAAGTTGTATGCCCCTTTTCCAGGGAGTAGATAGCGGCTTCTCGGATATTCCAAGGCGTGACGAAATCTGGTTCGCCAACACCGAGGGATATAATATCTTTTCTCCCCGTAACGAGGTCAAAGAATTCTCTAATCCCAGAGCGTGGGATAGACGAGATTTGAGAAGCAATTTTATTATTCCAGTCCATAAAAACCTAAAAGTATAAGATAAAGAGATGAGCGAAGAATGCCAATCAAGGAGAGACGATTAGTCGTTCATCTTGAGTTGGGATATCAAAAAGACATCCATTTTTCTTATAGGTTTTTAAGTGAAAATGGGTCGAGGTTGATAAAATCCCGTCGAGAGTTGAGAGCTTTTCAGAGACAAAGTTGGCAATTTCTCTGATATCTTTTCCCTCAATGATGATTAATAAGTCAAAGCCTCCGCTTGCAAGATAGCAGGAAGAAACTTCATCAAATCGAGCAATTCGTGTGGCAAGACGGTCAAAGCCTCCTTCTCGTTCAGGGGTAACTTTTACCTCAATAAAGGCAGAAACCCCGATATCATGCTCTTCTCCATCGTTGATAATTGCCTGATAACCGACGATGTGTCCGTTACGTTCCAAGGCAAGTCTTTGTTCAGTTGCTTCTTGCTCGGTGATGCTTAGTCGTTCAGACAGCTCTTTGTCGGTGAGACGAGCCTGTGTTGACAGGAGTTGAAGTAGGGGATCGTTTGTCATATCTTCTCGAAGATACAAAGGGGATTTCTAACCTCAGTGTCAAGGATGTAGTCCGTCTTTTAATGAATTAAGATGAGAAAAAGTAAATAGGGAAAATAATCGTAAATATTATTTTATTCATAAGTCGCTCATTGAAAGCATATTGGTAATTATTTAAATTTTCTTTTAGCTATTTTTTCAGAGAAATGTTGAAAAACGGAGCAACCTGTGAGAGAGTTAGAGGCATAAACAATATTTTGCTCACGGAGGACTGTTTTTCGTGGGTAAACAACTAATTTTGATTCATATTTGCAATGAGCATGGCATTAAATCCGGATCGGGCAACTCTCAATTTTCTCAATGCATTTTCTGAAGAGGTGAGAGTTCGTGGAGAAAAACTACAAAAAGACGGAGCAGTAACCCAGATTTTTGGGAATCATCTCTTTATCCAAGGTCGTGTTGAAGACACGCATGGGATTCACCGTGTTAGCTTGAGATTGCAGGGGAATAGATGGTATGGCTCTTGTTCTACAGAGGATGCTGATCTTGCTGGCGCCGCCATGTATGCGACCATGATGGAGCGCATGTACCGTGGTCAAGATTTACCTGAATCGCCCAATGAAATGAATGATATTCCTCTTCTTGAGATTTTAGAAGAGAAGATGGGGCGAGATCTTGACGATAAAGAATCCGAATATGTAACAAAGTTGGAGAAACGATATCGCCGTTTCGCCATTGAGCAAGAAATCCACGACCATGATATGGTTCGGTTAAATCCTCGTTGGGAGATTACAACCTACGAACCCTTAGAGTTGTGGCCAGTGATCCCTGTTAATATTATTGAATTCTGGAACTATATTGCTTATGCGTTTACCAAGAGGCGCTTGCCGTATCCTGAATTCATGGAGGTAATTACTAATCTTGAGAAGATTCAGCGAAAAATCCGAGAATGGGAACAAGATCGAGAAGTCGGTACATGGTACGATCGGATACAGTCCGTTAATGAGCGCCCCCCTCAACCGCCTCGTACAGATATGCACCTACGTCTCGTCTCGACGATTAATGAGGGGCATTTTGAGTATCGAGGCAATCTTAGACAAGAATGGACACCAATTCGTGAAAAATCCGAATTGGACCATATCTTGAATCAGTTCCATAAATCGGCATTGCGCATGGACGCCCAAAGTGAATTGCTTTTGATGGTTCTTGATGAATATGTCGAACAAGAAGGGGTGTTAACGCTTGATCTTGACCAGGAAGTTGCCTGTTCTTTGATGAATAAACTCTTTCATCAACCTGCATTAAAGGGCTATCTGGTCAATCTTGATGATAATTATTTTAAGGTTGTTGAGGAGCCTCTCCGTTGGGTTTGCATGGATGATCCTATTGTTCCTGATGCTTTTGCGCTACAACTCGTGACTGCGAGTGGCATGAATGTATCTCACTCGGTGAGGCAGTTGCCAGGATTAAGAGAACTTTATCAATCTGACGAAACCGTTTTCCCTGGCCCCCCACGTTGGCTAGAAACGACCGAAGTCGAACCCAGATATACGATACCCAAGCAAGTAATTGATAGCCTTGAGGGGGTCGAGTTTCTCCGTAAAATTGGTGCAACTCTGCCCAGTAGTATGGAAGAGCGCGTGGTTGATATTGAACTCAAGGGTAGTTTGGATATGAAAATTGTCCGAGGGCTTACCTCAGTCGATACAGAACACGTCCTTTGTGAAGTAACCTCTCAAGATACGAATGGATATCGAGTTGAAAAAATGGGTAAAGACGGATGGGAAGTCATCCACCAAGAGCAAATGCACAATAAGGATTTGCTCCGTTTTATCCGTGAACATCTCTATCCCATCCCTGAATTACTTGAAGAAATGGGATTCTCGTATGATCCTCAAGTTGAGGCATTCAAGGCGCGCGTCACGAAACAATTCCCTGAGAAATTTGCGGAGTGGGCGAAAAATCTTCCTGATGACCTGAAAGTTGAGATGGATGATAAGCTACAAACGCTCTTGTCTGATCCAGTTGCAGCCGCCATACGCTTTGAGGTCGTCAATCAAGAAATTGACTGGTTTGACCTACGTATTGTCATTGATGTTGAGGGGGTCCAATTAAGTAAAGAGCAGATTCGTTCATTGGTTGCCGCTAGAGGCGGATACGTTCGCATGGATGATGGCGGATGGATGCGTCTTGAGATCAAACTCGACAACGAGCAACGCGATGCCGTTACTCGTTTAGGTCTTGATCCTTTTGACCTTTCTGGGGAAACGCACCGCATGCACGCCATGCAATTGGCTGATCCCAAAGCGGCAGAAGTCTTTGACCCGAAGGCATGGAAACGTATTAAAGACCGTACTGCCGAGATTAAAATCGATGTTCGCCCTGACGTACCTGCGGAGCTAAAGGCAGATTTACGACCTTACCAAGTCGAGGGGTTCCACTTCCTAGCGTATCTTGCCACGAATGGCTTTGGCGGTATTCTTGCCGATGACATGGGCTTAGGTAAAACGATTCAATCAATTACCTATGTCTTGTGGTTAAAACAAGACTATATTACTCGCATGAAGGGCAAGAAAAAAGCAGCTCCCGTGCCCCCCGTGTTGATTGTTTGTCCAAAATCCGTCTTAGACGTATGGGCTGGAGAAACTGAAAAATTTGCTCCCAATATTCGCGTCTTAGTCATTCGAAGCAAAGACCAAGCAGTTGTAGAGGACATTATGGCGAATTATGACATGGTTGTCGTCAACTACGCACAGTTGCGTGTTTGTGGAGAAAACCTCAATACCATTAAATGGCTATCCGTTATTTTGGATGAAGGACAACAAATTAAAAACCCTGATTCTAAGGCAGCAAAAGCAGCCAGAGACATCACCTCCTTTAACCGACTCGTCCTCTCTGGTACACCTATCGAAAACAGATTGCTGGATATGTGGTCTCTCATGGCATTCTCAATGCCAGGAGTTCTTGGATCACGCTCATACTTTAAAAAACGCTTTGATAAGAGGAAAGACTCACAAAGTCAGGCGCGTCTTGCCGCACGGTTAAAACCCTTCCTCCTGCGTCGTACCAAATCTCAAGTGGCAAAAGATTTACCGCCCCGTACGGAAGAAGAAGTATTTGCCAAAATGGAGGGCATCCAAAATCAACTCTATAAAGCAGAATTGCGACGCATCCAAAAAGCATTGCTTGGCATCAACTCTGATGAGTCCGTCAAAAAGAACAGCTTTGCTATTCTACAAGGCTTGATGAGATTACGTCAAATCTGTTGCCACCCAGGCTTGATTGATCCGAAATATGCAAAGGAAGAAAGTGCTAAGCTCAACGCTCTCTTTTATCTATTGGATCAACTTCGTGAGGAAGGTCACAAGGTTCTTGTCTTCTCTCAATTTGTTTCAATGCTTGAAATCATCAAGAGCAGACTTGAGTCCGAATCTCGTCCGTTAAATTATCTCACGGGGCAAACAAAAGATCGAAAAGGAGAAATTGAAAAATTCCAAACTACTCGTGATCCTTCCGTCTTCCTCCTTTCACTGAAAGCTGGTGGTGCTGGGTTGAACCTCACCTCTGCCTCTTACGTTATCTTGTATGACCCATGGTGGAACCCTGCTGTTGAAAGCCAAGCAATCGATAGAACGCACCGTATTGGACAAAAGAATAAGGTAATCGCTTATCGTCTCTTAACTCGTGATTCTGTAGAAGAAAAAATCAGAATCCTCCAACATCAGAAAAACCAATTGGTTGCCAATGTACTCGGAGATGAAGGATTCGCATCAAGTCTTGACCTAAGCGACCTTAACTTCATCCTCAATCATGGTGACGACGAAGAAGGTTAGACTAGCAACTCTATATTAATTACATTACAAGCTTAGAATTTATATAAAATGTAAATTTTGAGCTTCTT